>JAZQOE010000124.1:0-86553 GCA_045627705.1 Kiritimatiellia bacterium | reverse complement strand
TCGACGTGTCATATGCTGGAAATCGAGGACGAGGTGGCATGACGGGCTCGGTCACAGGCATCCGCAGACGACGCACGGTCGCCGAGCGGCGAGAAACCCCGCACCTGCCGCCGGATCGAGGCTTTTATGGGCAGACACTATGTAGATTGGCGTTATTATTGAATCGTAATTGCCAAATCACATACAGTTATGATATTATATTGGCCAATGACTCATTGGGAGGCGATAAACGAAATTGGTCTTGATAACTATGGCATCGTCACGACTGACGATGCCAAAGGTGTTTGCAATGTCTATATTGAATTGCCGCGTTGGGTTAAAATCGGTCGATTGGAGAACATAGGCCATGGTGTTTATCGACTCAACCAGTATACACCGAGCGCGTATGATCAATATGCCGAGGCTGTTGCGCATGTCGGTAAAGAGTCGATGATTTATGGAATGAGCGTGCTGGCCATGCACGATCTTGCGCTCGTGAACCCCGCAAAGGTCTTCGTCGCGACAACTGCGCGTAAGCGGCGTCGGCTTCCTGATTGGATTAAGGTGGTTCGTCCACCGAAGGATGTGAAACGAGAGGATTTTAATGGCATTCGTAGCCAGGGTGTTGCCGATGCGATTCGGACTTGTAGTGGTGCGTTGATGCGGGATAGATTGGTGACTGCAATTCTAGATGCCAAGCGACGAGGGCTTGTTGACTACAAGGAAGCGCAGGAACTAGAGAAGGAGTTCGCGATATGAAACTGCCGAATTCCGCGACGAATCTCGTCAAGGCAATCAAGCGTTACTGTGCGGAAGATCAGAATGACGTTCGTTTGTCTCGTGCTATGGCTGATGTCATTGTCGGGCAAATGTTGCCGGATGGAGTGGTCAAAGGCGGCAGTTCGTTGATGTTTCGCTATGGTGGTGTCATAACTCGTTACACCAAGGACATTGACACGGCACGGGTTGCCGATCTAGATGTTTATCTTGAGTCGCTCCGCTCAAATTTAAAGGCTGGAGATAGCACATCCATTCTGTCAACTGTTGGCGAGGCGGTGAAGTGGGCAAACGAACTGATTAGAAAAATTGATGCGGAGGACTGATTGATGAAGGCGAACGGAAAACTCGAACCTGTTGACTGGGTTAAAAGGACGGCTTGGTTAGATTGTCGCCAGACAAGAAGCCGCTGATTATTGTCGAAAAGATAGTAGCCAAAGGCGCGGCGTGTCGTTTCGGATATTCCCTGTTTTGGCGCAACAGGACTTTCGCCGTATCGTTATGGCGTGAATGGCGGGTTGGCAAAAAACGGACAAAAGACGTTTGCGCTGAAAGTGGTGACGGAAAACGAGTTGACTCATCGCTTCGCCCAGGCACATCAGGCGCAGTGGGGTGCGTTGCGCCATAATTCCTGTTACCGAAGAATTCTGGACATGGAATCGGAAGCGTCAATCACGATGGATACCGACATTGTCGCCGGCATCGAATCGGGGATTGATACGGTACTCGTCCTTTCGGGTGTTACAACCGAATCCGATGTCAAGCGCTTCGGCTATGCGCCAAGCAGGATTGTCCCCGGCATCGGCGATGTCCCCGCGCTCGTTAACATCTAGTGCCTGTCGAGTGGTTATAGGCAATTTTTTCTTATTTGGCTTCTTTGAGTCCCGGCACATCGCAGACAAGCACCCAGTCGGCGAGTTCGCCGGGTGTGGGCGGCGCGAATGTTTGCGGGGTGGCGGTCGGTATTTCGCCGATTTCAATGAATTCGCCCGTGCGCGGATCCATCCACCGCGCATGGCACTTTTCCCCCTTCAGCGCATCAAGGCGCAGGCGGAATGGCATTCCAATCGGCGCATACGCGAGGATGTAGCGTCCTTCGGGATCGCGGCACGCCGCGAAACGGCGTATGCCATGCCCGGGGATAGCGGAATCAAATGGTTCCGGGAGAAGAAGCGAATCATCGGGAATACGGTCGAAGGCGTCGAGGATTTCGATCAGATGGCGCGCATGGACCATCTGCGCGGCACCTTGGGCGAAAAGCGCGTCGCGCCAGGGAATGAGCGGACGGTTCACAGGGTCGCGTCCGGGCGCCCAGAACTGCCAGATCGAATGGTGTCCGTAGGTGTGTCCGCATGCGCCGTGAAAGAGGTCCCAGTAGAGGGGACGGCGCACATCGGCCGCGACGCTGTGCCCCAGTTCGTCGGGACGGAACGAAAGCGGATGCCCTTCGTAAAGAGGTTCGCCGTCGATTACGGGCTTGACGGGCTTGCGGTTGTAGTCTTCGAGCGTCTTTGCGTAGTTTGGCTCGAAGTTCATGTCGTGTCCGTTCTGCCGCGTATGGAAATCAATCCACGGCGTATCGGGGAAGGCCTCGGACGAGCCGCGTCCGCCCGCTGGGTGGAAGGTAATAAGGTGTTTGCCTCCATCACCTTCCCGCAGTCCTTCCGCCATCGCCTGGAGAGTCGCGCGGTGCTTATCCGACTCCACGAGACGGTCGCCGCCGAGAATCCATATTACGTCGGCGTCGCGGTAGCGGCTACCTAGCCAGCGGCCATATACGCGCGCGTTTTCGGGATTGAAAATCTCGGGGCCAGCGCCCCAGGAGTTGTTCCATTTGTCGCCCCATGTCGGCAGAAGCCCCATCACGAGCCCGAGTTCATTAGCGCGGCGCACGATGTAGTCGGCATGATCCCAGAACCCGCCGGGCGAATCATCGGGACGGGTGGGATCGTTATCTACAAGCGGCAGTTTGCCGTATGCGTTCGGTGTGCGCACGCCGTCGAACTCGGCCAGCAATACCGCTTGGATCACGGTGAAGCCCTGATCCGCGCGTGTCGCGAGGTAGAAGTCCGCCTCCTCGCGGGTGAGGCGGTGGAACAACTCCCACGCGGTATCGCCGAGATAGAAAAACGGCGCGCCGTTTTCCCGCTGCAGCGAATGTTGCGAAGCCGAGACTACGATGGGTGCGATAAGCGAAACCACTGCGATTCTCCAGTCAACCGGCGCGCGAATTCGCGCGGTTGACTACTTGATAAAGATGAATGTGCCGGCCGGCGGATTGAAGCGCTCGTAGCAGCCGAGATCGACTACCATGCCCTTGTGGAGTTTCTGGATGCGGGCTGCGCCGTCGAGATCATAGTCGCCGAAGACATTCGCATTCACGCCGGCGTTGACCGCAGGGCTGTCTGCGCTGGCGAGGTGGGCGTCGAAGGCGGGATCGGTCGCCGCGACCGCGATGTTCACGAAGCCGGGATTTTCATAGATCACGTTTTCGCTGTGCGCGGTGTCGTAGCCTTCGCCCGCTCCGCAGTTGAAGACAATCGTGTCGTGGAGGCGGAGATTGGTCGCGCCGGAATTGCCCCAGCCCGAAACGAAGGTGAGCGTCTCCTCGTTGCAGAGGATGGAGTTGTAGATGTGCATGCCATGCCCGTCACGGTCGCAGGAGCGGGCGGCATATCCGCCAGTGTTGCCGATGAAGGTGCAGTTGTGGACATCCATCTTCCAGCTATAGCCGAGGAACATGCAGCAGGGCGACTCATTCCCGGCGAAGAGCGAGTTGCTGATGCGCGGCATTCCTCCCGCCGTGTTGCTGATGCTGATCAGGGAGCCGCCGTGGTTGTCGATGAAGCGGCAGCGATCGACCTCGATGTAAGAGGGAAGGTAATGGCGTCCCCAGATGAAGATCGCGGATGAAGCGAAGCCATCGCCGCAACCATTGTTCGGTACGCTGTTGCCCTTGAAGAGGCAGTCCGTAAGGGAGAAACGGCCCGCGACTTCGGGACCAGCGAACTGCGCGACCGTGCCTTGCGCTGAATAGTTGTCGAGGAACTCGCAGCGGAGGGCGTGGAAGTTGGAGTTGGTGTTGTTCTTGTGGGCGGTCACGCCGACAGCGGCGGCGACGCGGGACATGCCGGTGAAACAGCAATCGACCGCGTATAGCTGCGAGTCGTTGCGCATCGTCGCGCCGCCGCAAGCGTAGTTGCCGTGGTTCGCGTATGACTGCGTGAAGAGCACGTTTGTCATCGCGATGGTCGCGGCATCGGCGTTGATGGCGGCTTCTGTCGATTCGCGCAGCCAGAGGTTTTCGATGCCGGCGGTGTACTTGGGCGCGACGAGCGAAATCAGGTTGGCCGTGCCATTGCCGCCGTCGATGATGACGTCGGTGCGATCAGCGTCTCCATTTGGATTGAAGCCCTGCAGCAGCACGCCATCGGGAACGAGCGGGAATGTTTCGCCGGATGCGGCGTCGCATGTGCCGGGAAGAATCCGGATGACGTCACCAAGCGATGATTCCCCGATCGCGTGCGTGATGGTCTTGAAGGGATTGTCGATGGAGCCATAGCCGGAATCGCTGCCGTTTTCGGGATCGACATAAAGCGCGCCAGGGTAGCCAACGATTTCGATCGTGGCCGCATCGGTTCCGCTCTCCGCGAAAGCGAAGCCGCCACCGATGGAGATGGCCACGTTGTTCAGGCCAGTGCCGCCGACGATGCGCAGTACGCCCGTGGAGACGTTTTCGCCAGCGGGGATTTCAGCGGTGCCCATCCACGAGATTTCATTGTCGCCCAAACCCGTGGCGGCGCCTACGGAGATGGCGAGCGCGATTGGGGCGACCGCGCCTTCCGAGTAGATCTTGACGGGTATTTCCATGGCCGCGCCTTCGCGGACATAGAGACGCGCCGGGCAATCGAGGGTCACCTGCTTCTGGTGGAGGTACACGCCAACAGCGAGAGGCTCGATGCCGACCGACGTTCCGTTTTCCGAAACCGTGACCAGCATGCGCTCGCCATCGCCGTCCGTCAAGGCGTCCGCGGCCGTGACCGTCAACTGGTTGACCTCGGTGCCCGTGGCCCATGCGAGCGTTGGGGTCTCGGTCGAAAGGTCCGCGCCAAGCGCGACGGCGGCTTGGACAGGAGTCGTGGTTTCCGGCGCGGGGTTGATGCTTACTGGAATCGTTACGGATTCACCGACGAACCCATGGAAGATTGTCGAAGGCGTGTAGAAGGAGACTGTGTCGGGCGCACCGAAACGGGACTCGTACGCGCCGAGATCGACGACCGCCGTGCCGGCTGCGCTGTACGCGCGCGGCTTGTCGGCGAGGTCGAGGGCATAGTCGCCGTTGATGGCGGAATTGTCGCCGATATCGATCAGTTCGCTGTACGACCAGAGGCGGTAGTTCTCGGCGCCGGGGTTCGCGCTGTCGTACGCGGCGACGTAGTCCGGCGCGTAGGATGTCACGTTTTCGCTCGACGTAGTGTCGTAGAACACGTCGTACATGTCCGCGACCGGCGTGTCGAAGACATTGCAGCTCTTGAGCACGAGGCGGGACTTGTCCATCGAGTTCAGCCTCGAAGCGGAAGAGATCGAGAGGTTGTGGACGGTCGTGATGGCGTGGTTGCCATCGGTATGGAAGACCGTGCTCACCTGGTCGAAGGTGCAGTTGCGCACATCGAGTTCGGCGCCGTAGAAGACATGCGCAACGCCCCATTCTCCGCAATCGATGTCGTAGAAGAGCGAGTTGTAGATGTGCGTCTCGTTGCGGTTTCCGCCGAAATAGGCGAATGGGGCGGAAGCGTGGCGGAAGACGCAGCGGTCCACCCATGTCTTCGCCCACGGGTTGATCACGCCGTTTTCAAAGTATCCGCCGTCGGAGCTGTAATTGCCCGAGGTACGGTAAACGTTGAGGTTGTCGAATGTGCAGCGCAGGAACTTCACAGTCGAGTCATTCGTTCCGTTGCAGTATGTCGAATACATCACGATCGGTCCAGTCTTGGCGGTATAACTATTGCCGCCGGTGATCGAGAGGTTCTCGAAGGAGCAGTCGGCGAAGGAGATCGGGCCGTACCTGTAGCTGAAGCGCATCCAGTACTCGCCCGAGGTGGTGACGTTGCGGAAGACGCAGTTCGTGAAGAGCAGGCTGGTGCTGTAGTCAAGGGAGTCGATCGAGAAGATCGCGTCGTCGCCAGAGGAGGCGGTCACGCCATCGACAATGCAGTTCTCCATCGTGCCGTACCAGAGGTTGCCCTTCACGGCGAAGTGCGCGGCGTTGGTGATCACGAGGTTGGAGAGGAGTCCGGCCGTGGCGGAATGGACTGCCGGGAAGGAGAAGCAGCCGCCAGTGCCACCGCAGTCGATGATGGTCGAATCGGCGGGGGTGCGCGTCGCACCCGCGACGCCGCGGATTTCGATTCCGTTCGGAGGAAGGATCGGGAATGTTTCGCCGTGGGCGGCGTCGTAAAGGCCGGCGGCGATCACGATGTCGGCGCCGCTGTCCATTGCGAGAGTCGCGGCGGCGGAGATGGAGCGAAGGGGAAGGTTCTCGGTGCCGATGTTCGAATCGTCTCCGTTGGGCGCGACGTAGATCGTGTCGCCGAGGGTCGCGACCATGAGGGAAAGCGTGGAGGTGCCGGTTTCCTCGAAGACGAAGTCGTTGCCGAGGGTAAGCAGTACCGTGGCGGAGCCTTCGCTTTCGCCGGTAAGGATGATGGAGCCGGAGGAGGCGAATGCTCCATCGGCGATCGAGGCATCACCGGAGACAGACGCCGAAGGATTTGAGGGCGCGCCGGCCGAAAGCGTGATTGCGCCGGGGGCGGCGAGTTCGGAATCGACAATCTGGATGGTGCGCGTCACGGACGAGCCGATTCCCACGCCGATGTTCGGGCTACCGACGAGACGCACCACGCGCGCGACGGATTCAATCTGCGCGGAACGCGAGATGGCGCCGAACGACGACGAGCCTTCGGAGAGCGTCATTGTGGCCGTGCCGATATTGGCCGAGGCCGTTACCGCAAGCGTACCCTGGTCGCAGACCCCAGCCGTGAACGTGGCGACATCCGCGCCGCCGGCGGTAATGTCCGCATTGCCCAGGACGACGGATGCGATTGCGCCATTGGGATCGCTCAGCGAGAAATCGGCGGAAAGCGAACCGGTGTCATGGTCTGTCGCCGAAAGCGCGAAGTCGGCCGATTCCATGGCATAGACGCGCTTCGATGCCGGCCAAAAGACGAAGCAGGGCGTGGCGGCGTTTTCGCCGTATAGCCAGAACTCGCGGCAACCGGCGCTGTGCTCGTAGGTCGTGAACGACTGCATTACGACATAGCGGCCGACCTGCGGGGACTCAACTTCGATGTATGTCGGGTCGTTGGTGAACGGCAGGACACCAGCCGATGCGGGAGCATGGGAATTGGGAAGCGCGTTGACATCGTCGTATGATGTGACAGGCGCATCGAGCACCCAGAGCTTGTAGTCCTTGATGCTGTGGTCTGCCTGGCGCGGACGATATTTGAAGGCGCGGATGGTGCGGCGCGAGCCGAGGTCGATGCAGAACCATGCGTCCCCTCGCCAGTCGCACTGCCACATGTCCGTCTCATTGCCGTTGATGATCGCGGCGGCACCTTGGCCGTCGCCGTTGCCACTGACGGTTGCCGACCAGTTTTCCTTGTCGGTGAATTCTTGATAGTCGCCCAGTTCGGCATGCGAAATGGACGGGATGGAAAGAAGCGCGCCCGCGACAAGGGCGGCCATCAACGACCTCGACACATTCATGGAAACAACTCCTCCAACAAGGCACCATTTACCTTGATGTTGGAATGTTAGCCTTATGCACGATCCAAATCAATGCAAATGAGAGGCAAGTTATTTGGCTGTCACGGAATATCTATAACCTGCGCCGCTCGGACGAACGCCATGATCGATATAGATGAGGAGCATCTTGCCCTCGACGGGCTCATTTGATGCCGCGGCATTGATGCGGCGCCAGCTGCCACGGCGCATGGATTGCCCGACATGTAGTTCGCCATCGGCGGAAGCGATGTCGTAGGCGATTCCCGCATGCTCGATGTGCGCGGGCATCGGGATGACTTGATCGCCATCGGCAAGCGGCATGCGAATGCCGTCGGCGCCCACGATGGTTACGGTCCCTTGCACCAACCGCTGGTCGATGGTGGTGACAATGCGCCAGACGCTTTCCGAAGAAATGCCAGACCCCGTGGCTTCAAAGCCGTTGCCTGCGCAGCGCCATCGTTTGTCCGCGACGAATTCCGACGCGCGGAAACTCATCTCGGCCGTTGCAATCCCGTCTTCGACCGCGCCAGTCGCGCTTCCGCCATCCTGGTTGCGTCTGCCATGGACCTTGAGATCCGGCTTCTTCTTGATTGCCTCCGTCGTGCCTGGAATAAAGCTCCAGTCCCACATTCGGATGGCATCGATGAATCCGTTTCCCGCAGTGCGGAAGTAGGTGGCGCCATCGGCAGTGTAGCGTCCAAGAAGGTTCTCGCTGTTTACGGTTTCCGCGCCGACGATATCGGGCGCGCACATTCGCAAGGCGAAGAAGAATTCTGGCGCACGGTGCACAAGGTAGGCGCTGCTCGGGAAGTATCGTGAACCGGCGAGCGTTCCAAATTTGTCGGGATCGAAATCGGCAAGGCATCCGATGCGCTTGAGGGCGACGGCGCCGGCGAATACCGAATGCGCTTTCGTTGCCGGGTAATCGCCGACTATCTGGCGCCCGCACGCCGAGAAATCCATTGTGCCGCAATAAACCGGCCATTGAAGCGCATCGGTGAAGAAGTGCTCGAGAAGTGCAAGCTTGTCGGATGGGAATGCGTATGGCGTGCCGTCGAAGACAGTCGCCCACTTCGTCATCTCGCGGAAGAACGAAAGCCCGTATGTGCCAAGCTGCATCTGGGGGCCATGCTGGTGGAAGGTGAAATCATCCTGCAGGCCTTCGGTCCCAAGACCGACGATCTTCAGTTCGTCGAGGAGCGTCCTGTGCGCCGCCGCTACCGCGTTGGCGTCGCCGTAGATCATTCCCTTCATCGCGTGTATGCCCGCGAGCCACGTGCGGTTTTGTCCGGTACGGCCCGGCTTTGAACGATCGAGGATCGGACGGACCGCATCGCGCAGTTCGGCGGGCAGGTCGTCGCCAAGGAGGATCATCGTTTCGCATAGCGATTTCGGAGTGCCAATCTCCTGGTTCCACCAGTTGTCGCTTTGCGGATCGAGGCGTACCCATGCGGCGAGCGCCTCGATCGCTGCCGAGCGCGATTCGGGGGCACCCTGCGCGGCGAGTCCGTACATCCGACGCAGATGAAGCTTCGCCGGCCATGTGCTCGAACGCCGTGACGCATAGTCAACATCGTTCCAGACGCCATCGCCGTCGAAAGGCGGCACATGCAGCGCATCGGAATCACCTGGCGCAATCGGGGCGTTGAGAAGCTGGTCAACCAGGTAATGCGCCATGTTCGTTCGCATCGTAGCGAAGGCGTCGGCGGAAAGCGCGACGCATGGCGCGGAAGCGAGACACAGGCTGGTTATGCAAGCCATGATGGATTTCATTGGAGATAACAGTGAACAGATAACAGTGAACAGCTAACAAGTGGTGCTGGGGGCTGTCGCCCCAAAGACCCTGCGCGGTTCCACATTTCGCCAAGCGTGCGAATACTCCTGCGTATTCAACTCGCCGCACATCTACTTCGGAAAGACGGGCGCGAGTTGGGATTCGGGGACGGCGCCAAAGGGTGCGTTTGTGACGGCGAAAATGGGTGGCGCCTGCATTCGTTTCGCGACGGCGAGTCCACGATAGAGTTTCCACCAGCGCGTGAGGTCGGCGACAAACTCGTCTTCGTTTGCGAAGAGCTTTGCAATGTCTCCATCGTAGCCGATTTCTTTCGCGAGTCTTCCGCCACGATACGCTTCTAGAGAATCGTTGAAGACATCCTCATGCTCGACCCACGAACGGAACAGCTTGTCGTGATACGGATACACGAGCGGATCGCCTAGTCCCTTTTCGACGGCCTGCTTCTCGCTCAGCTCCGCCGAGGGCTTGATCTTGAAGATGCCTTCGGGAATCAATTCACGGTTGTAGTGCGACTCGTTGAGTTCCCTGCCGACAGCGTAAACGTCGCCCTTCCACAAATCGCCCAGACACGCCAGCCAGCCAAGGATGTCGCCATAGAGCGTGCCGTAGCCGATGGTGATTTCCGCCTTGTTGGCGTTGCAGCTCACGACACCGCCAAAGGCCGCCGCCGCCGCCGCGAGAACACGCGAGCCGCGGTCGCGCGCCTGCACGTTTTCGATGGCAAACGGCGAGAGCGTCCATGCGCCAGGGGTGTTGTCGCCAGGACCCTCGCTCATGAGATTCGCGAATTCGGAGCGCGTGAGATCGACCGCGGGGCCAATCGGCATTTCAGCGAAGCGCGCGCCGAGGTTGGAGGCCAGCGAACGGCCGAGATTGCGGGTTGTCGCCGATGTGAATGGACCGGGCATGCCGACGAGCAGGATATCTTCGGGCGGAAGGATCGAACCATACAGCGCGGCCGAAACCGCAGAGTCGATTCCGCCGGAGACGCCGATTACCACGCGCTTGATGCGAAGCGCGGAAAGGAAGCGCAAAATGCCATAGCGCAACGCGGCGACAACTTCCGGGATGCCATCGCTCGGCTCTTCGCACGTCGCGCCATCGACGGTCCCATCCGCCTTGATCGTGGCGATCGCCCGCTTGCCGTCAAACGGCTTTGAAACATCAAGGCGCGCGCCATCGGCGCCAAAAACCATTGTCGCGCCATCGTATGCGCGTACGACCTTCCCCTCGTCGCGAACGCCAATCGCATTGACATAGATGAATGGAATCGTGATTTTGCGGGCGAGTCTCGACAACCACCACGCGCGCCTGTCGATTTCGCCGCGGGCGAAGGGTTCGCAGCCCGAAATGATTGCTGCATCGGCATCACGGGGAATGAAGATATCTTCGGACGAATTTGGGAGAAGCGCCACGCGCCCCAGTCCCTCGATTTCGGCCAGCTCGCCTTCTCCAACAAAAAACGGCGCGCCGTTTTTTATGACGATGCACGAATAGTCTCCGCCGATTACAACCGCGATACCCTGCGAAGACGCAGCGATTTTATCGGCTTCATCTTCATAGAGATCGACCAGCGAAGGCAATACCACGAGCTTGGCGCCTTGTCCGCGTGCCTCGTTGATCGCGGAAATAATTTCCGCCATCCTCGCGTCGGGATCTTCGGCGCGAATGTCGATTGGAGCGAGAAAGACTTTTGTAGTTTTCATTGCGTGATGGCCCATGGTTCGGAAATCAAAGCAGGTGTTGCCCGGAATCGACGAATATCGTCTGCCCCGTGACAAATGGATTCTCCGCGAGCCATACGACCGCCTCGGCAATTGCCCCTGGAGTGGGATGATGCCCGAGCAGCGCTTTGCCAGCCGGCTCATGTGCGCCGCATTCCGCGGATGGCGCGAGCACTGCGCCTGGAGCGACGGCGTTCACCGTGATGAGCGGCGCCAGTTCAACGGCGGCGGCGCGGGTGAAGCCTTCCAGCGCTATCTTCGACATTTCGTATGGGATGCAGTTCGCGCGTGGATGCGCGATGCGCTGGTCGATGATGTTCACGATCGCGCGATGCGTTCGCGCGCTTTCGCTGTTTGCGGCCGAGAGGACATATTCGCTGAACTTGCGCGAAAGAAGCGCGGGCGCGAGCGCGTTCAACTTGTACTGCGACTCGAAATCTTCGGGGCGCGAATCCGCAAGCGAGACAAGCGCGAAAGACGCGGCGTTGTTCACAAGCACGTCAAGGCGGCCGACGCTTTCGATTGCGCGGCCGATCACCGCATCGCATTCTGACGGGATTGCGAGATCGCCGCGGACGACCCATGCCCGCGGGGCGGTTGCCGCATGGCGCCGGTTGATTTCATCGGCGAGCGCTTCCGCCTCGGCGACTGACTTGTTGCAGTGGATCGCGACCCCATAGCCGGCATTGGCGAACGCCAGCGAAATCGCGCGCCCAAGGCGGCGCGCCCCGCCAGTCACCAGCGCAACGCGATCACTTTGTTTTCCGGTTTCAGGCATGGTCTTGGATGCTTCCATGAACGGCGACCGCGTGGCGAATCGGCATGCGGCGGATCATCCCTAGCGCTGCTTGAACTCGAAGGCGATGCGGCTTTTCAGGTCATCGGCGAAGCCTTCGAGTTGATTCTGGATCGATTTGATCTTCGACCCAAGGACATTGTAGGCGATCGATGCGGGGATTGCGACGAAGAGGCCTACGACGGTGGTAAGCATCGCGGATGAAATTCCTGGAGCGACATCCGAAAGAAGCGCGCTTCCGCTTCTGCCCATCGACTGGAATGCGTTGAGAACGCCCCACACGGTTCCAAAGAGGCCGAGCAATGGAGATGCCGAAACCGCGACCGCGAGAATCGTCATTCCACTTTCAAGGATGCCTTCCTGGTCAAGGAGGGTGTTTTCGATGGAAGTGTCGATGACATCGATTTCGGTATCGGCAAGCCCCGCGACCGTCGGGGCATTGTTCCTCCAGCTTTCGATACCTGCGGGACTCATGATTTCGGTGACCCTGGAGCAGGCGACGCGATAGATCGCCTCGGCCGGGTTTGACTCGAGCGACGCCGTGGAAGCATTGGGGTTGTAGAGCTTCAGGGAATCGGCTGAACTGTCGAACAGATTGCGGAATCTTCCGACAAAAAAGGCAATTTTCCGAAACGCCTTGAATTTCTCGATGAACACCGCGAGCGCGATCGCGGAAAAACACAGCTGCATGATAACGATGAACTTGCCGAAACCATCGGACTGCTGGTATGCGAGTACCACGCCGGCGATGGGCAGCGAAAACGGCAGGGAAGAAAGCGAGGGAAGGAAGGACATGGGTATGCGCGATCAGTTTTACGGATGGCTTGAAATGCTTTTCCCGAAGTGGATCAGAGCCCTTCCCAGACGCGCAATCCATAGCGGCTGAGATAGGTGTCGATCACCCGTACACCATCGCCCAGCTGCTCTATCTCGCGTAGCATGGCGCGTTGCTGCGAGCGGGAGGGCGCGCTGAGGAGCGTGAGCGAACCTCCATCGCCACCAGCGCCGTTGACCTTCCAGCCAAGCGCCCCATGCTGTTTCGCGACATCGATGATCTTCTGCGCTGTCTTCGAGACGAGGGCTGGGTGCAGATTCGCCTGGGCATCGGTATTCGCCGCCATGGCGCGTCCAAAGGCCGCGAAGTCGCCCGCGAACAAGGCGTCGCGGCCGTCCTCCGCGCACTTGCGCAGCGCATCGAGTTTCGCCCCGCCGGTATCGCCGGCGGCGCGAAGCTCCTCGATCACGCTTTCATGCACCTTCGACGAGTGGTGGGTGTGACCGACGAATACAAGCGATATGCGGGACTCGAGTTCCCACCATGTGCTGTTTGGGATATGGATCGGCGAAACGGACGAATGCGGATACTCGTGCATGTCGATGAAGTTGACGCCGCCGAAAGCCGAACAAAGCTGGTCTTGGATGCCGCTTTGCTGGTTGAGCAGGACGGTCTCGACCTCGTGGGCCTTCGCCGCGACTTCGTGCGGCGTCATGCGGCCAGGCGTGAGCATGTCCAGCGCGCCAATCAACGCGACGGTGACAGCCGCCGACGTGCCGGTCGAAGATCCGCCGGGCACCGACGAATAGAGGTTGACCTCGATATCAAGCCCCTGCGGAATCTTCATGATTTCAACGCATGCCTCGAGAAGCGGATGGCGCGCATAGACGACCTCCTGCGGATTGATGGTGTAGCGGTCGCCATAGTTCTCGGCAAAGATTGTCAGGCGCCCTTCGCTCCCTTCCGCAGGCGATACGCTCATCTGACACTGGACGTATGGATATACGCCCATGTTGAGAATCTTGCCGCGTTTCGCGAACCAAGTGTCGGACCAACCGCCGAGATCGCAAATGCGAATCGGGGCCACTGCATTGATAATCCGCTTGTCTGACATGCTTTGCCTCCTTGAAATCGTCACTATGGCCTGAAAACGCTACACTGCCGTCGCCTGCTCCGCCTCGAACGAAAGCATGACTTCCGCGCCATTGCGCTCGGCGATACCGGCCATCGGGGCGAGTTCGCAAACCTTGAACTCAAGCGGCGCGCCGTTCGGGATATCGACTGCGACCACGTGCTGCGCGATTTCGCCTTGATATACGGATTGGATAATGCGACCGCGCATCCTGTTCACGCCTGGAGCCGCATCGGCGGGCAGAAGATGCAGGCTTTCTGGACGAACGCAAATCGCGCTTGCCGACGAAGCATCCGCGACTGTCATCGGAATGCGAGCCTCGAATACGCCGATCGGAGTCTCGAGCGCAAGGCGTCCGTTCGATGTGGAAACGGCCTTGCCATCGATGAAATTCGCTTCGCCGATAAAGCCAGCGACAAAGCGGTTCGCGGGATTGCGATAGACCTCGGCGGGCGAACCGACCTGCTGAAGACAACCCTCGCGCATGACGGCGAGACGGTCCGCAATTGCCAGCGCCTCCTTCTGGTCATGCGTGACATATAGCGCGGTAAGGCCGGCATCCTTGCAGATACGGCGGATCTCGATGCGCATCTCAAGGCGCAACTTGGCGTCGAGATTCGAAAGCGGTTCGTCGAGGAGCAGGCACTTTGGCTCGATGACAAGGGCGCGCGCAAGCGCGACGCGCTGTTGCTGTCCGCCTGAAAGCTGGTTCGGCTTCGAATCTGCGCGGTCTGCGATCTTCACATGGTCGAGTGCGGTCTTCACGCGGCGCTCGATCTCGAACTTCGGCACGTTGCGCATTTCCAGGCCGAAAGCGACATTTTGCGCAATCGTCATGTGAGGCCAAAGCGCATAACTCTGGAAAACCATGCCGGTATCGCGGACGTATGGCGGAAGCGAAGTGATGTCGCGGTCGCCTATTGTGATCCGCCCGCTATCTGGAGTATGAAAACCGGCAACGCAGCGAAGGAGCGTCGTCTTGCCGCATCCGCTAGGGCCGAGCATGAAGAAAATCTCGCCCGGCTCGATGTGGAGACTTACATCGTTTACAGCGGTAAAATCGCCGAATTTCTTGACTAGGTTGTCGATACAGACAGAAACAGCCATCGCTTGACTCCATGCCGCATTGTACAATATCGCGGATTGTGTTCCATCGTATCACAAACGGCTTGGCAAAGAAATCAGATTTCAGAATTTACACCAAAACTCTTAAAGGGACAGACTATTTAAGCATTGACATGTCCGCAAGTTGCGGCGTATCATGCGTGCAAAGGAGAAAACCATGCGCAAGGCAAGAGCAAAGAACGAAGGCGAGGGATACTACCACCTGGTGAGCAGGTGCGCGTTCAAGAAGATGGCGTTCGGGGACGCGGAGAAGGAGATGTTCGTGAGGATGCTGCGGAAGGTCGCGGCGTTCTCCGGGCTGGAGGTCCTGGCGTACTGCGTGATGTCGAACCACTTCCACGTGCTCGTGCATGTGCCGAAGGCGATCGAGCTTACGGAGGCAATATTGCTGGAGCGTGTCGAAATTCTCTATGGCTCGATGAACGCGGCGGAGCTGAAATGCCAGTGGGACGAATACCGCAAGCACAATTGGATCAACCGATTGGAGACTGAGCAGGAGATGCTGCGGAGGCGCATGGGCGACATCTCGCCTTTCATGCAGTGCCTTAAGCAGCGCTTCTCGGTATGGTACCGCGCCCATCACGAGGGGCACGAGGGAACACTCTGGCAAGGCCGCTTCGGCAGCACTTTCGTCGAAGGCGGCGGGTCGCTCGCCGCTGTGGCTGCGTACATCGAACTCAACCCGATCCGTGCGCAGATAGTTGAGGATCCAAAGGACTACCGCTGGAGTAGCTATGGCGCGGCTGTCGCTGGCGACAGGTACGCGCGATTGTGCATTACAAGGATTTACAGGCCAGAAGCGAACAAGCCAGACTTCGGGGCGGTCGCGCCGCAGTACCGTGCGCTGCTGTATGCGAAGGGTGTGGATACACTCGACCACGAGGAAGTGCGGAAAGTGCTGGCGGGGCATGGCAAGCTCGAATTGCCGGTGATGCTGCGCTGCAAGGTGAGGCATTTTACGAAGGGCTTCGCGGTCGGGACGAAGGAATTCGTGAATGGAGTGGTCGAAAAGTTCGCGGGTCACTTCAGCGAGGGCAGGAAGACGGGCGGCTACGGCATCGGGATGTGCAGGGAGTGGAACGGGATAAGAATCTGCTCCGCAAGACGGCTACAAAATAACCCGGTGACGATGGCGTAAGCGACTGCAAAGGAAGAGGATGACTCAAATGAAAAACTTGCGGAAAATGCTTAAAGGGACAGACTATTTAAGAGTAGCAGGAATAATTATGTTTGCCGCGAACGCGGTCGCGGCGAATTTGTATTCGGGCGGCGAACTGGCCTTGGAAGAACTTGGGCTATCGTTTGCGCCATGCGTCTATCGATTGAACTGGTCGGCAGCCACGGCAACAGTGGACTTCCGTACAACTGGCTCTGCCGATGGATCGATGCCATTCTCGATTCCAAAATGCGATGACGCTGGAACTTGTGTCAATGGCATCGTCAGGGTTGGCGCCGATTCCGATGGCGCGATATCCGTGCATTACGAAGGCACGCCAGATCGCGATTTCGAATCAAATGGCCTCTGCCTACGTACATGTCTTCCGCATAGTTTCTTCGGTGGCCGCGTCCGTGCCGGCAACGAATGGCGAGACATCCCGCTTGAACGTGGAGAGAAGCCACAGATTATCACAGCGACCACGGATTCGTTCGAGGTGGTCAACGCGAGCGGCAAGACCAGTCTTGCGATATCATCGGCAAAGCCCGTTTTCATGATGCTCCAGGACAACCGCACATGGAATGCCAATATCCTTGAAATCCGCATCGCCTTCGGCACTTCTCCTCATCACGCGGGAGCAACATCATCGCTTGACCTCAAGATTTCCGGATCGCGTCCGTTTACAATTGCAGGCAATGTCGGGCCGTGCCGGATAACTCCTTCCGACGACTGGATACCGATGCGTCCTTACCGCGACATTATTCCTGGTTCGTCACTGGATTTTTCGGCTATTGTCCCGCGAGACAAGCCTGCAGGTACGCACGGTCGAATTGTCGCGCGCGGTCCGCACTTTGAATTTGAGAAGAATCCAGGTGTGCCAGTTCGCTTCTATGGCGTGAATCTATGTTTCGGCGCGAACTTTGGTTCATGGGAAGAAGCGCAAGGGCTAGGCGAGCGCCTTGCCTGCGTCGGCTACGAGGCCTTGATCACAGACATGAACGACGCATCGTTCCTCTACGAAATCGTCGCGGCGCCGATTGCTGGGAACTAAATCCGACTACTGGTTTTCGTAGTCGAAGTCGTTTTCGCGGACGGGCTTCCACTTCGGGCGCTGCCCAAAGAGGCATGTGCCTAGACGGACCCAGGTGGCGCCTTCTTCGACCGCGATTTCGTAATCGTTGCTCATCCCCATCGAAAGGTGGGGCAGCACGATTCCAAATTCATCTTGGAGCTGGTCGCGCAGTTCGCGCAATCCGGCGAAGACTGGACGCGTCTTTTCGGGTTCAGGGGCGAATGGCGCCATGGTCATCAGTCCGCCGACCGTGATATTCGAATTCGCCAGCGCGCGTTCGACAATCGCCGGCACTTCACCAGGCTTCAACCCGAACTTGCTCGCCTCGCCCGACACATTCACCTCGAACAGGATTTCGGGTCTGTCCCCGGTTTCTTCGGCGGCAGCAATAATGGCATCAAGCAAGCGCACGGAATCTACCGCCTCGATCACGGGAAACAACGGAAGCGCGTGCGTGACCTTGTTGCGCTGGAGGTGCCCGATCAAATGCCATTCAGGACCAGATCCGCATTCTGGAATTTTCCACGCCGCTTCCTGGACGCGGTTTTCCCCAAAGCGCCGTAGTCCCGCACGCCATGCGTCGCGTACGACTTCGGGGCCGTGGGTTTTTGTCACGGCGATAATCTCAACTTCGTCGGGTGAACGCCCCGCACGCGCACACGCGGCGGCGATGCGTTCTTGCGCCTTCTGAACATTGATGGCGATATCGTCGCCATCGCTTATTGAAAATTCTGTGTCCATGATGTCCTCGTCAGATTATTCCCAAATGGCTACACGCGCGGGGACAGAAGGCGCATGTAGAGGTTGAACAAGGTTTGTCCCCAGCAAATCCAGGCGATTGCGCCGATGGCGAGGAATGGGCCGAATGGAATGCGTCCCTGCAGGTCGCGCTTTTTCGCGGCCATGAGCGCGATGCCGACGAACGAACCAAGGAACGAACCGGCGATCAGCGTGAAGACAACGGATTGCCAGCCGCAAAGCGCGCCGATCGCGCCCATGAGCTTGACATCGCCGAAGCCCATCGCCTCTTTTCGGAAGGCTAGCGAGCCAAGAAATGATACGAGCCACAGTCCTCCAAAGCCGACGGCGAAGCCGATTGCGGAACGGATGAGCGCTTGCTGCCATGTCGCCGCGCACTGGAGTTCCGGAACAAGCGGGGAGGAGACAAGGCCGAGGATTATGCCGCCGATTGTTACGCGGTCTGGCAAAATCAGGTGGTCGATATCGACGAACGATCCGAAGACGAGTCCGACAACCATCAGCAGATAGATGGGCAGTCCGCGGATATCATTGAACGGCGTCGTACCGAGAAGCGGATGGGTAGGTACATTCGTGGCCCAAGAATAAGGCAGCTGCGGATCTACCAGTGGCGCAAGGAATTTGAGCCAGACAAGCAGAAACAGGGCGGCGGTCAACGTTTCGACAAACGGATAGCGGAACGAAATCGGCGCCTTGCAATAGTGGCATTTCCCGCGCAGGGCAAACCAACTGAACATGGGGATATTCTGCCACCATGGAATCGGATGATTGCACTTCGGACAGTGCGAACCCGGCGACACGATGGACATCCCCAGTGGAATACGCCAGATGCAAACGTTCAGGAAACTGCCGATGCATGCACCGAAAAGAGTGATGAATACGGTGAAAATCCAATAGATCGCTGGCATGTCAGGAACAGTCCTCGCGCGAGATTGTGTCAATCGGGGCCAAAATAGAAACGGCCCGCCCGGCGTCAACCGTGCGGGCCGCAAGCGAAGCGGTGGTTACTCTTCTTCGGGGGCGGCTTCCGCCGTTTCCTCGACCGGGCGTCCCTTGATGTTGGCGGCGGCGGGATTGACCTCCTTGATCTTCTCGATCACCTGCTGGCAGACAGCGGGATTCGAGCGGAGGAATTCAGTCGCGGCGAGTGCGCCCTGTCCGATCAGATCGGACCCGAAGGAGAGCCACGAGCCCTTCTTCGTGACGACATTCGCGTTGAGCGCGGCATCGAGCACGGAGCCTTCCCACGAGATTCCGCGATCGTAGAGGATGTCGAACTCTGCCTCGGTGAAGGGCGGAGCGACCTTGTTCTTGACGACCTTCACGCGCGTACGGGAACCGACGACCGTTCCACCGGCGTCCTTTATCGTGCCGATCTTCTGGACATTGAGGCGCACGGAGGAATAGAACTTCAGAGCGCGGCCGCCGGGAGTTGTTTCCGGGTTGCCGAACATCACACCAATCTTTTCGCGGATCTGGTTCGTGAAGATACAGAGGGTCTTCGTCGTGGCCAGGGCGCCGGTGAGTTTGCGCATCGCCTGGGACATCAGGCGGGCCTGCAAGCCCACATGCGAATCGCCCATGCTGCCATCGAGTTCGGCCTGCGGAGCGAGCGCCGCGACTGAATCCACCACCACGACATCGAGAGATCCGCTCTTCACGAGCGACTCGGTGATAGTGAGGGCCTCTTCGCCAGAAGAGGGCTGGGAAACGAGGAGGTTGTCGAGCTTCACGCCGATACGCTTGGCGTAGCTTGGATCCATCGCGTGCTCGGCATCGACGAACGCGGCGATGCCGCCTGCGCGCTGCGCAGCGGCGATCACATGGAGGCAGAGGGTGGTCTTGCCGGAAGACTCCTGGCCGTAGATTTCGATGATGCGGCCGCGCGGAAGACCGCCGACACCGAGGGCGAGGTCGAGCGAGAAGGCTTCGGTGCTGATTACATCGACATTTTTCGAGACGTCGGTATCGCCGAGGCGCATGATTGAATTCTCGCCGAACTCCTTGCGGATCGAGGCGAGGACGGCATCGAGTTGGTTGGTGACAGCTTTCTTTTCAGCCATGATGAACTCCCGAATGATTGTGATTTTGTTGAGAATCGTACCATACCATTTGCCGCACTGGCAAAAGGAAAACGGAATTGTCGCGTTTGCGCCAAGTCGGCGAGAGATGGTCCGTACGTTGAACATGGCGGGAGGATAGCATTTGCCTCTTCGCCATGTGTCGCCTGCCAGGCGACATTTTATATCTCATAACGGGTGCGCGCTAACGCACTTTTCCATGGCGAGCGATTCCAATGTGTTGTAAAACGTGTTTTGTCCATTGAGAATCTAGACGGAGAAAAGAATGAACAAAGTTATTGCAATTACCATGGCAGTCGCTTTGGCCGCTGCAAATGCACTTTCGGCCGATGCCGCGTTCGGTGCGCCGTTCACCAGTCACGCGGTGTTGCAACGCGATTGCAAGCTGCCGATATGGGGAAGCGCCGATGCCGACACAAAGATCGCGGTCACGCTCGATGAAACGGCGGTTTCAACCGTAGCGGGTGACGATGGCGTATGGCGCGTGGAATTTCCGCCGCAGACGCAACCGGGCATCGGACACAGACTGTCGCTTTCAACAAATGGCGTCGAGGCCGTGGTGCTCAAGGATATCGCGATTGGCGACATCTGGCTGTGCTCCGGTCAATCGAACATGGAGATGTGCTATTCGTGGGGATTGACAACCGGCAAGCACGACATCGAGAAGCGCAAGGATAAACTCCTGCGCTTCTACACCAGCCTGCGCGCGACATCCTACGAACCTCTCGCGACCATGCGCCGTCCGTGCGAGTGGAAGACCTGCGATCCAGATGTGTCGAAGACCTTCTCCGCATGCGGTTTCTTCTTTGGTCAGTCGTTGCGCGCCGCCCTTCCCGATGTCCCGATCGGATTGATCAGCGCATGCTGGAGCGGGTCGCCAATCAAGACATGGCTTTCCGAAGACGCATACGCCACCGCCGATCCGCAGTGCAAGAAATCCATCGCGAAAATGCACGAACGACGCGACGCCTACGAGGCCGAGGGCGGATTGCAAGGCTATCGCAAGAGAATGTCGCAATGGAAGGCCGAGTGCAAGGCCGCCGGCGACATCGGTGCCGAAAAGCTTGATTTCGATGATTCCGAGTGGAAGACCGTAAGGCTTCCGCAATCCTTCGAAAAGCAGTTCAACCGCGCCTTCGACGGCTGCGTCTGGTACCGTCGCACCATAACGCTCACCACCGAGCAGGCAGCGGCCGCGGGTGCATCGCTCAAGCTCGGCGTGCTGGACGATTCCGACAAGGCATACGTGAACGGCGAACTTGTAGGCAGTACCGCAGTGTTTGGAATCGGGCGCTCCTACAAGATTCCGGACGGCTTGCTCCACGAGGGCGAAAACCTCATCGCGGTGCGCATCGATGACGAGGGCGGAAATGGTGGATTCCTATCGGAGAAGCCGAATTCGCTTCGCATCGCGCTTCCAGACATGGAGGCGGTTCCGCTTGCCGGCGAATGGCGTTCATCGAAGGGAATCACCTACCCCGCGAAGCCGAAGGATGGCGGGGCCGATTCATGGACTATCGCCGCGTGCTACAACGCAATGGTCAATCCGCTTTGCCCGATGGCGTTGAAGGGAGCGATCTGGTACCAGGGATGCTCCGACATCGACCATGTTGAATTGTATGGCAAGGTCCTTACGGCGCTGGTCGAGGATTGGCGGAAGCGCTTCGTCTCGCCCGACGGACTGCCCTTCTACATCGTCCAGCTCGCCGCGTATCAGAAGACACACGAAGAACCCGTCGAAAGCAAGTGGGCCGCGATGCGGTGGATGCAGATGCGTCTCGGCGAAACGCTAGGGAACTGCGGGACGGCTGTAACCATCGACATCGGCGACCACAACGACATCCATCCAAAGAACAAGAAGTCCGTGGGCGAACGCCTCGCGCGGCTGGCGCGCGTCCGCACATACGGCGAAACGGGCATTGCCGCGGCAGGTCCGATTCCCGTCTCCGCGGAAATCGTCAATGGCGCCGTCGTCGTTTCCTTCCCGAAGGATTCGGCGCTCACCGCCTTCGAGGATACAGTGCTTGCTGGATTCCAGTTGGGTGGCGCCGATGGCAAGTTCGCCTCTGCCGAGGCATCGATCATGGGCGATACCGTACGCATCGCGATTCCCGATGGCATGGAGCCTGAGAAGGTGCGCTATGCCTGGGACGACTATCCAGCCTGCAACCTTCGCGGCGCAGACGATCTCCCCTGCGGCCCCTTTGAACTTGTCATTGGCAAGTAGGACGCGAACCAGGCGCAAGGACCGGCGGGAAGCCAGCCCTACCCGCGGATGGTCGCGTGGTAATTCTGCAGGGAATTCACGGCACCCAAGCCGTCACGCGCGGCGCGGATGCCCTCCGAAGCCGCGAGCGCGGCCGCGATGGTGGTGAGGTAAGGCACGCGGTACTTGATCGCGGCCTGGCGGATGCGCGAATCGTCGGCGCGCGCGTCGCGGCGCACTGACGGCGTATTCACGATCAGATTCACTTCGCGGTTCTTGATCGCGTCGAGCACGTCTGGGCGGCCCTCGCCGATCTTTGCGATTTCCGTGGCTTCGACGCCATTCTTGCGCAGGAAGGCGACAGTGCCCGTCGTCCCAACAAGCTCGAAGCCGAGGCTCGCGAAATTCTTCGCCGCACGGACAGCATCGGGCTGCTTCTCGGAAAGCGAGATGAGCAGCTTTCCACCTGGCTCGGTCGGCAACGGTGAACCAACCGCTTCCTGGCTCTTGAAATAGGCAAGGCCAAAGGTATTCGCGAGGCCAAGCACTTCGCCCGTCGAACGCATTTCCGGTCCGAGGACGGGATCGACTTCCGGGAACTTCTCGAATGGAAGCACCGCTTCCTTCACGCCGAAATACGGCACGACATGGCGATGATTCAGGCCGAGCGATTTCACCGTCTGACCGATCATGAGCTGCGTCGCGATACGCGCCATCGAAACGCCGCCGACCTTCGACACCAACGGGACAGTGCGCGAGGCGCGCGGATTGGCCTCGATCACATAGACCTTGTCGTCTTCGATCGCGAACTGCATGTTCATCAAGCCAACGACCTTCAGCTCGGAAGCGATGCGGCGCGTGTAGTCCAGAATGGTGTCGCGGTTGCTGTCGGAGATCGACACCGGAGGCAGCACGCATGCGGAGTCGCCAGAGTGGATGCCAGCAAGCTCGATGTGCTGCATGATGGCAGGAATGAAGATGTCTGTGCCATCGGAAAGCGCATCCGCCTCGCATTCGAGCGCATGGTGCAGGAAGCGGTCGAGGTAGAGCGGACGGTCGGGAGTCACACCCACGGCTTTTGCGACATACTCGCGGAGCATGATCTCGTCGTAGATCACCTCCATGCCGCGTCCGCCAAGAACGAACGACGGACGGATGATGAGCGGGTAGCCGAGCTTGGCCGCGCAGGAAAGCGCCGCGTCGAGATCGCTCGCCATCATCGACTCCGGCATGGGGATGCCGAGGCGGTCCATGATGGAGTGGAATAGATCGCGGTCTTCGGCGGCGTCAATGGAATCGACGGAAGTGCCAAGGATGTGGCAGCCTGCCTCCTCGAGACCACGCGCGATGTTGAGCGGAGTCTGTCCGCCAAACTGCACGATCACGCCCTCTGGCTTTTCCGACTGGTAGATCTGCAGGACGTCTTCGACCGTCACAGGCTCGAAGTAAAGCTTGTCGGAAGTATCGTAGTCGGTGGAGACCGTCTCGGGATTGCAGTTGACCATTATGGTCTCGTATCCGGCCTGGCGCATCGCCATCGCCGCATGCGTGCAGCAGTAGTCGAACTCGATACCCTGGCCGATTCGGTTCGGGCCGCCGCCGAGGATCATGACCTTCTTGGGATTCGCGGAAACCTTGACCTCGCCAAAGGCGGAATTGCCAGAGTTGCCGGAAGCATTGTCCCAGTTGTACGTCGAATAGTAGTACGCCTGGTTTTCGGCGCCGCTAACGGGGACGGCGAACCACTTCTCGACGCAACCGAGGGCGGTGCGGCGGTCGCGGATGGACTTCTCTGAAACCTTCAGGATCTGCGCAAGGTACTTGTCGCTGAAGCCGTCCTTCTTCGCCTGCACGAGTTGGTCGTCGGGCGGGAGACGGCCGATCGACTGGAGGATACGATCCTCTTCCTCGACGAGTTCGCGCATCTGCTGGACGAAGTAATCCTTCACGCCGGTAAGGTGTGTGATCTGTTCGTTGGTCGCGCCCTTGCGGAGCGCCTCGTACATCTGGAAGTGACGCTCGGAATTCGCGATCGCGAGCATCTTCAGCAAATCGTCGAGGGAGCGCTCGTGGAAGTCCTTTGCGAAACCGAGTCCGGCGCGGCCGCGCTCCAGTGCGCGAATCGCCTTCTGGAAGGTCTCCTTGTAGGTCTTGCCGATCGACATCACCTCGCCCACGGCCTTCATCTGCGTGCCGAGATGGTCTTCGACGGCGCGGAACTTCTCAAAGGCCCATCGGGCGAACTTAAGAACGATGTAGTCGCCATCGGGCGTGTACTTCTCAAGCGACCCGTCGCGCCAGTATGGAAGCTGGTCGAGCGTCATGCCCGCCGCGAGTTTGGCGGAGACGAGCGCAATCGGGAAGCCTGTCGCCTTCGATGCGAGCGCGGACGAGCGGGAAGTGCGCGGATTGATCTCGATGATTACGACGCGGCCGGTCTTCGGATCATGCGCCCACTGCACGTTGCAGCCGCCGATCACGCCGATTGCCTCGACGATCTTGAATGCGTCGCGCTTCAGGCGCTCCTCGAGGTCCTTCGAAATTGTCAGGAACGGCGCGGCGCAGAAGCTGTCGCCAGTGTGGACGCCGACCGCGTCGATGTTCTCGATGAAGCACACCGAGATCATCTGGTTCTTCGCGTCGCGCACGACTTCGACCTCGAGTTCCTCCCAGTTGAGGATGGACTCCTCGATAAGGCACTGGTGCGTGAGCGAAGCGTCGAGACCACGCGCGCAAATCGTCTCAAGCTCTTCGACGTTGTAGCAGAAACCGCCGCCGGAACCGCCCATGGTGTAGGCGGGGCGGACGACCACGGGGAAGCCGATCTCATCGAGGACGAGATTCTTCGCCTCCTCGACAGTATGGACGATGCCGCTCTTTGGCGTTTCGATACCGAGCTTTTGCATCGTGTCCTTGAAGACCTCGCGGTCCTCGCCGCGTTCGATGGCATCGAGGTTGACACCGATGACCTTCACGCCGTAGCGGTCGAGGATGCCCTTCTTCGCAAGTTCCATCGAAAGGTTGAGACCTGTCTGACCACCGAGATTCGGGAGGATTGCATCGGGGCGTTCCTTCGCGATGATTTGCTCGAGACGGTCGGCATTGAGCGGCTCGATGTAGGTCGCGTCGGCCATCACGGGGTCAGTCATGATCGTCGCGGGATTTGAATTTACGAGAACGACCTTGTAGCCGCATGCGCGAAGCGCCTTGCAAGCCTGCGTACCGGAATAGTCGAACTCGCACGCCTGGCCGATGACGATGGGGCCGGAGCCAATGATGAGGACTTTCTGAATCTTCGACGACGCTTCCATGCAAGACCTTTCCGCGGTTGAGGGGTTCCAGTGGTGAGCGCACAAAAACGGCGCGCCGCAAAAACAAGCGGCGCGCCGCGAAATGCCACGGGGGACACGCATCCGCACGGAATTCCATTTTGCCACAGACCCGCCCCCACGGCAACTTGATTCATGATTCCTTTTCAATTTTTGAACCTCAACCGAATGTCCATCCAGCCGACAATCTGCTTAAAGGGACAGACTATTTAAGTGTTGAAATGACATAAATATATGCGAAATCGGAGACATACGAAAACAGTGCGCCGCGGAATGTTGGGCATTCCGCGGCGCACCGATTATTTTAGGTTGGCGATGGATTGCTACTTGAGGAAGATAAGCGTGCCGGCGGCGGGGACGGTGGCTTCGTAGCATCCAAAATCGACCTTGAGGCCAAACTTCTTCGTGTGGCCATACTTCAGGCGGGCGGTGCCATCGAGGTCGAGATCGCCGGAGACCAGATCGACGTTGCCGGCATCGATAGCCGGGCTGTTATTCTTCAGATGGGCGTCGAAGCCTTCGGCATCCCAGGCGACATCCGCGTTCTTGAGGAGCGGGTCAACGCCGGTCACAACCGTTCCGACGGCTTCCTCGACATAGCCGAGGTCGCCCTCGACCGGATCGCCGAAGACCAGCGAGTCGCGGATGTAGGAGTGACCGCTATCGTTGCTATCCTTGCTGATTGCGCCATCCTTGTAGAACACGCAGTTGCGGAAGTATGGGCTGAAGCCGTAGCCATCGTAGCCGCCGCTGTTGCCGACGAATGTGCAGTTCACGACAGGCGGCCTGGTGTTCCAGCCCTTGAAGTTGCTGTCCGTCGTGTTATTGCCGGCGAAGAGCGAGTTCGCGATGGAACACGGCGTGTTGCGTCCGCCAATCACCTGGTTGCCGCCGTTGCCGAGGAAGCGGCAGCGATCGATGTACAGGGCGTTGTCGTTCACATAGGCGGCTGCGCAGGCGGAGCAGTCGGGGAGACCGCGGCCGGGCTGGCCGACATTGCGGATGAAATCGCAATCGACAAGCGTGGCCGAGAACCCGCGATTGCCACCGTCGTAGTACGCGACGGAGGCGTAACCCAGCGTGTTGTCGATGAACTGGCAGTTACGGACAACCAGTGGGCCGGTACCGCCATCGGAGGAACACTGGACCGCGGCGCGGCGCACCATACCGCTGAAGCAGCAGTCGATCATTTCGGTATTGCAGACATTGTGGGCACGGATGCCACCGCACTCGTCGAGGTTGCCGACGCCCTGCGTGAAGAAGGCGTTGCTTACCACGAGATCGGAATCAATGCAGTAGATGGCCTGGGAGATGGATTCGCGCAACCAGACATTCGCGATATGCCCAGCCATATCACCGGAAACGAGCTCGTAGCGGAAGAGGCTTGCAACGGCATTGCCGCCATCGATCACGCACAGCGATGGATCTTCGGCGGGAGCGCCAGTCGCATCGCAACCGACAATCCGAATCATGCCGGGCTGGTACGGGAAGGCTTCGGCGGCGGCCGAGTAGGTGCCGGGAAGCAGCCTGACCTCGTCGCCAGCGTTTAGCACGGAGAGCGCGAAGCCGATGGTCGCGAGGGGCTGCTCCAGCGAACCGATATTCGCATTGCTTCCGTTCACGGGATCGACATAGAGGTAGCCAGGGTGGGCTACGATCCCGATATCGGCAATCGGCTGATCCGTTTCGGCGAAGGCGGAAGCGGAGGTTGTGACTCGCACGGTGTTCAGCCCGGACCCGCCAACCACGTGGATTGCGCCAGTCGAGCTGTGATAGCCGGAGGGGATAAGCGGTTCGCCGCCGACCCATTCGGCCGTGCTGGTACCATCGCCCTGGATCGCCGAAACCGTGAACGCAACGTCACCGGGGGCGACAGCGCCATCAAGCGCCAGGGAGAACGGGATGTCAATCTCGGCTCCTCCGCGGACGAAGAAGTTCAACTTTCCTTCAACAGACACGACCAGATCATCCATGAAGATGTCATAGACGCCATCGAGGATGCCGTGCTCGGTGCCAGACTCGCTGATGACGACCTGCGCAAAGGTCGCATCGGAATCGAGCACCTCGAGCGCGAGGATAACTGTATCGGCGCCATCCTCAAAGGAGAGTGTCTCCGGGCCGGCAAGGCCGGGACCGTATGTGACAACCGCCTCGACGGGACCGGACACGGCGGGGGCGATAGATATCGGGATCGAGTAAGTCACGCCGCGGTAGCCGGCGATGGAGCCTTGCAGCGGAACGCGGAAGGTCGGCTCAACTTCCGCATGGAAAAGCGACTCGTAGCAGCCGAAATCCACGACAGCGGAGCCGGAATCCGTGTTGTCGGCAATGCGGGGATTGCCGGCAAGGTCGTACTCGCCCTGGACGAAGGCGTTGTCGCCCGCATCGATTGCAGGGCTGTAGGGAAGCGGGCGGGCGTCAAAGCCTTCGGCGTCCCATGCGACTCCAGCGTTCGCCAGCTTGGGTTCGACATCCACGACGCCGGTGCTGGCGGCGGCGTTGAATCTCTGGCCCCCGGTAATATTGTGGACAATGCAGTCGTGGAGCTGGATTCTCGAGGATTCATCGCCATCTCCCGTATCGGCCTTGGAAAGTGCGCCATCATCAACGAAAATGCCATTGTATATGGCCGTCGTGATAATGCGGCCGGCATAGCCGCCGGAGTTGCGCAGGAAGGTGCAGTTGTGGATCTCGATGTGACCGGAATAGCCGTGGAAGGCGGACTTGTTGTTGTTATTCTCGACGAACAGCGAGTTCGAAATACGGCAGGTGTAGTTGCCCATGTATTCCTGGCCGATTATATGGTTGCCGGTGTTGCCGAAGAAGCGGCAGCGATCCATGATCAGGTGGTCGTTGTTGACATAAGCGACGGCGGAAGCGTAGGCGTCATGGACGCCCGTATTGGCATTGCCGCAGTTGCGGATGAAGTCGGAATCCTCGACGGTGATTGTAAACGGACCGCCATCGTTCGCCCCGATCGAAGCCTGGTAGTTCGTGTTGTCGATGAAGACCGAGCGGCGCGCCGTGAAACTCTTTGCGGCCGATGAGTCAACCGCCGTGCAATTGACGACGGCGCGGCGGACCATGCCACTGAAGCAGCAATCATCGGCTTCGACATGGCTGATATTGTGGACGCGGAGGGCGCCGCCATTCTCGCCCTTGGGGGCGGACTGCGTGAAGAAGTCGTTGCTCACGACGACATCGGAGTCTTCGCAATAGACTGCTTCCTCCATGGAATTGCGCAGCCACACGTTCGCGATGCGGCCGGTGGAGGAACCGGAGACTCCGACATACTTCACGAGGTTCTTCACGGCGTTCGCGCCATCGATGACGCACAGCGAGCTGTCTTCGGCGAGAGCGCCGGTAGAGTCGCAGCCTACGAGGGCGATCGTGCCTGGCTCAATGGGGAATGCCACGTTGGAAGCATTGTAAGTGCCCGGAAGCAGGTGGATTTCATCGCCCGCGGAAAGTACCGACAGAGCACGGTCGATAGTGCGCATCGGATTTCCGATGGTGCCGCTCGCATCGTCATCGCCATTCTCCGGATCCACCACGAGGAAGCCGGGATAGGCGATGACGCGTAGCGCGACTGTCCCGGTGCCGGTCTCGGCGAAGGTCGCGCCGGAGGTAAGGACGATTTCGTTGATGCCGCTGCCGGCCTCGATATGGATGGAGCCGGTCGAACTGTGTGCGCCTGCGGGAACCACGGCTTCGCCGCCGATCCATGAGGCCTGGCTGGTACCGGATCCCGAAACCGAGTCGATCGCGAAGGCTACGTCGCCAGGGGCGACTGCGCCCTCGAGGGCGAGGGAGACCGGAATGTCAAAGCTGGTGCCTTCGCGGACGTAGATGTTCGTCACGCCGCCAACGGTGATCACGATGTCGTCCATGAACACATCGAATCTGCCGGGAAGCACACCCTGGGAGATGCCGCTTTCGGTGATGGTGACGCGAGCGGAAGTGGCGTCGCCGGAGAGGAGTTCGAGCTCGAGGGTGACGGGACCTGCGCCATTGGGGAACTCAAGGGTGGCGGGACCGGTCACGCCCTCGCCGTAGCTGATCTGGGCGGAGACGGAACCGGAAACGGCTGGGGAAATGGTGACAGGAACCTGGTATGTCACGCCGCGGTAGCCGCTGAGCGATCCGGGGACCGGGAACTGGAAGGTCGGCTGGATGGCGGCGTGGAAGAGCGATTCGTAGCATCCGAGATCGACTGTCGCGGAGGAGGCGTCCGAGTTGTTGGCCACGCGGGGGCTGCCGGCGAGATCGGTCGCGCTGGCGCGGATGGCGGAGTTGTCGCCGGCGTCGATCACGGGGCTGTAGGGAAGCGGGCGGGCATCGAAGCCGGCGTCGGACGGAAGGACGTCCACATTGGCGAGCAGCGGGTCGGTGCCGATCGTCACATTCGAGCTGCCGCCGATAAAGTAGCCGAGCTCGGCGCTGGAAGCCATGTCGATGCCGTAGATGAAGGAATCATGGAGCGTCAGATAATCGGCACTGGCACCATGCGGATCCCGATGGTTCAAGTGGTCCAGCCCGTAGAGGATGCAGTTGTAGAGTTCGGAATGGGCCCTGTAGCCGGTGAAACCGCCCGTGCCACGCACGAAGGTGCAGTTGCGGAACGAGACGGTGGAGGAATAGCCGTGCGCGATGGAGTAAGGCGTGCGATTTTCGACGAAGAGCGAGTTGCGGACGTCGCCGTTGGCGTAGCAGATGCCGATCAGGTTGCCGCCGCTGTTGCCGATGAACTGGCAGCGGTCGATGTCCAGGGGCGTGAAGTCCGAATAGACGATCGGGGACATGTATGCGTCGTGTACTCCCCAATCATACGTGGAGTTGTTGCGGAAGACCGTGTCGTAGAAGTTGAAGGCCGAGCCGCCATTGACGCGGGTATAGATCAGGCTGCCCTCATGGTTGTTGCTGCCGAGGTCGCAACCGACAGCGTTGTTCTCGAACAGGCAGTTGCGCAGGGTGACAACGCTGCCTTCCGAATTGCTGCCGGACAGGCGGATCACTGCCGTCACGGTCATGTCGCGGAAGGTGGAGCCGAATGCGTCGAGGGAGGAATGCGTGTTCAGCTCGATGGCGCCCGTCTTATAGCCAACGCGGTTCTGCTGGGTCTGGGTGAAGACGCAGTTTGTGACGGCGAGGGCGGATTGCGTGGCGAAGACGAGTTCGTCGGTCGTGCCCATCATAACGAGGTCGACAAGGGCGAGCGAGCCGGAAGACACGGTGAAGAGATTGCCGGAAGCGTTGCCGCCATCGAGGATGGCAGTGCCGGCGTCGCCGGGTTCCTTGCAGATGGAGATGCCTGAAACGGCGTAGGGATACGACTCTCCGTCGAAGTAGGTGCCGGAGGCCAGGTAGATCGCCCCGCCGTCCGCAACCACGGAGACCGCCTTCTGGATCGTGGCGTATGGGTTGCCGACCGTGCCGTCGCCGGTGGTGTCGTCGCCACTGTTCGAAACATGGATGTCGAGCTTGGAAGAGAGGGAGACCCTCACGGTATCGGTGGCGATGACGCCGGCGTTGTTCATGACCGTGAGCGTCACATCAGTGTCGCCGTAGATGCGGTCCGGGGAGACAGACACCGAGTAGATGCCGATGTCGCCGCTTTCGGAGCCGTCATCCACCAGTTCGGGCGCAATGACAGTGCCGGCCGTGACATTGATAGGGATCGAGAGCGATGCCTTGGCCTTTGCCGTCGGGGCGGCGGATGTCCAGACGATTGAATCCGAATCGCAGGAAAGGGTGCCGTCGGAATGGAGGAACCACGCATAGACCGTGACCTCATCGCCGCTTGCCGCCGGCGGAGTGATGGAGACTTCGTCTTCGGGGATCATGCCATTCACATACGGCTTCCACGCGGCGCCGGAAACGGACGATGGATCGTCGGAAAGCGTGAACTGGTAGGAAACCGCGTCGGCGACAGACGGGAACCTGGAGATCTTGACGCTATCGCCGGAGATGTAGCCTTCGCTGCCGGTGACAGGGTTGACGAGCGTCAGCTTCGCGGGAAACAACGCGTATGTGATATCATCGAAATACTGGCCATTTGTATCGGTCATCCGGACGGCCATGTAGTCGCCGCCGCCACCCTCTACGAGCTTGATGGTAACCGAATTCATGCCCGGCTGGAGGGTAATATCGAACGGGCCCTTCTCGTTGTCGGAATAACCGGGGCTGTTGACGGCAACTGCGCCGTTGATCCAGATGCGGAGGTCGTCATCCTGGCGAGTGTAGATCTTGGCGCCGCGGGCCGTGGCGCCTGGAACAATCAGATATGTGTGCCAGTATTTGATGTAATTATCGACATTGCTAGGCTGCCAAATGCCATCGGAATCGTGCATCGCCGTCCAGGTAAGCTGGCCGCTCGGCTCCTGCGATGTGCTCTTGACACTCGATAGGCCGGCATAGACAAGGCCGTCGCTAGGTTCCTGGTTGGCTTCACCGCCATAACCAGAAAGAAGGTCGGTATCAAGGTTGGGGCCATTGGAGGTAAACATATCGGTCTGGAAGTTGGCTCCCAGATGGAGGAGGTCCGTCCAGTACCCATTGGGCAGAGGACCGGTCATCGCGACATCGGCCTTGGCCGACGCACAAAGGAAAAGGCCAGCGGCCGCCGCCGCGAGCACTTGCGAAACGAAACGCATGGACATAGCTGTTCTCCTGACATTGATGAACCCAAGCCATCAATTAGCGCAAGTATAGATGGTATCATTATTTAAATCAAGCGGAAAAGATTGCGCTGGCGAGCGAAGAAAAAACGGCGCGCCGCGAAAATGCGGGGGCATTTCGCGGCGCTCCGTTTTTTTGCGACCGGGAACCGGCTATCTGATGAAGATCAGCGTACCGGGGAGGCGGGTCTCGTAGCAACCCATGTCAACCGCACGGCCGAGGACGCGGATTTCGCCATCGAGATCGACGGCGCCGTCCATCCACTCGACGAAGGAGCCGGCGCCGACAGTCGGGCTGGAGAAGCCGATGTGGTAGTCGCAATTCGCGGCGTCCTTGAATACGGGCGCGAGACGGATGTTGCCGTTCTCCTCCGGAACTTCGGGGGCGCAGGTGTTGGCTACATACTGGCTGTCGTGCATGTGGTAGTCTTCGGGACCAGCATTGACGCCGCCCTGGTTCGTATCGTCGCAGCGGTTGCCGGCGATGATGCAATTGCGGACGGTACCGCCCTGCTGGAAGACGCCCCCGCCATTGCCGATGCCATTCTGTTCGACGGAGTTATCGACGATGGTGCAGTTCTCGAGCGTGCCGAAATAGTTGCGGACGCCGCCACCCGGATGGAAGATGGACGTATTGTGGTGAATGAGGCAGTTGCGGACGGTACCCACCCAAATGCGGACGCCGCCGCCGCCGTCGCCGGAGTGGTGCTGCATCGAACCGCGGTTCCATGCGATCTCGCAGCGGTCCACGAGCGCGCTGTCGCTCTCAAGCCAGACGCCGCCGCCGTTATAATCATAGCGGTTGCTGATGACAAGGCTATCGACGAGGGTGGCGTTGCTGCCGCCGAGATAGACCGAACCGCAGAGTCCGCCAATCGCGTGGCCGCCGCCTGTGCAGCCGGTGACGACGACATTGGTGGCCATGCCGCCAGTCAGATGGATACCGCCGCCCCAGCGGTTGTTCGGGGTATATTTGCCATGGACCGTGAGGCTGGAGACAATCGCGGCGGGATCGGATATCACGAAAACGCGCTGGTCGTCGGAGACCTGCCGCACGTGGGTGGCGTCGCGTCCGGAGCCGATGACGGTGATTGGCTTGTCAAGCGCGAACTCCGACGAAATCGTGAATTCGCCGGGTCCGATCGAGACAACGGCGGAAGTGGCGCCGCAGTCGAATGCGCGCGGCACGACCTTGAACGCCTCGCCGAGGTCGGTCGCCGCGGTTTCGGGAGTAGCGTACGGGAAGATCGCGGCGCCATTGGTCGCGGCATAGACTTGGGAGGAAAGGACGCAGATGCAGTCGGGGCGGGCGAAGGAGACCGATTCGCCAAGCGAGTTGACCACGGAGAGGGTCACCGTGAAAAGCCCGAGCGAATCGTACTTGTGCCCGACCTCGAAGAGATTGTGGCCGGTGACCAATTCGGAGCCATCGCCGAAATCCCAGGCGCAAGTCACGGAAGACGTGGCGGCAAAGCTTCCGTAGAGCGTGGCCGTGAAGGATGCGTCAAGAGAACCAAGCGCGGCGGAGTCGCCTTCGACAACAAACGAGCAGTCGAAGATCGAGGTGTCGCGGACGTACTCGAAGCATCCCATGTCGATAGCGGGGGTGCCATCGCCGTTGCCATCGACAACGCGCGCGCCAAGAGAGAAGTCGAGCGCAACCGAAGGATCGATGGCCGTGCCGGAATCGACGCATGGCGACGATGCCTGGGGGCGATAGTCGCCCGACGCGACATCGGCAAACAGCGGATCGAGCGCGATGTTGCCCGTGCCGCTCACGAGTTCGGGGGCGCAGGAATAGGTGGCGCCGCCAGTACCGGCGTAATCGGACGGGGTTCCGGCATAGTCATGGTTGCCGTAGATTATGCAGTTGCGGACGGTGCCGCCGTTGTGGCGGACGCCACCGGCGCCCATGCCGGACACATTGTCGGACGCGCCGACCTGGTTGGCCACGATCGTGCAGTTCTCCAGGAGACCATTGTCTATGCGAACGCCGCCACCGGCGTGGTAGATGGATTCATTGTGGTGGATGAAGCAGTTGCGGACGGTGCCGGACTCCATGCGAACGCCCGCGCCGCCATCGCCGGAGTGGTGCTGGGCGCTTCCGTAGTTGTAGGCAATTTCGCAGCGGTCCGCGATGGCGGAGCCCTTGATCCAGAGGGCGCCGCCATTGTACCAGTTGCGGTTGTTGACGACTGAGCTGTCAACCATGTACGCATCGCCATCGAGATAGGCGGAGCCATACAGCGGGCCTATGGCGTGGCCACCGCCCGTACAATCGGTGACGACGATATTGGTGGCGACGCCGGAAGTCATGCGGATGCCGCCGCCAACGCGGTTGTCATTGGAGATAAACTTGCCGTGGAGCGTGAGACCGGCGACGGTGGCATTCGTGGAGACGGTGACAACGCACAGCTGATCGACGGTCTGCCGCAGATGCGTGTCCGCGGGGCCGGCGACGCCGAGGAGGGTGATAGGCTCGACGAGGTCGATCTGCGTCGTAAGATCGTAGCTGCCCGGCCCGACCTCGACGACCACGCCTTCGGCGCCGGCGGCGGAAGCCTGCTGCGCGGCGGCGACTACGGCGGCGATGTCGGAGCTGGCGAGGGTTTCGTCGGTGTACGGATAAACGCCTGCGCCGGCATCGGCGGAAGCGACAAAGCGGTCGCCAAGAATCTTGATCGCCTTGACGATATTGGTTACCGAGACATCGCCGAGGGCGCTGGTCATCGTCAGCGAGACATCGAATGCGCCGGGGCGATCATAGAGGTGCGTGGTGGAGAAAAGGTCCTGGCCTTCGACGGCGGCGGAACCATCGCCGAAATTCCACGAGCAGAACACCGTGGCAGTCGCCGCGGGGGAACCGTAGGCGACGGCCTGGAAGCTGGCTTCGAGGGTGGAGTATGCGGTATCGTCGCCGACGACATCGAGAGCCGCCCAGAACGACGGGGCGACCGAGGTCGTGGCGGTGGAAACGAGGCCGGCGTTGTTCATCGCGACGAGCGTGACATCCGTGGGTTCGTAGATTACAGGTGGCACGACCGAGAGCGAATAGATCCCGGAGACAGGATCGGAAGTGCCATCATCGATATCCGAAGGCAGCACGGTGGTGCCGTTGACGGGGTCGATGTCGAGGTCGGCCGGCTTCACTTTGACGATCGGGACGTCGTGGGTGTAGGTGATCGACGGGCCCTCGTAGTGGTTCGTACCGATGGAGGAACGCATCCAGGCGTGGATCGTAATCGGACCGTCGGCGGCTGGCTCGGCGAAAGAGAACAAATCGGAAGGAGTCATGCCGGGGAAGTATTCGAGCCAATTGTCGGAATCGATCGAAGCCTCATCGCCGCTGAGCGTTAACTGGTAGGCAGTCGCGCCGGGATCGCGTGGCATCTTGGCCACGCGGAGGGCGTTTGTGCCGAGGAAATCGACGCTGCCCGTAATCGGGTTCTCGATCTTGAACTCAGTAGGATCAAGCTGGAAGGTGACATCATCCATGAAATTGCCGGCGGTGTCGGTCATGTTGACCTCGAAATAGTCGCCGCCGCCGCCCTCTTCAAGCTTGAAAGTAATGGAGTTCAAGCCGGGAACGAGAGGAGTATCGACGGAATGCCATGCGCCATCGTAATTTCGGGAGTAGAAAAGCGAACCGTTATTCCAGGCGCGGACGTTATCGTCATGGAGGAAATTGAAGCGCGCGGTACGGTTTGTCGGGCCGGGGACATTGAGATAGACATGCCAATACTTGATATAGTTGTCGCGGCCGGAAGGCTCCCAGTGGCCATCGGAATCGTAGGAAGCCGTCCAAGTGAGCGGAGCGGTACCATGCAGGGCCGTTGGAAGACCATCGTATGTGAGGCCATGGTAAGGCTTCTGGTTGGCCTGTCCGCCATACGATTCGAGATGGTCGGCATCGATGCCGCCGGAATTCGAAAGGTCATCCTGGTTGAAAATGGTACCCAGGTGGAGCATTGTCGTCCAATTGCCGTGGGGAAGCGGGCCTTCGGCGGGAACGGCGGTAATTTGGGCCGTGGCGGTACCGGCGACGCCGAGGGAATTGTAAACGGTGAGAGTGACGGGTCCGCTGCCGGTGATCTTGCCGGGGGAGACCGCCATGCTGCGCACGCCGACAAAGTCGTCATGTGAACCGGCATCGATTTCGATGGGCAGGATTTCGCGGCCGGCCGCGGGGTTGATTGGGACAACGATATCCTTTGTCACGGCCACGGGAGGGGTGACATTGTAGAGGATTGAATTTGAGACGGACTCAATGGTGGAGTCGTCCCCATTGGTGCGGAACCAGGCATAGATGGCAATCGAAGCCAGGCTTGTGGCCGGCTTGGGGAAGTCGATGATAGAATCAGGCTGCAAGCCCTCGGTATAAGCGAGCCAGCCGTTGGTATCCAGCTCGGCGGGGTCATTGGAAAGCGACAACTGGTATTCGGTGGCAGTCGGCAAAGAAGGCAGGAACGCAACCTTGGCGGCGTTGGTCGAGGTAAACCCCGAAATGCCTGCGAGCGGATCGCAAAACTCCGGACTAGGGACGAGCGAATAGGTGAGATCGCTGTATGGGTTGTTATTGCGGTCGGTTACACGGATAGCCATGTAGTCGCCGCCGGTGCCCTCGTCGAGCCTGATGGTTATCGAATTTTGCCCGGGAACCAATACTGCGGGGAAAGGCCCCTTCTCGGCATTGTTATCCCAGCCGATGCTTTCGAAAGCCAGGATGCCATTGTTCCAGACGCGGACATCGTCATCCTGCCGAGTATAAAAATACACCTCGCGGGGACTGGTCCCCGGCACGATGACATAGACATGCCAGAATTTCGTGTATGAATCGCGGTTGCTTGGCTGCCAGATGCCACCATCGAAAGAAGACGGTGTCCAGACAAGGGAACCCGGAGTAGCCGTGGAGCCGGAAGTCCGCAGATCGGTGTACTTCTGCCCGGGATAAGGGTGCTGGTTAGCCTGGCCACCCCACCCCGCAAGCCAATCGTCGCCACCCTGGACCAAATCATCGGTATTGAAATTTGAGCCGAGGTGAAGCAAGTCTGTCCAGTATCCGGATGGCAACTGGCCCGACAATGCGACATCGCCACGGGAAACCGATGGCAACAACGCCGCCAAGGCGGCAACTGCGCCGGCGAACAACCGACACGAGCGGGATTTATTGAACGACATAACGCAACTCCTTACAGGGGAACCGAATCGACTTTGGCCAATTTACAATAATTCTGGAAATCAAGCAAGGGGGTTTCTCGAAATTGTCGCAACGCGCTATTCGTCGGCTTCTTCGTCTTCGCCACGGAAGATATCGATCACGCGGTCCAAAATGCCAATGTACGCCCACCTCGGTTCTTCCGCAGTGCCGAACACGCGGAATTCAAGGAACTTGTTAAATGGGAAGGTGACGATTCGGATAAGCTTGCCTGCAAGCGTCTTCTCGCGAAGGAGACGAACCTTGGCGACAAAATCAAGCGAATGGTCGATGTCGCGATAGCGGCCACTCGCGCGCATGCTAAAGAATCCGCCTTCGACAAGAAGATTCTCCGTACGGAACTGGCGATTGGTGCAGACAAAATCACCCGACAAATCAGACTGTGTGACGACAGTGTCGATACCTGGGATATTCTCGGCGAGATAGTCGGTAAAGCCTGCGAAGAGCGGAATGCGCGCGATTATGCCGTCATGCACCCTGGCATGTCCGAATCCAGTGGGGAAAGCCCCGCGCTCAAGCGGAGCGGAAAGGTCGAATGTGCCATTGAGCACGCCGCCAAAAGAGTTCGTGTACGCGAACAAATCGCGGCAGAAGTCCCCGAATTTGAGGCCTGTCCCCTCCCCCACGCCATGCACCATCCACTCTTGGTTCGTGGTGCCGGGAATTTCCGCAAGATGCACAAGCCCTGTCACCATCCCGCCGAACGCAGACGCGGACATGTTCGGGAAATCGCAGTATTTCTCGGTCAGGGCATAATCGCTGTCGGCGCTCTCCACGGGCACGTCGATGACCGTAAACGGATGGACCGACGTAATATGCCCGCGCAGATCGACGGTCTCGCTTCCGTCCAAGCTCACCTTCCCCGAAGCAGTGATTGTTGGTGGCGCATCGAATGAAATCGCCGCGACGACATTCGACGCAAGTTCGGCATTGAAGTCGGAGATCACCCTTGCAACCACCGGAACAGCGACCGTGGATTTCAGGTTCATCGACAGGCACTCGCAATCTGGATCGAGTTCCATATCGCCGGAAACAACGCCTGTGCCATGCTCCGCGAAAAGCGACTTGACCTTCACCTGGTTTCTAATGCCGCCCTCGGAATAGGTCACCACGGCGCGGGCATGCGCAAGTGGCATGCCAAGATAGTCGAAGCCTCCTCCGTCCAACGACACCTTAATCTCCGTCGGAGAAGCCATGTCGCGCTGCAAAAGCTCGAACTTCGTCTCAAGGGGCGAATGGAAATTCGAGAAGTCTTCGCAAAACCTCACCACGCCGTTCGCACCGATCGCATGGAAAATAGGATAAAGCGGTTTTGGGGTGGCATATCCGTCGAGCGAAAAACGGAATGAACCCTCGTCGATATTGTGCGTCAATTCTCCGATGGCGTGTTCGGGCCAGTTTTCACCGGCCCAGTGCAACCGGAAATCATCGAAGTGGAAGATGCGCCCGCGCAGCGTGACACGCGATGTGACAGTCTCGATTCTAGTGCCGAGGAAATTGAAATCGCGGATATCCAAGTCGATTGGGCGCATCATCCAAGAATACGCTGAAGACCCGGGATCATCGCCGGCATCCTCCGCGGTATCGGCCAACAGGCCGCCCAGTCTGTCGAAATCGGGGAACTCTGCGAAATCAAGGCCGCGCAATGAAAGCGAATCGATACATTCCGGTATCGAACTTCCAAAGCGTAGGGTTAGCCCGACATGAAGGCTATCGACTTCCACAAGCGGCTGGCCGAGCATTCCACGCGCGTAGAGCCGCATACGATTGAAGGTGATGCCCTCGAACAAATTGAATGCGGCGGTATCGAAGCGAACGCAGATCGCATCCGTGCAAAGCGCATCCTCGATACGGCGCGCAAGGGCATCGGGGACTCGCCGCGAGCAGGCATTCAGGAAAAGTGCCAGCACAACAACCAGCAACCCGATCATGCATAGGACAACCTTTACAAGTCCCGACATGAATTTCAGGAACGAACGCATTTTTCCAAAGATTATCCGCGAAACCCGAATTGTTCAAGGGAAGAAGCGCACGAAACGGGGTCTGTCCCCATTGCCCCCGCCAACCTTTTACCTCTTACCTAAACTTGTTGCCATCCATGTATTTCATTGCTACGAGCCCAGATAGTCGTGCGCGATAACGAGGAAGGCGCTCGCGGTCCAGGTGTATGCCCTGTCGCGGAGGCCTTCGCCTGTTTGGGCGTCGAAGTTTTCCGCGCTGCCGCTCCTCGCGAACATGAGCGCAAATCGTTCGGCCACGCGGCGGGCAAGCGCTTCCTCGCCGCATGCGCGAAGGCCATCGAGAATGAGCAGCGTACTTGGCGCCCAGATTGGACCGCGCCAGTAGCCATCGGATTCGTATGCGGGGCTCTTCGGACTTTCGGTAGCATAGCCCCATTCGGTAAGGAAGCGGTCCGATGACAGCTCGCGCACGAGCGTGGCGCGGATGCGCTCTGGCAACCGCTTGCCGAGCAGAATCGGCAGGTAGAGTATCAGACTGTCGCACGGAACAACCTCGCGGGAGTAGGCGCGGCGCGCGATAGGCATTCCATCGGCGTCAAAGCAGTTCGCGGCCATGTGCGCGATAAGTTCATCGGAACGTTTGCGCCATGCCGCGGCCTCGTCGCGCCTGTCCAGTTTCTCCGCGAGTTCGCCAAGGACATCCATCTGGATTGCAAGGAACGCCTGCAAGTCCGGGAGTTCGACTGGAGGAGGAAGCGCAAAGGCCGTCGAATTATCCCATCCTGAATCGTTGCCGTGGTTGTATTCGCAGAGGCCGTTGTGGTCGAGGTCGCGGCGGGAGAACCACCATTCCGTCCAACGCCCGATGCGGTCGTATGCTTCCGCGAGATGCGACGGTGGAATGTCATGTTCCGCCATCATGCGGCGCAATGCCCAACCATGGATCGGCGGTTTGCAAAAGCCCCAGAAGACCTGGCCGTCGCAAGCGCAGTCAGGCACCGCGCCTGTCGTTGGATCCTGCAGATCGAATAGGACCATGAACTGGCTCCATGCCAATTCCGGTAGATGCACATTCAGCGCAAGCGCATTGAAGCAGTGGTCCCAGCTCCAGACGCGCGTCATCCAGTTCTTCGACATATACAGCGCGGGGCGGAGAAGGAATCCCTCCGCGAGCACGTATGTTGACCAGAGAAGGTGCGAGGCCACAATCCTGGCGTTGGCGAATCCCGCTGGCACGCTTGGCATCGCATCGAGGAACTTTTCGAATGAGGCAGCCTGCAAGGCCCGCGCTCCATCGTAATCTTTCGGCAGAGGTTTGCCATCCCATTCCGTGCGCACCTCGTGAATGGCCAGCTGTGCGCTGCCCTCGCCTGGCGCAGGCGCAATCTCTGCGGCCATCCGCAGGGAACTGGAAATCTTCCACTCCTGATCGATCGAAAGAGCGCCGCGCTGCGGGTCAAGCACGAAGCGCGAGAGATTCTTGTCGGCATTCGCCATCCAAAGCGTCCGGCCGTCGCACGGCATTTCCGTGAAGTGATTGAATACCGTTCCCTCGGCAAGGAAATCAAGGCGGACGGAAAGACCCGCGCCTTGCGTGCGCATAAGGATTGTGCGTTCGCTTGCGAAGCAGAATCGGATTTCGCCCGATTGGGTGGAAACCCGCAGTTCGGCGGGATCCATCTCGCAAGTGAAATCTTCGATCGGCATTCCGTCGCAAATCGGCACAAAGCGACAGATGAATGGCGTGGATACGTTGGCATGGACAGTGCGGAGATAAAGGCCATCCGCGGAAGCCTGCCAGCGATCGCCCTTGGCGTGACGAGAAATCGCGAGATAGGAACCCGGTGCGCTAAACGGCGTAGTCGAAAAGTCAAGTTTCATTGCAAGTTCCAATGCATCAGGCTTGTTGTGGAAATAGGGACAGACCCCGATTTTCCGGAAACGAACATTTGGCTGCTTTCATCAGAAGAAATCGGGATGCGTCCCTTGTTAGCCATCTTATGGAGCAGTTAACAGATGCACGCGGTAAGGTCGCATCCATGTCCGCCAGTGTAGCGGACGGAAATGAAATCGCCTGGCTTGGCGGATGACGGTACGCTGCTCACGCGCGTCCAACCATCGACTTCTGGCGCCTGACGTGTTGTGCGAGCAAGCCACGCGCCACCCTTGCGGGACGGCGGTTGCAACAGCAATGCGCGATCGGTCCGCCCGACAAGCGCCCTGTGGTTTTCGCGCATGATCCGCTGCTGCAGGGCGAGCAGTTTTTCGCGGCGCGCCTCCGAAACCTCCGCGGGAGGAATCGGCAACCCGTAGGCCGGGGTGTCCTCTTCCGGACAGAACACAAAGGCGCCAAGGGCGTCGAAACGCGCTTCTCCCACGTAGTCCAGCAGCTGATCGAACTCCTCTTCGCCTTCTCCGGGGAAGCCAACCATGCATGTCGTGCGAAGGGTGATGGAAGGAATGGCGGCGCGAAGGCGTCGTGGAAGATCGGCGACAGCCTTTACCGTATCGGCGCGGTGCATGGCGCGCAGGATCGCGGGGGAACTATGCTGGATTGGAAGATCGAGGTATGGGACAACGTGGCGGCATGACGACATCGCATCGAGAAGCGCATCGTCAACAGTGCCCGGATGACCGTAGAGCAGACGAAGCCAGAAGTCGCCATCGAGGGCGTCAAGCGCGCGGAGCAGTTCCGGGAGACGCGGCGCGCCGTTTTTCTTGTCTCGTCCGTACGCGGTCGTGTCCTGTGCGATGAGCGTGAGTTCCTTCACGCCTGTGTCGAGCAACGCCCTTGCCTCGTTGACAATGTCTGGAAGCGTGCGCGAGCGCTGTCGTCCGCGTATGCCTGGAATCGCGCAGTATGCGCATGCGTGCATGCATCCTTCGGCGATCTTCAGGAAGGCGCAATGCTCGCCGGAGAAGCGCAATGCTGGGCGCGTGGGATTGAACACCCTGCATGGGAGGCCTTCGCCAACGCGAACTTCGGCGGCGGAGCGCTTGCGTCGTTTCAGCGCGGCGAGCGCGACTTCGCCAATCAGGTCGAGTTCATCGACGCCGATGAATGCATCGACTTGCGGGAAGACTTTCGCAAGCGCACCCTTGTATCGCTGGGGAAGGCAGCCGGCGACGATCACGGCGCGGCAGTTGCCCGCGGTCTTTTGTCCGCAGGCCCAGTCGATGTTGCGCATCGCCTCGTCGCGCGCGTCCTGGACGAATGCGCAGGTGTTTACGAGTATTACGTCGGCCTCGTCAACCGCCGCGAGCGCGATGCCGGCATCCATGAGGGCACCGGCCATCACCTGCGAATCGACCAGGTTCTTCGCGCAGCCGAGGGAGATGAAGCCGATTGTCGGTGCGTCCATGGCGCGCTACTCCATGTATGGGGAAGGCGGCGGGACCACGCGTTCGTTGAGTCCGGGAGGAATCATCGCGGAATCCGGAACATTTGAAGGCATGGCCTGGTCTGCCGCGCCGACACCCTGCGAGCCTTGCTGCGCTTGCGCCGGAGAAGTACGGACGTTCGATGAGACGATGGCCCCGACAACGACCAGTACCGCGATGAGGGCGCACAGTCCGGCGACAGCCCATTTGTTCGACAGGAGTCTTGCGGGCAAGAAGGGTTCGCGCGGCGCGTTCTCCCTGGTGGCGTCGGCTGGCGTTGCCTTTTGGGGATTCCATGCCGGACGCCGTTGCTGCGGGGCTGCGGCTGGTTGCGACGCCGGAGCTGGAGTCTGCTGTGGCGCACCCGATGGGATGCGGCGGCGGACAGGAGGTTGCGGGGCCGCGGCGGGTCGGACTGTCGTCGCAGGTTGCGTGACCGGTCCATGCTGGCGAAGTGAAGGAGTCGCGACGCGAGTGGCCGGCGCTGACGCCGCCTGCGTGCGCGCCGCCGCATCGAAGAGTTCGCCGAGGGATGGCGCGGCCTCGCCCAATGTCGCAGTCTGATCCCCTTGTGCGGCGGGGGCGGGCTGTGTGATGGCGGCTGGTTCCGTCCGGGCCGATTCATCCTGGGCGTTTGCGACGGGCTTTTCGACTGGCGCAGGCGATGGAGGAACCGGCGCGGGTGTTTCCTGGACTGGCTGGCGTTGGATCGTGCGCACGACAGGGCGCTGCACCGGAGATGTCTGCGGAATGGTGCGGCGGGCGATGACTGGCGGGCGGCTGCCGTTGTAGATTTCCGTGAACTCTGCGCAAAGCGGCGCGGGATCGACGCCCACGCATTCCGCGTAGAGCTTGATGAATCCCTTGCCGTAGATTGCCGCGGTGATACCGGAGAAATCTTCGTTTTCGATTGCCGAAATCTGGCGGGACAGAAGGCGCGTGGATTGCGCGACATCGGCGACTGACAGCCCTCGTTCCTCGCGTGCCTTCCTAAGTGTTTCGCCAAGTGACATGATGTGGTTCTCCCTGTTTGGGGCGATGAAAGTGTGTTAGTTCCCTTCGTCGATGGAATCATCGGCGCTATCGTCGTCAAAGCCAGTCGCCGCATTGTTCGGCACCTCGCCATCGAGATCGACCAGGATTTCGCGCGGGTCGGAACCGCGTGGCGGGCCGACTATGCCGCGTTCCTCCATGAGATCCACGAGACGCGCGGCGCGGGTGTAGCCGATGCGGAGGCGGCGCTGGATGGAAGATGTCGATGCGCGATGCGTCTCGCGCACGACCTGGAGCGCGCGCTGGTAGAGGATTTCGTCGGCATCCGCGTCGTCGCCGCCGAAATCCTGGTCACCGGGGTCGGCGGGAAGCGGCGCGCCGCCTTGCGCGGACGGCGTGCGCTGCGATCCGCCGCCGGATGACGGCGCAGGGCGCGACGGGCCGCCGCCGCGGCGATAGCGCGACTGGGACTGCTGTTCTTCGTTGTCGGCGGCATCAAGCTGGTCCTGGACCTCCTGCAGGTATCGCGGGGCGGCCTGTGCGCGGATGAACTTGGTGACAGCCTCGGCATCTTCGTCGCCGATGTACGCGCCCTGCGCGCGGATGACCTTGCTTGCGCGCGGATTTAGGAAGAGCATGTCGCCATGGCCGATGAGCGACTCCGCGCCCTTGCCGTCGAGGATTGTCTTGCTATCGACCTGTGACGCGACCTGGAAGGCGATGCGGCCGGCGATGTTCGCCTTGATGGTGCCCGTGACGACATTCACCGTCGGTCGCTGCGTCGCGAGGATGAGGTGTATGCCGACAGCGCGGGCCTTTGCCGCGAGGCGTGAGATGGAGTCGTCGATTTCGCGGCCGACCTGGAGCATCAGGTCCGCAAGTTCGTCGATGACGATCACGATATACGGCATCTTCTCCTGCTTCGGGGGCGGCTGGGCGCCGTTGTCGAAGAAGTCCTGCTGGACCTGCATGGCGCGGGCGTTGTACGACGCGATGTTCTTCACGCCGGCCTTCGCGAGAATCTGGTAGCGCTTCTCCATCTCCTGGATGGCCCATACCAGGCCGAGCGAAACCTTCTTCGGATCGGTGATGATTGGCACGACGAGATGCGGGATGGCATTGTAGCCGGAGAATTCGACGACCTTCGGATCGACGAGGATGAGGCGCAACTGGTCTGGCGTGCGCGACATCAGGAGACCCGTGAGAATCGCGTTTGTGCAGACGGATTTGCCGGAACCCGTAGCACCGGCGATGAGAAGGTGCGGGATCGAAGCGAGGTCGCAGACGAGGTCGTGGCCGCTCGCATCCTTGCCGAGCAGCATCGGCAGGAACATCTTCTTCTCGGCCTCCTTCCATGTTGGGCCCTCGAGGATTTCGCGCACAGTCACGGCGCACGCCTTTTCGTTCGGGATTTCCACGCCGACCACGCCCTTGCCGGGGATTGGCGCCTCGATGCGGATGCCCGTTGCGCGAAGGCGCATCTCGATGGTCTTGGCCATGGCGGCAATCTGCTCGGGGCGGATGCCGGAGGCGGGAAGAAGCTCGAAGGTCGTCACAACCGGACCGCGCTCGACGTGCGTGACCTCGACCTCGAGACGGAACTCGCGGAGCGTCTCGACAAGGATACGCTGCTTTTCGTCGGTATCGCCATAGACCGCCGTCGATTCCGGGACAGGCGCGAGCAGACGGGTCGAAGGAAGTTCGTATGGCGCTTCGGGGGCGGCAGGCGTGGCCGAGACCGGCGCAGGGGCGCGCGGAGCGGGCTGGACCGGCTGTTCCGGTTCGTAGTCGCGAGGCCGCATGTCGATCGAATCCGATTCGAGGCGGCCGCCTTCGTCGTCGTCCTCTTCCGCCGCGGCTTCGGCGCGGGCGCGTTCTTCCGCGGCGCGCTGTTCCTCGGCCCTGATGATTTCCTCGCGGCGGCGCTCTTCACGCTCGCGCTCCTCGCGATCGCGTTCTTCCTGTTCGCGCCTGCGCTCTTCGCGCTCGCGTTCCTTCTCCTCGCGGATGCGCTCCTTCTCGGCGCGGGCCTCCTCGCGGAGGCGTTCCTTCTCCGCCCGCGCCTCCTCGCGTTCGCGTTCACGCTCGGCCTTCTCCTCGGCCTTGCGCTCGCGTTCGGCGATTATGCGATCCTTTTCCGCCTGGTCGAGACGGCGCATCCTGGCGTCGCTCCACTTTTCGCCAATCCAGTTGAAGAAGATTCCGATGTTGCCGAAACCGGCGAAGATCGCAACCGACAGCAACAGCAGAACGGCCGCGATGAAGATTCCCCCGACCGGTCCAACGAAGCGGACAAGCACTTCGTCCATCATGAATCTGCCGATGATCCCGCCGGATGAGTCGAGTTCGATTGACTTGCACTGTTCGGCAAGGCTGGAATTGGCGAATTGCACGATGCTGGCCGCGGAGGCGATGGAAAGCAGGCACCAGATCAGCCGCTTGAACAGGCGTCCAACGGCCTTGCTCGAAGCGAGCATGAAACCATACACCGCCATCCAGATCGGACCCAGCCACGATGCGAACCCGAAAAGGAAATAGCCGACCCAGGCCGTGTAGGCGCCCACCGGGCCAAGCGGATTGTTGATCGGATTGTTCGGTGGATCCTGCACCCATGGAACGTCCTTGGCGTCGTACAACACCATCGAGAGAATCGGCAGGATCACGCAAGGGAGGATGATGAAGCCAAGGAAGCGCATCTTCCAGGTTTTCCTGATGGATGCGGCCTTGCCTCGTTTTGCATAAAGTGTGTTCATTTTCGGAATGCGGTTATTCCGCAGGCGCCTCGCGCGATGCGGGTGTTTCAACGGATTCTTCCTTCGCAGGCCGCTGTTCGTCGTTTGCGGTGCCATCCGCATCCGTAGTGCCGTCGGTTGGTTCGGCGGGCGACTCTTCCCGCTCGATTCGCCGCAGCGTCACGGACTGCGGCACTACGCTTACAATCTGGACCGTGTCCTTGAATTCCTCCGGGAGGAATGTCCAGACGCGATGGCTCTTGCTGGCATCGTCGCCGTTTTCCGCGTGGACGACCGCGAAGAGTTTCGAATGTTCGGACTGGATCGCCGCGACGCTGTTCGTGTTCCCGCGAACGCGGAGCATCACGAAAGCGGGATCGGCAATCCACGATACTCCAAGTCCACCGGTCTCCTGCGTCACGCGGACCGGCACATTCGAAATCTCGCCGATCAGCGATTGCGCCCCCTGGACTTCGCCAACCGTCACCTTCACGAATACTTCGGAGGGATCGACCTTCGCATCCGGCACATCGACAGGGGGGCGCACCTTCACGCGCGCCTCGAAATTCTGCGCCCTGCCTTCCAGGTCGATGGGGTCGGTCCGCAGGGCGACGCCTTCCTCGCTCAGGCGCTTGAGGCGTGACTTGGGTCCGCGCACTTTCACCGTCATCGTGTCGAACTGGATGTCGCGCTTCACATTGACTACATGGTTCGTGGCCGGAGACCCGGTTATCGCCGGCTCGACATTGAACTCGTACTCTTCGGATTCGTCGATCGTGACGAACACGTAGTCCGGATCGAATTCGACCGGGCGCGCGTCGCGGGTGCGTGCGCCATCCACGAATCTGCGTCTGAGAAAGACCTTGACCTTGCCATCGCCTTCCAGCGCTTCCGTCCGCTTCTTTTGCGACGGATATGGAATCCTGATCGAAATGTTGGCGCCGGCGCCAAGCGCGGCGAGTTCGTTTGCGTCCCCGCGGAATTCGACTTTGACGGTCCGCAAGTCCGGACTCGCCTCGAAGTCCTTCTTCTCCGGAACCTTCGTGCGCCAAAGCCCCTCGGAATAATCCGCCATCACGACAGGCACGTCGAGCGTCGTCGAATGGATGACTTCGCCCTGGATGAGGAAAAACGCGGCCATCGCGATTCCGAGGGAGAGGATGATGTACTTCCACTCGCGCCGGAACCATTCGGAATATTTCGCGAACATGTCGCGCGCAAACGCCGCGATTGAAGAGGTGACGGACTTCATGGCATGTCCCTCCCGAGCGCGGCCGGATCGTCAACGCCAAGCGACAGCAGGAAGCGCCATGCCTCCGTGACCTCCGCGGGAAGCGTCGCGGCCAGGCAACGGCGCAGGTTGTGCGAATCGAGCGGCTTTGTCGCATGCTTCTCGCAGTAGATGCGGATCTCCCCCGTCTCCTCGGAAACCACGAGCACAAGCGCATCGGTCGCCTCACAGAGGCCGAGCGCCGCGCGGTGGCGGGTGCCATGGCGGACGAGGTGCGGGTCGTTGCTTTCGGCTAGCGGGAAGATGCATCGGGCGGCGTGGATGCGGTCGCCCTTGACGATGACGCCGCCATCATGGAGCGGGGCGTTGGGGAAGAAGATGCTGACCAGCAGGTCGGGCTGCAACGGTGAGTCGATGATCGTGGCGTTGGATTCGTATTCGCCAAGCCGGTCGTTGCGCTCGATCGCGATAATCGCGCCGTGATGGCGCGACGAAAGACGCTCCGCCACAGAGGCAAGCAGCTCCACGCGGTCCTGGCGCTTCTCCTTGCTCTCCTGCGCGAATCCTCCCCTGCCGAGACGGGCCAGGGCGCGTCGGAGTTCGGGCTGGAATATCACCAGTGGCGCAAAGACGAGATAGAGCAGCACCCACTTGAACACCCATGCGAGGACGTCGAGGTGCAGCCATTGCGTGAAGAACAGCACGGGGATCAGCACTATCACCACACCCAGCAATATCTGTGCGCTGCGCGTGCCGCGGAAGAGCCTGATCAACTGGTGGACGGCCACTGTTATCAGCAGGATTTGCAGGGCAGCGCCAAGAAAGGTTCCAATAAAACCATGCATGGTCAACACGCCTCCTTCCCGGAAAAACGGCGCGCCGTTTTTTCAGCGGCGGCAACCGCGCGGTCAACGGCCAGCGCCTGGCGCGTCTCGCGCACGTCGTGCACGCGCAGCACGTGCGCACCCCTTCGCGCGCACGCGAGAACGGCGGCGATGCTGCCGGCAAGACGATCCTCCGCCGCCGCGCCATCTCCCGCGATTCCGGCGATGAAGCGCTTGCGCGAAACCCCGGCCAGAACGGGATATCCAAGCTTCGCAAGCTTTGCGATAGCCGCGATGAGATGGATGTCCATCTCGGCGGAATTCGTGAACCCGACACCAGGATCAAGCGCGATGCGGCCCCGTTCGACGCCAGCGGCAAGCGCTGCATTGGCACGGGCGGAAAGATACTCCGCCGCATCGCATGCCACGCAGTGCGCGCAATCCTCGGCGAAGTCGCCGTCGCATGGTTTGCCCGGGGTGCCGGGCGGTACGCACGACCGCATGAGTATCCAGCCCGCGCCTGATTCGCGTACGACTTCCGCCATTTCGGGATCGGCGCCGGCGGAAACGTCGTTCACGATCGACGCGCCAGCTTCGATCGCGGCGCGCGCCACGGACGCATGGCTGGTATCGATGGAAATCGGGAGATCGACTTGCTCGCGAAGGCCGGCAATGACCGGGACGACACGCCTTGTTTCTTCCGCTTCCGATATGTGCCGCGCGCCGGGACGGGTCGATTCCCCGCCGACATCGATGATGTCCGCGCCTTCGCACACAAGGCGAACGCCAAGCGAAACGGCGGCGTTCGCCGTCACCCCGCGCGACGCCGCATGGAACGAGTCGGGCGTCGCATTGACGATGCCCATCAGGAATGGGCCATCATCGAGATGCAACTCGAAATCGCGGCAGCGCCAGATGCGGCGGTTGCGTCTATTTCGGACATTCGGCATTCAAGGTACACGCGGGAATACGGAAGCTGTGAAAGGAAATGGGTTATTCCGCGGCCGTCGCGGCGGGCTCGGAAACAATCCATGCGCGCACCGTCGCGTCGAGCGGCTCGACGGCCACGATCGTCACGGCCTTCTCGCCATCCTCGGTCGGAATGACGGCCGCGTCGCCGGCCTTCCTGCCCTCGATGCTCTTTGCGAGACCGCTGAGGTTGGAGTAGATCGCGAGGGCTTCGTCGTGGTCCCACTCGCCGAGGACGCTGCAGACGCGCGTCGAACCATCCTCGAAGCGGAGCGTGACGCGGGCGCCCATGCCGACGACCTCCGGAACGACTTCCGCGAAATCTGTGCCGCGGACATTGCGGAGATCCTCTTCCCAGCTTTCGCGGCGGGCGTGGAGCACGCGCTCCGTGTCCTTCGCGGACTGGTACTCGAAGTTCTCGCGCAAGTCGCCGAGGGAACGGCCGTATTCGATCGCCTTGACGTTTTCGGGTATCTCGACCTTGACGAGATGGTCGAGCGCCATCTCGCGCTCCTTGCGGGAACGAAGCGATGTCCAGCGTCCGGCCAAAGCCTGGCTTGCCGCGGCATCCTCGCTCGCGACCTTGTTCGCCTTGAGATTCTCGTTCGCCTTGATCATGCGGCCGATCATGCCGCGCTGCATCGCCGGTTCCCACGCATCCGACCCGCGGACATGCGCGAAAATCGCCTCCTGCTCGTTTTCGGCGAGCGACACGAAGATGGTCCTGAACCAGTCGCGGACCGCGCTCTTCGATTCGGCGGGTGCATCCTTCTTCACCTCTGGCGAGAGAAGGTTGTCGATCGTGTTGCGCATGTGGAGCAGTTCGCCCGTGAGATTCGGATTCTCGGAGACCGCAAGCGCATGGCCAAGCAGCACATAGTTCGACGGAAGCCTCCAGCCGTTGACGGTTTCAAGGGTCTTCTTGTCGCGGAGGCTCCAAAGGTTGCGGAGCACCCATACCAGGATGATCGCAGGGGGATTGGAGCGCGAGAGGATGCTCCAGACGGTGTCGCGGAGCCTGCAGTATGCGGGATCGTCGGCACCGCGCTCCTTGAGCTGGTTGAGCACTTCGGACGCCATCGCATAGTTCATCTTCTCGATCGAGCCGAGAAGCTTGCATGCCGCTTCGTCGCCATCGGCGAGAAGGAACGCCACGAGATGCGCGACATCGCGGGAGGAAAGCTTTTCGCCGGCGGCGATGTAGTTGTCGTCCGCCCAAAGCTGGGCGCGCGTTTCGGCGACGGACGGATTCTCGAGGCCAAGCCGGCCGGCGACAATCGCCAGGCGGGCGTAAAGCGCATGGTCCGCGTTTCGCGCGCCCTTGAGCGCGAAGGCGAGACGGCCATCGACGACTTCCTTCTCGAAGCCGGAAAGCTGCTTGCCTGCGGTCTCGGATTCCAGCTTGAGAATCTGCTCGAGGATCTTTTCGATGTCGAGCGTCGCGCCGAGCGCCTGGAACCATGCGCCATCGCCAATCTGCGGGGCGACCTCGTGAATCACCAGCGGATCGTTGCGCTTGGCGGGAATCTCGACGCACGGGTCGTCCTTGAGTTCCTTGCGGGCCTTGTCCCAGAAGGACTTCCAGTTGGAGACGATCTTGTTTTCGGTGAGGAAAATCTCGAGGCGGGCGAGGGTCATCTGCCCCATGCTGGCAAGTGCGTCGCGAACGACCTGCCCGGGATGATCCTTGACCTTCGCGGCATAGCCGGCGGCGTCGTTGTGGACTTGCACGAGAATGTGCGACGGCGAGGGAAGCGAAATCGCCTCGGCCGCGATCGCAAAGGGCATAACGTTGTTCTTCTTCGAAGCGAAGTCGATGGTCATGCGCTTGTAGAAGTCGTCCATCTTCCTGATTATGCCGACGCCCCATGTCTTGTCGAGGCAGGTCACGCCCGGCTTGCACGCCCGGAGAAGATTGAAGCGGCGCATCGACTCCGAGACATCCACCTTCGGCGCACCGAAGGCGCAGGAATCCGCGATGGCGTTCCAGAGGCGGTCGCGCGTGACTTTCTTGAGATTCGCAAGGCAATCCTTCGCGGCCGGACGGTCGCCAGCCGAGCAGGACCACATCGTGTAAAGCTCGGCGAGAGGTTCGGCAAGACCGGACTCGATCAACTGGTCGCGAAGGAGGATGATGCATTTTCCCGCGACATCTGGCTTCTGGGCGGCGATCGCCTTCAGTTGCGCGAAGCATTCATCGACCGGTATCGGGGTCTTGGCGATTGCCTCCAGAAATGCGGATTCAAGGTCTTGCGTGGTTGCATTCGGTGTCGCGGCAGTGTCGTCCATGGTTATTTCCTCGATAGGCGGTTCAGTGGCCGGCGAGAAGCACGCCGGCTGATCTCAAAGAGTTTGTCATGATAGCACTTCCGATGTTCGTTTGACAAACCCAAAGCGAATTTTCTTGCGATTCACCCTTCACAAGTCGTAAAATGCAGATACTTACGTTGGGTTTTCATCACAAGGAGCACTTGTATGTCGTTACGTTCTATCGCTCGTTTATTCGCGGCCGCGGCGCTTTCAGCCGCTTGCGCGTCCGCGGCAAATGTCTGGACAACCGGGGCAACGCTCTCGTCCGGCGGTTTCACCCCGGCCGCAGACAATCTGATATTGGGCAAAACCCCGACGGCCGTGGCCAACGGCAGCGCCGGAGCCGAAGGCACTGGTGGAACAGACCGCCTGACCGATGGCCTGTACGGCAGCAGCAATCCCGAACGCTATACGATCGGCAACAATGGTTCGCTGACCTACGAATTCGATGTCTTATGCGCCATTTCCGGCATCAACATCTACTCGCAGTGGAACGACAGCGGACGCGATGGAATCAACATTGTCTCGATCGAGGCGTTGAAGGGCGATGAATCCTGGGAGACGATCCCGGACAGCGCCCTCGCATACGACGGCAACTCCGCCAATTGCTTCGCCAAGTTCGCCAACCCCGACGATGGCTTCATCTTCGCCGCGGCAAAGGCAATCCGAATCAATTTCGGGCCGCAGGACAATGGCTACACCGGCTACCTCGAAATTGAAATCATTGGGCACCATGCCGAGAACCTGGCGCTCCGCAACCCCATCACCGGCAACACGTCCATGACCGGTACGAATGCGGTGGAAATCGCGGAAATGCCGGTCGTTTTCGGAGCGACCCAGTACCAGATCACCATCGGCGAAGCCCAGCCCGACGCAAACAAATGGAATGGATACATCGCAGGGACGATCCCCGCCGAGACCATCGATTTCCCTGCGCCGCCCACCGATGGCGACGTGATTTTCACCGCCTGGTTCCGCACGGGGGAGACAGACGCCGAACCAGTGTCGGTCAATGGCTCGATCGCCTACACGACCGCGACGCCGACAGTCACCACGCGCGACATCACGCTCATGCTGAACAAGGGCGATACGCCCCGCAAACTTTCCGCCCTGGATGTCATCGCGTCCTACGGCGATCCGCTCGGAGTATTCGCGATGAGCGTCACGCCGTCTTCCATTTCCGCGCTTGGAACGACCAAGGTCACGGCGAGCGTCGTCAACAACGCCGGCAATGTGACGGCCGTCACGGCCGATGTCACGGCGATCGGCTTCGCTGCTTCGGAAATCGGCATGGGCAATGCCGCCACCCCTCTTCCCCACAGCTACTTCAAGCGCCTCCTCCACCTCGGCGCGAACTTCAACGACGATTGGATCGCCTCCGGTGCTACTGGCGGCGTGGATGGCGACCAGCTCGCTAATTTCGGCGGCCAGGCGCACCAGTACCCCTACGACGGCCTCGTTTACGATGGCGTCCTCGGGGCGACACCCACAAGCGGCAGCCTTGTCTGGACAGAAATGGACTGCCCCGACGAAAGCGGACGCTGGAGTCCCACCCCCGACCGCGGAGACTACATCAAGTATTGGCACATCTACATCAACATGCCCGACAAGGTCGAGCGTAAAGTCTGGTTCCGCCACTACAACGACGACGGCATCCGCGTCTGGAACAACGGAATCCTGCAGGTGTCCAATGGCGGATCCGGTGGCGAATATGTTTCCGAAGGCAGGCTCTACCCCGGTCTGAATTCGATCACCATCAAGCTCCAGGAAGGCGGCGGCGGCGACTACATGCAGCTGCGCATCACCGATGCCGACGGCAACTACTTCGACGACCTGACCTATCAGTTCTCGCCCTATTCCTTCTCCCTCGTCGATCCAGTCACCGGCAGCGGGGACTACACGGCGTCGTCCACGCTCAATGTCGCCGGACTTCCCGTTTTCACCGGCAGTTCCGAATACCAGTTCACGACCTCCTCGGATCCTGGTTCGATCTCCGATTCCGCCTGGATCTTCTACGACAGCCTCAACCCGCCCAGGAACATTTCCTTCACGGCTCCCGAATCGTCGTGCGTTGTCACGAACGTCCTGTGGGTCCGCGAACGTGCCCTCAACGAGGAAGAAATCAACAGCTTCGTCGATACGATCACCTACTCCGTCGAGACCCCGACCGCGATCGCAAAGGATATCGAGATCATGCTCGACAGCGTCGAAGGCACTCTTGTCACGCCCGAAATGATCGATAACGGTTCCCTCGGCGGCGAAAGCGGAATCTACCAGATGACGGTCTCCCCCGCGAGGGTCACCACCCCCGGCCAAGTCACCCTCACCGTGATGAACAACGCCGGCCTAACCGATAGCGCCGTCGCCAACATCACCTCGACCCGCTGGTCGGACGTCTTCGTCTCCGCCCTTGGCGACGACTCCACCGGAACGGGCCGCCCCGAAGCGCCATTCCGCTCCATCACCCGCGCGCTCGCCGAAGTCGATTCAATCGGCGGCACGGTCTATGTCGGCGAGGGCATCTACTCCGCGGCCAACGGCGAAGTCTTCCCGATTAGCCTGGCAAATGGTGTCAGCATCCTCGACTGGGACGCCTCCGGCACCTCCCTCCGTACCGATCGCGTGGTCGATGGCGGCAACGAGGCCCAGTCACTCTTCACCTTCGCGGACGGCAACGCGGTCTCTTCCATCCGTGGACTCCACCTGCGCGACACCACAGGCCCGTTGGTCGATGTCAGCGCCGCCGAAGCCAGTCTCGAAAACATCCTCTTCACGCAGTCGGTCGAAAACTACAACGCCGCCGGCGCAATCCAGATCAGCAACAACGGCATCGCGAATGCCGCCGGATGCGAGTTCCTCTCCATCCGCCGAATCGGCACCGTCTGGTGCAGCGAGAACAACAACGCGACATTCAACGCGACGAACTGCGCCTTCAACGGCAACTCCAATTCCTACGGCGCGATCGCGGCCCCTTCGGGTTCGCGCTTCGACATCAGGGTGGACGACACGCTCTTCGCCACGAACAGCGCCTTGAGCCAGAAGCTGCACGATGGCCAGGCCGCCGCCTGCATCTACATCTGGGGCGCATGGGGAAATTGGAGTTCCGCGCATCTCGCCCGCTGCCGCTTCTTCGGCAATACCGGCCGCGCCCTCTTCGGCACGAGCTCCAGCACTTCCTGCAGCGTCCAGGATTCGCTCTTCGTGGACAACCCCGTCACGCACCACATCATCAATGGCTACACCACCAACTGGCTCATCGACAACTGCACGTTCATCCGCTGCGGCGGCGGTTTCACCGGATATGTCTGCGACACCTACCTGCGCAACTGCATCCTCTGCGACGTTGGCGCACTCACGCACTCTTCGTCCGACATGAACGACGATGCCACGAGGCTCCGCCTCCAGAACGTCATCCTCTGGAACACCGATCTCGGCAACGGATACAACGAACAGGCGAGCTATGGAGTATCGACGGACAATCCGTGGATTGAAAACTGCGATGTATCCTGGGATGATCCCGCCTTCGACGCGCGTCCCCGCCCGTATTCGCCCGCGATTGACGCCGGCGTAAACTCCGTGGCGAGCACCAAGATTGACCTCGCGGGCAACGCCCGCATCGCCGACAACGACGGCGACGCCATCGAAACCGCCGACCTCGGCTGCTACGAATCGACCTTCCACGCTTCGCCCGTGCCGGCCTTCCAGATTCCAGTGCCTGGCGCCCTCTACGTGTTCAAGGGCAGCACCTACACGACCAAGGTCTCCGTCTCCCCCGCCGCCAGCGGACCCGTCACCGTCGCTATCGAATACGGCGAAGGTCTCTCCGGCCCAGAGACGCTGACGATCCCCGATGGCGCCGGCCCAGTCGATCTGCCTGTCACTGTCGCCTCGGATTGCGCCGAGACCATCACTCGCCTGGTCCTCTCCGAGTCCGGGACCTCCGAAGGCATCGCGCCGTTCGCGATCGACGTCTTCCCGTCGTCGAACCTCGTGACAATCGGTGGCGACACCAGGTTCTTCCTCCGCCAGGGCGCGACCCGCGGGTTCACGGTTTCCCTGTTCGAGCAGGGCATCCTCGCCACGACCCGCCTGCCGATCGTCGTGAACGGCCCGTTCGAGACCGGCACCAGCTCGGCCGCATGGAACGGCAATGCCTACATCGATGTTGACGAGCATGCCTCGTCCGGCAGCCTCACCGTCACCGGCGGCAACGGCATCAACACGATCGAGGTGACGATCGGCGGCGGCTTCATCTTCAAGGAAACCGGCACCGACACCATCATCCTCACCGTCATCGCACACCCCGGCTACCTGTACGTCGATCCGAAGGATGGCTCCGACGCCGCGACTGGCGCCCTGGACGATCCGCTCCGCACCGCGACCTTCGCGATCTCGAATCTCGCGGTCGGCGATGAAGTCCGTCTCCTCCCCGGCAACTACACGACCGCACAGGAATCCTTCCCGCTCAATGCCGCGGGCATCGACCTCATCGGTTGCTCAGCCGATGGCGACACGACCTCCGCGGCGGAAGGCTGCATCCTCACCGGCGACAATACGGCCGATACACTGGTGTCAGTAACCGGAACCGAAGCGGTCCGCATCGCGAACCTCTCCTTCCGCGACACCCGCTCGATGGCCCTCCATGTCGTATCGGCCACGGCAGTGGTGACCAACTCGGTCTTCACGCAGTCCGTAAACAACAAGGCGGCCGTCGGCGGCATCGCCCAGCGCGACAACGCCGATGTGACCGCAATCGACTGCGTCTTCACGAACATGGTCCGTCACTCCGCCATCTACCTCGAAAAGCAGGTGCTGAACAACCAGCAGGTGTTCACCGCGAAGAACTGTCTCTTTGCGGACAACGACAGCGACAACGCGACCGTCTTCGGCGGCATGGAAGTGAACATCTACGTGACCCTCGAAGACTGCACATTCCGCAACAACGCCGTCACCCAGTCCAACAACCAGCTCAGCGACGCCTATCGCGCCTCGGCCCTCTTCGGACGCAACGGTGGCTCGCTGAATGTCCGCCGCTGCAAGTTCCTCGGCGGCCGCGAAGGGGCGGTCTTCGGAATCAACTACTTCAACAACGACAACAAGAATCCGCCGACCTGCACCTTCGACGACTGCCTCTTCGCGGGCAACTACACCCCCGCCGGCGTCTTCCACGGGTATGCCTCCTACCCGCACATCCGCAATTGCACCTTCGTCGGGAACACCGGCGGCTACAACGGCCGCTACATCTTCCCGCGATTCTACAATTCGATCATCTGCGACGGCATCCTCTCGTTCATCCCGCCCGACGGCGCCATGATTCACGAGCCCGGCACGCACCTGTACCTCTATGACACCATTCTCTGGAACATCGAGGAAGGCCGCGGCTACGAGACCAACAGCAGCGCGAACGTAATGCTCATGAATCCCGGTCTCAAGAACACGTCGGTCCTCTGGAGCGATCCCGCCTTCGACGCGCACTTGCGCTCGAACAGCCTCGCCATCGACGCGGGCAACAACGAAAACGTGCTCTCGACGATCGACCTGGATGGCTCGCCCCGTATCTGGAAGGGCCGCGCCGGCGCCAGGGAAGACATCGTCGACCTCGGCTGCTACGAGAGCGAAACCGTCAATCCCGGCACGCTTATCTTCATCCGATAACCGTCCGTTTGAATTGACGGCGTAAAAAAGCGGCGCGCCGCGAAATGGAGACCCGTTTCGCGGCGCCCCGCAACTGTTTTGGGCAAACCGCCCTGCCCCATCGAATCACTATCCAGCCAGAAAACGACATGGCGGGCGCCCTGTGCCCAAAGAGCGATCTCCCGAAGGCAAAGGTCATCAACTATTTCGGCGACGAGACGATGAAAGTGTCTCACGTATGGGAAGCGGTCAGGCTGAAAGCGCGGACACAGAAAATCCTTGCGTGGGCGGGCGCGGCACAAATATAATCGTCCACCGTTTTGCGCGATTTGGCTGACATTGAAGGGCGTCCTTCAAACATGCGTTCCAAGCCGCGGAAACACGGAGAAAATTCCATGAAGAGGATGGCTGGTACAGTTAGCCGCGGCGTGCGCGCCCCGGTATTCAGGGCCGGTGACGACGTTGCGAAGATTGTCGTCGAATCCGTGCTCGCCTGCTCGCAGGCCGAACAATCCCCGATCAGAGACCGCGATGTCGTGGCCGTCACGGAAGCGGTCGTCGCGCGCGCCCAGGGCAACTACGCCACGGTCGCCCAGATCGCCAAGGACGTGGCCGCCAAGTTCCCATCCGGCGAAATCGCACTCACCTTCCCGATCCTCTCCCGCAACCCCTTCGCAATCTGTCTCCGCGGCATCGCGACAGGCCTGAAGAAGATACATCTCGTGCTCAGTTTCCCGAGCGACGAAGTCGGCAACCACCTCTTCGATCCCGCCAAGCTCCTGGACTGCGACATCGACCCCTGGCGCGACACGATCGACGAGGCGACCTACCGCAAGGCGTTCGGCTACGACCTCCACCCCTTCACGGGCGTCGATTACGTGAAATACTACCTCGACCTCATCCGCGAATGCGGCTGCGAGGCAGACGTCCACTTCACCAACCGCATCGAACGCGCACTCGACTTCGCGAAGGATGTCCTCGTGTGCGACATCCACACCCGCGAAAAGAGCAAGCACATCCTCCGCAAGGCCGGCGCCAATTCCGTCTTCGCCCTCGACAACATCATGACCGCCTCCATCGACGGCAGCGGCTTCAATCCCGACTATGGACTGCTCGGTTCGAACAAGGCCACCGAGGACAAGGTCAAGCTCTTCCCGCGCAACCCGCAGCCCCTCGTCGATGCCATCCAGGCCGGTCTCAAGGCCGCCACTGGCAAGACGGTCGAAGTGATGGTCTATGGCGACGGCGCCTTCAAGGACCCCGTCGGCAAGATCTGGGAGCTCGCCGATCCCGTCGTATCCCCGGCATTCACCAAGGGCCTCGTCGGCACGCCGAACGAACTGAAGCTGAAATACCTTGCCGACAACCAGTTTGCCGGACTCTCCGGCGACGCGCTCGCCGCCGCGATCCGCGACCGCATCCAGGAGAAGGACTCGAACCTCAAAGGCTCGATGGAATCGCAGGGCACGACCCCGCGCCGCCTCACCGACCTGATCGGCTCGCTCTGCGACCTCACCTCCGGCAGCGGCGACAAGGGCACACCCATCGTCTGGATCCAGGGTTACTTCGACACCTACGCCACGGAATAATTCCGAAAGCGCGTCCACGACAAAAACGGCGCGCCGCGAAATCCATCGCGATCCCGCATCGCCTCGCTTTTTCGGCCGATTCATTCACCCGACACTCAACCACGCAACAACTGCGACGAGGCATCATAATGGGCCTGAAATATCTTCCCCTCCCCGACATCGACGGACTTCTCCTCATCGACAAGCCTGTCGAATTCACTTCGCACGATGTCGTCGCCGTGATCAAGCGCCATCTCCGCCAGCGCAAGGTCGGACATGGCGGGACGCTCGACCCAAATGCCACGGGCCTGCTCGTGATCCTGCTCGGAAAGGGAACTTCGCTTTCCGACCGCGTCATGGGCGGCGACAAGATGTACACCGGCACGATGCTCCTCGGACGCGAGACAACGACCCAGGACATCGATGGCGATACGGTTGTGGAAAAAGACACATCGTCGATAACGGCCGAAGAGGTTTCACAGGCGATGGACTCAATGCACGGCGACCAAATGCAGACGCCTCCCATGGTCTCGGCTATCAAGGTGAACGGCGTGCCGCTCTACAAGCTCGCGCATCAGGGGGAGACCGTGCAGCGCGACCCTCGCTTCATCCACGTTTACAGTTTCAAGGCGACAGAATTCGCGCTGCCGAGCGTTTCGTTCGAGGTCAAATGCTCGAAGGGGACATACATCCGCACGCTCTGCCACGATGTCGGGCTGAAACTCGGCTGCGGCGCGTGCATGTCTTCACTGCGCAGGATCAGGTCCGGCAGCCTCGACCTTTCACACGCCGTTCCGCTCAAGGAAGCGCTGGGGATGACGCCCGACGAACTCGCCGCGCATGTCATCCCATGCCAGCAATACGCATAAGCGCCGCCATCCCATACGCATGTTTGTCGGCGGCAAGCGTGGCGCCGCAACACACTCTTAAAAGGCCTGTCCCCTTAAGCATGGGTTCTCTCGGAAAAATTATATTGTAGTATCGGAAATGAACGTGACACGAAGGATATCAGCGAGAGATGCGTCGCCCGCGAACAGTTTGCCCCTTGCGTCGTCGGCAAGGGAAGCGAAGCTGCGCTCGCGCAATGCGGAGGCTAGTTCAACGCCTGGCACACCCCGCGAAATCATCGCGGCGATTTCCGCATCAGGCGAAAACATCTCGAATAGTCCGATACGGCCGGCATAACCGCGGCCGGCGCATGACAGGCACCCGCGTGGCTCGCATACGGTTCGCCCGGCAAGCGCGGGTTGCCCGAGCGAAGTCGCGCCAGCCAGATCGAGTTCGCGCGCGACACGGCAATGCGGACAGAGCCGGCGCACAAGCCGTTGGGCGACGCTCAGGCGCAGCGTCGCGGCGGCCAGATGCGGTTCGAGATGCATGTCCGACAGTCGTGTCACAGCGCCCACCGCATCGTTGGCATGGAGCGTGGAGAGAACAAGATGGCCTGTCAACGCGGCCTTGACAGCTGTATCGAGTGATTCCGGATCGCGGATTTCGCCAATCATCACGACATCGGGATCGTGACGCAGCAAACTCCTGAGCGCCTTCGTGAAATTCACCTTGTCGCTCGAATCGACCTCGACCTGCGCGATGCCATCGATTTCGTATTCGACAGGATCCTCGACCGTGAGGATGTTTAGCGGCGCGCGCCGGAGAAGCGCCTGGATCGCCGCATAGAGTGTCGTTGTCTTGCCAGACCCTGTCGGCCCAGTAAGCAGCACCAGTCCATGCGGACTTTCAAGCAGCCTTTCGAAAATCGCGCGATGGGTTTCGCCCATTCCAAGATCGTCGATCGAAAGGCGCTCGCCACCAGTCTCGAGAAGCCGCATTGTGATGCGTTCGCCGAAACGTACTGGAAGCGTTGCGACACGCACATCGAACGGCGGCAGCTCTGAACCCTGCATACGCCATGTGAAAGCGCCATCCTGCGGCGCGCGCTTTTCCGCGATGTCGAGTCCGCTCATGACTTTGATCCGTGAACACACGCCGGGAACTACGTCCGGCGGAATGCGGGTGCAATCCTCGAGCTGGCCGTCCACGCGGAGGCGCACACGGGCCTCGTCGCGCATTGGATCGAGATGGATGTCGGACGCATGGCGCAATGCCGCCGCGCGAAGGAGACCATCGACAATCGCAATGGGATCGCCAGACTGCGCAGATTGCGCGCCCGCGGTGACGGACTGTGACGAACGCGAATCGCCATAGACGCGAAGAAGCCAAGCGCGAAGTTGCGCGGAATCCGCCTCGCATGGCGTAACCGGCATGCCCGCCGCACGTGAAATGGCATCGGCTGTCGCGGTATCGCGAGGATCCGCCATCGCGACGGCAAGCGATCCATCCACGACGCAAAGCGGAAGCGCAAGCCTACGCAGCGCCAACGCCGATGGAATCCGCATGGCCCATGCAGGGTCGATGCGGATGGAATCGAGGTCGATTTTTGATGACTGCTGACTCATCTCGCATCCTCGCGATTCGCATCCGAGCGGATCCAACTGCGAAGGACATCGGGATTCCGCGACATCGCAAGAGCGGTCTGCTCCGTAATCTTTCCGCTTGAGCAAAGGAACGCCAACTCCTGGTCGAGAGTTCGCATGCCGAATTTACGCCCGCTTTCAATCGCCGAATAAATCTGCGCATCGCGTCCCGTCGCGATCAGATTCGCAATCGCGGTATTCACGAGAAGCAGCTCGCCGCATGCGACGCGCCGTGTGCCTGGCACGGCAGGAGGCAGAAGATGCTGCGCGAAAACACCGCGTAAGACCATCGCGAGCTGACGCCGTATGCCGTCCTGCTCATCCGCAGGAAAAACCGAGACAAGGCGCTCGATGGCACCAACGCAATCGCCCGCATGCAGCGTCGTGAATACGAGATGCCCAGTTTCCGCCGCTGTGATCGCAGTGCGGATGGTGTCGATCTCGCGGATTTCGCCAACAAGAATCACGTCTGGATCCTGTCGCAACGATTCGACAAGCGCGGCGTTGAAGCTCTTCGCGTCACGTCCGATCTGACGCTGTCGCACAAGGCACGACTGCGACTTGTGGAGATATTCGATTGGATCCTCGATGGTAACGATATGGCCATGACGCTCGCGATTGATTTGGTCGATAAGCGTCGCAAGCGTGGTGCTCTTGCCCGAACCAGTGGGCCCCGTGACAATCACGAGCCCGTACGGCTGAACACAGAAATCAGCAAGCCCCAGCGGAAGCCCGAGCTCGGAAAGCGAAAGGAAACGATCATCGAGACGGCGCAAGGCGATCGCGGGATGGGAATTCTCGAGGAAGACGTTGAAGCGATAGCGGTGTCCCGCTGGCGATGTCGTCGCGCCATCGACCGCGCAACTCGCACGCAGTGCCGCACGCGCAGCGGTCTGCGGATCTGATGCGTCCGCCGAAAGAGTCGTCGCAACCAGGCCAAGCGCAATCGACTCGCACTCGGCGGCGGAAAGCGGCGCGCCGTTTTTTACGGGCGAGAGATCGCCCTGTATTCGCATCCGCGGAACCTGGTCGGCAGCGAGATGGATATCCGAAGCGCCCGAAGCTTCGCAAAGGGCGAAAATCGAATCGAGGAAAGAAGTCGCGGTGTTGGAGGTCACATCCATAGCGAAAGTCTCCAGACGCAAGATGACGCGCCAGTGTCGTCGGGCCGCATCGAAAGCGAATCAATCACGCATTGGTGGCTATTGGCAAGCTCGTCAAGTGCAGCCGCCATGCCGGCATAGTCGGACTCGACCTCGAAAATCCAGTGGTGCGGGGCAGCGGACGAGAAGCTCTTCAGCAAGTCCACATATACTGGGGCGGTTTGTCCGAATTGCAGTTCATCGTCACGCAGCGAACTCGTCGCGACATTGCCGCCATGCCTGTGGAAAAGTTCGCGAAGCATTCGCATCATCTCAGCCGGTTCACCGCCGTATGCCGGTTGTGAAGAAGCGATGATTTCATCCTGCATCGCCTTTGCGGCAGAAAACGACTGTGAAATTTCCTGGAGCTTCTTCTCTAGTCCAGGACGTACGGCAGCGATTTCTTCTGCCGTACCCAACGATGCGTCCCGATGCTTGAGCAAAGCGATTTCAGACGAAATTGGCCTTGCGATGAAGAACCAGTATCCGACTGCGAGAAAGGCCATCGGCGCAAACATCATGAAGATGCGGTCGCGATTTGAAATCTTGAGGCCGCTATTCATTTCGCACCTCCGTTATCGGGCTTCCCGGAAAATTCCAATGAGAAGCGGAAGGACGATGGTCCCTTCGTTTCGTTGCGCACATCGCGTGGAGTCAACATCCAACCATTTTTCGCGGTCAAATCGGCAAGTCGCACCATGAACGATGCGGGGGCATCGACATCGGTCGCAATCGCCTCGACCATGACGCCACCAGAAAGGACATCACCGGAAATCGACCGCACCATCACATCATCGCCACAGGCCGTAACAAGATCATGGAGGAGCGAACTCCATGCCTTGCGGTACGCGGAGAGGGAAAGCGCGGCATCGTTGCGCGCCGCAAGGTTCTTTTTGAGTTGCTCGGAGCGTGCTTCGATGGCGCGGATTTCATTCGCGATAGTGGCGTTTGCCGCCGCGAGGGCTTCGCGCTCTTCGACATCCGTACGCAAGTTGTCACGCATGCGCGGGACAAAAACGTAGTGGAGAAGGCAAGCGATTGCGACTAGCAGGTAAAGCGTCGCGGCTACCTTGGGCATTACCTGCGATTTTGCGGTGGTGGATGCCACGGCGGCGACAGGGATGCGCGGCGGAGATGAAAGTGCATCGGAAGCGTATTGCAGCAAAGCGCCGGCAATCGCTTCGTCCGAAGCGGGGAGCGAAGCCAAAGGCGCACATCCCGCGAGCCTTGCGTCTGCGGCAATGGCGGCGGCATCAAGCGAGTCCCAGTCCGCGCGGGCGATTTGCACCGTGCGCCAGGATGAGGTGTCGGCGCCTTCATCAGTCAACGCCTGGAATGCGGCGACCCCCTGATCGCGCGGGATGTTCGAGAAAGGCTCGATCTCATACGCTAGCGCCGTCTCGATTTCCGCAGCGGAAAGGCCAGCGATCTGGCGACGTGGAAGACGAACCGTCTGCGAAAAGAAGTCCGTCGAAAGCACAAGCACGCGGGCATTGCGTTTGACACGCCCCAAGCCGAACGCAATGGCAAGGGCCTCGGAGGGGCTTCCGTCGCGTTGGCTCGAAGAAAGCAACTTGCCATCTGGCAGATCAAGGCGGGAAACGCCATCGGGCGTAATCGCCACGACGATATCGAACGCATTGTTCTTCATGGCGCCACCACCTGCGAGTCCGTGCGGAAGGTTTCAACGAATGAGTTGTCGCCAGGCTGCAACCGAAGTGAATGGACGACGCCCACAATCATCGGGTCTTCTGGCGCAAGTCCGCCAAGGCGCAAACGGAGAATGCGCGTACCAGGAGTGAGGCCCTTGAAACGGAGGTTGACGCTCGCCCCCGCAGGGAGTGTCGCGGTTTCGACGGCCGCGGTAATCGCGCTGCCACATGGGGAGTAAAGGACGCCCGTTACGCTTCGACCGATAGACATCGCATCGGCGCAACCCGTCGAATCAAGCACTCGGGTCGTCACGAGAAGACTCGTTGCGGGCCTGGCATCCGAATCGGCATCGACACGGAGCCAACGATCACGATCGAGCGCATGGAACGCGCCGTGCGCTCCAGCAAGCGAATCGTCGCGTCCATCGGCGCCGAGGTGTCGCACCCACACGATCTCTTCGCCCTCGGAAACGACGGCGTTCGTATCGGCGCCGAAAATGCGCGGCGAGGAAGCAGTGTCAGGCGTTTCGATCGTATTGCCCCATGGATCGCGAAGACGCGTCTGCGAAATCGGGAGCTGGATGTAGGGACCGCGCCAGCCACAAGGAACGCAGACATCCTGGTCGGCGAGAGAAGCGCATGACGGCAGAAGATTCTCGGCTGTCGCAGGGCGGAGCGCGAATTCCGCGACATCGGAAGGGCGCTCCCAAAGTTCGCGGAGGGAAAGCGGGGAACCAGCATCATCGGGATAGATGCGAAGAGCGCGCGGGGCACGGCCCATATCGGCGACAAAGCCTTCGCGGATGCGCGCGCCAGTCGCATCGCGGTAATCGGGAGAACCAGCGATTGCGAGGCGGAGGGATTCGAGTTGGGTGTCCGCCGCTTCATTGAGACGACGGGTTTGAAAGCGCGACATTTCGCCGACAAGCAGATGCGTCAGCACGCCAATCAGGACGAGTACGACCACTAGTTCGATAAGTGTGAATGCGTGGCGCGGCGGGAGGTCGCGAAAGCGCGATGCAATGGAATGGAAGGGATGTTTCATGGCTCGATCGACTCGTCTTCCTCAAAGACATCCGAACGGTTTATGAAAAGCACGATGTCGTCACCGCGGGCGGATGCGCCGCGGGCGTCGCGTCCGGCCAAGCGCGAAACACGGCGGGTTTCTTCACCCCATGTCGCGGCATCAACGGGAAAGCACGGCGTAGAAAGTATGCCGTCTGGACCGGCCGAGACGAAACGCGCATAGCGGAAGCGCGTCCGCGCCGAAACGGTGTCCGGCGAAGCGAACGCCTGTGGTGGCGGGATCTGGAGAACGTATGGATTGCCCCATGGATCGCCGATCGCAGGCTCCGTGGCGAAGCCATAGACGGAACGCTTGCCGCCATCGGGATTGCGATATTCAGCGGGGAGCGAAAGATGCGAAACGGAAGGGAAAAAACGGCGCGCCGCAAAAGTTGAATCGCCATCGAAGCGGATGTCATCGGCATGCGGGAAAAGATGGGATTCGCCTTCGGGGGTTGTTATTCCCGCCGAGACGGAAAGATATGGGCCGCGCCACCCGCGATTCGCTTCGTCATCCCAGGAAGTGAAAGCGGATGCAGATGCGATTCCCTGCCGAGCAAATCCGTCGTCGGCATCAAGCCGCACATCCCCCACCCCGAAGAGATTCGTTGCACAGAGGAGATTGCCCACGCGGAGCAACGCGGGCGAAAAACCGGGGATTGCGCCCATGTCGCCGAGGTAGCCCGCCATGGCATCCGATCCAACCATCGCATTGCGCAACGAACAGACATCCGCCTCCGCGGCGCGCCGTTTTGCGATGGCAGTGGTATTACCCAGGCGCACGACGGCAAGCGAGGCCAGAATGCCCACAAGGAGCACCACCAGCGCCAGCTCAACCAGCGTAAACCCATTTGTCTCTCGACTGACCATACACCATATTTAACGTACTCCAAAGCCGATGGGTTCACGGTGGCGGCATTTCGACGCATGGCGGCACATACGGACAGGGTCAATATGGCATGGTTGAACCGGCGAAATTGGAGATTTCCGATGGATTCTACACCATCGCGACTCTGCAGGCCGACATCAGAACGCATCCTACAGACACAAAGGTGGTGTACCGAGTATGGATTGTGGTACGATACGATGGAATGAAAACGATCGACACGAGCATCTACGATTTCCCTTCGATCATCGGGCGCGGATATGTCTATGTTGACAAGACGGCGCAACTTTACGAGTTGGTTCGCCCTGATGCCGGAAGCATCTACTACCTGCCTCGGCCGCGGCGGTTCGGGAAGTCGCTGATGATCTCGACTCTGAAGGCGCTTTTCCAGGGGCGGCGCGAGCTGTTCCAGGGACTGGCCATCGAGCGGACCGACTGGGACTGGGAGAAGGAAGTCTATCCTGTAATACATCTCGACATGTCCCAGACATCGGCCGCCAACTTTGCGGACTTCAAGTCTAATCTCCTGAATTTCGTCGAAGGGCATTGCCGGGAACATGGCGTTCCCTTTGACCCGGCGAAGACCAGCGGCGCGAATTTCAAGAATTTGCTGGAAGCCGTTGCGAACAAGTCCGAGAACGGCAGGTATGTGCTGCTGATCGACGAATACGACGCTCCGATCGCGCAGTTCCTCGACTCGGAAAAGGAACGCGCGGAACTTCCCGACGTGCGCAAGGCACTGCACGACTTCTACATCCAGGCGAAGGCGCACTGCGGCGACATGCGGTTTCTGATGGTGACGGGCGTCACGAAGTTCGCGAAGACCTCGATCTTCTCGGCGTTCAACAATCCAAAGGACCTCTCGCTCGACGCGCGCGCGGCGGATCTCCTCGGCTACACGCACGAGGAAGTGGAGAAATATTTCCACGGGCACATCCAGGCGTGCGCGGACGCGAACAACATCTCGTATGGCGAAGCCTTTTCCGAACTGCTGCGCTGGTACGACGGCTACCAGTTCTCGCCCCGCAGACCTGTCAAGGTCGTCAACCCCGTGTCGCTCGGCAACGCCCTCTCAAACCAGGCGTTCGGCAACTACTGGGAGGCGACAGCCGGATCGACGCTGGTCTTCGATGCGCTGAAGGCGAGAAATGCCGCGCCAGTGGATTTCGCGAAGAAATTCAAGTTGGTCTCCCTTGACGCGCCGGATGCCTTGGAAGCACCGACAGTGGCGCTGCTCTACCATGGCGGGTATCTCACGATCGACCGCCGCATCGACGGCGAGACCGTCGTCCTGCGTATTCCGAACGAGGAGGTGCGTTCGTCGCTCTACCGCGGCTATGTCTCATCGGTCTTCGGCAGAGACTTCGAGCTGGATGACTTCTCGATAACGGCGGAAGAAACGGCTGCTGAACTCTTCGCCGACGAGACGGGTGCCAAGTTCACGGCGCTCCTGCGCACGGCGTTTTCGAAGATCCCACACGAGTGGCTGGACAAGGACGAGAAGGAGATCAAGCGCTACTTCCTCGCGTACATGGTATTCGCCCGCGCCGAGGCCGTCTCCGAAGAGCAGCATTCGCTCGGCCGTCCCGATTCGGTGGTGAATACGGAGAAGGCGATATACGTCATCGAGTTCAAGTACGGGAAGTCAGCGGATGCCGCGCTCGCGCAGTGCCGTGAAAAGCGCTACGCCGACGCCTACGCGGCGGACGGACGGCGCGTCATCTACGTGGGCGTAAACTACGACCCCGCGACGCGCACTGTCGATGACGTGAAGACCGAGGCAGCCGCGCGCCATCGTGTTCAGGACAACTTCGCGCGGTGTCTGCCGTGACATTCCAACCTCCCCTTACTTCACCTTCCCTCTCCAGGGATAGCGCTGCACCTTGCCGTCGTCGCCACGCAGGCGAAGCCCGGCATTCACGTATGGCGTCCCACGGAAATCAAGGCGCGCCTCATGCATGGTTACGAGATCCTGGCTGCCAGACTTCATGCGGCGGAAGGTCTGCGGCGTCTCGGCGCAAAGGTCCGCTGGCAGTATAGAAAGCGGAATCTCCGCCTCGAGGCGCCATCCGTAGCCGTGCCAACGCGGAAGAACAGCCACGGCGGCACCACGCAGGGGTTGCCATTCGTTGGCGTCATTGTCCCACCGCAACGCGACTGGCTTGCCGCCGCCAGCAGTCAGGAGGATTCGCACCGCATGGGCGGCATCGGCATCGTCCTCCGGCGCCAACAGAAGTTCAACGCCTTCCATTTGATTCCAATCCGCATCGGCGGACGCCCTTGAAGCGTCATTGCCGACCATGCTCAACGCATCCGCCAGCACATGGAGAGATCCAGCGTCGCGGCGCAGGCGCACATCGCCAACGATCGAATCGCCGCGCTTGATTGGAAGTCCCTCGGATAGCGGCAACCATTCATAGGTAAATCCATCGACCTTGTAACTGCCGCCGTTGTTGCCCCACCAGGTTTCGTAGGGGATTTCATAGGCGTGGCCCGAAATGACTTCGCGCGGACGAGGAGTATCGAGGCGGATCGTTCCCTCTCTGCGCTCCATGCGCCCTGGGCCTGTCACCTCGAGGATGGGATCGTCGCCGCTACGCACCGAGAACAACACACGCTTGCCTGTCTTCGGATCCTTCACGAACAGGCCCGTGAAGCTTTCGATGTAGATGGCTGTCGGACCGACATGCGGCTGCCTGCCCATTTCATCGACGATCACATTGCCGAGCGTAAGGCCATCGGTCGTAAACGCGATATAGCGCGCAGGCTCGACGATATGCGCCAGCACGATGTCATCGACGATTCCCGCGATTCCCGAAACGGTCGTGAAATCGCTGTCCTTGCGCGGATTGGCGGCATGCTGGCCGATGATCCACTGGATCTTTCCATCGGCGACCTTGAGAAGTTGATTCTCGCAGGCGCGGTCCCAAAAGCTCAGGTGACGGTGTGTCCCGTAGTTCGCCACGAAATAGACTGCGCCATTCTCATCGGGCATGGAGTTGAAGACCCATCCGCCGCCAGCGATTCCAGCGCCTTCAGTGATGTATGGCCTGTATGGACCTCCATCATAGTATGGAACCCCGCGCTCGTCGATGCGCGATGGAGCGAGCGTTCCATCCTTGCCATAAAGCTTAAGGTCGCGATCCAACCAGGCGAATTCGCGCGTCGGCGGCATGGCGTAAAGTTCATCCTCCTGGACAAGGCCATCGCCATTACTGTCGGACCACGACCGTCCGCCCTTGGCATTGTTTGTAACGAAGGCGGCGGGAATCCATTTCTCCCCCGCGCGGCGCCAGATCGCGGCCCCGCTCGCCATGGTTGCGCGGTTACCCTTGGCGATGCGCCAGAAGTATGAATGACCATTCGATGCCTTGAACGAAACCACATGCCCGTAGCCAGGACGCATCGCGCCGACCATCAGGTCCTCGCCTGCGTCCGCGGTGTCATCGGTCCCCGTCTGGGTCATGTACATTACTTCCCGGATAGACCATGCCGCCATCGGGTCTTCGGGATTGCGAGCGTAGGCCTCGTAGTCAACATGCGCACGGGCATAGCTGGGGCCGCCCTGCGACGTCTGGTAGTAAACCGTGCCTAGGTCGTCGAGATCGCACCCCACGACATTGTATGCAACGGGGCCGAACTGGTCCGCGATCCAATCGCCGTCGCGCGAGAAAGTCGCCACTCGGCGAAGCGTGGACTTCTCGACCATCCACAAGTTGCCGTCCGGCCCAATCGCCAATCCCTTCACGCCGCGCAAACTGTTCGGATCATACGGAGACTGCGTCAACGGCCTTCCGCCTTCGACGCCGATGCGACCGATCAGTTTGCCCGATGCATCGAACTTGCTGACCTGCTGACGCTCCCCGAGTTCCGAGACATAGACTGTGCCATCGTCATCGACAAGCACCGCGCTAGGCGTATCGAGGTCATGGATGAAACCCAAAAGCGCTCCCGTTTCAAGATTGAGCTTGCGGACTTCATCGCCAGTGCAGATGAGAATGGCGCCATCATTGCCACGCGCAAGGCCAAGCGGCGCTTCGACCGCGACTGGCTCAAGGAGCTTCCCGGTCTCCTGCTCGACCACCATGACCATGTTCGATGCGGCGACGCTCATGAACATCCTGCCGCCGGCAACGCACATCCCCGTGACGGCTGTTCCGAGAGTCGCATCGCCAACCACTATGCCGTTTTGTTCCTTGCCGATGGCGCGCTGTTTGCCTGTCTGGGCATCCAGGTAAAAGAGCCTTGCGCCATCACTGCGCTTGCCTGTTTGCAGCACGTAAACACCATCGTCTGTCGCCGCAAGGCCGCGTGCGGAACCAAAGCCTCCCATCGAACGCTTCCACAGCGTGCGTCCTGACGCATCGATCGCGCGCATGGCGGGGTGTCCTTCCTCCGTGCCGCCAGCGATGAAGATGCCATGTCGGTTCGCGGCGATGATAGAGTTGCCGCCGTGCTGGCCACCCATCGATCCCTTGCCGTCCTCGGTGCGATATGGGGGACACGCCGAATTGCCCACACTGCCCAGGAAGCGCGAGCCCATGCCGTCGAAGATGGCGAGTTTCCAGCGATAGTCCCCGGGCGGAAGAGGTTCATCGTAACGGTCGCGGCCATCCCATTCGACCGTGTGGCTGCCGGACTCCAGCGATTCGGCACGCAGCAATTCGCGCAGCACGAAGCCATCGCTGTCGGTGATCACCAGGCTGGCCTTGGCATCGCGCGGCATTTCGAAGCTGATCGGCAAGCCAGGAAGCCGCGGCGCAAGTTTTGCCTCCACCGCCTCGTTCGGCGCGGGAGCGGCAGCCTGCAACCTCGCCATTCCCCATTGGTCGGGGAAAAGTTCGGCCTCCGTGGGGAGGTCCTCGACAGTGAACATGTCGCCGCCCTCGGAGTGCCACCAACCGCTTTCGACATTCACCGTTCCAGCGGGGTCGGAAAGTATCACCTGGGCATCGAAGGCATATTTATCCTGGCACGCAAGGCCCAGTCCCTTCCACGGCAAGGCGATTTCGGCGACATAGCCGCCAGCGGTCTCGCGAAGCGCGGCCTTAGCGCCTTCTATCGGACCCACATAGTCCATGGTCACGGCTTTGACAGGCGATGCGAAGGTATGCGGGCGTTTTTCGGACCACTTCGGACGCAAGGCCATGATCACAGGCTTGCCATCGACTTGCGCGACGAGAATGCGCTGTGTGGACTTTGGACCCTTCGATCCCGCGATGGCGATGCCCACGCAGTCGCCACCCTTGAGAATCTCCTCCAGGACATTGGACTGATTCTTGAGCGGGCTATCATCGACAACCTCGAAAAGGGCGTATAGCGCGGCATCGTCATACGCGAGACGGAAGGCCGCGATGTAGTTTCCCGCAGGAGTCTTGATGGACTGGCGCGACTGGATGAACGCCCAGTCTTCGACTTGCGCGTCGATGGCCATTGGCGCGGGAGTCTTCACGACCGCGGCGAACTGCGCCACCGCCATCGACGTCGCCAGCTGGAATGCGACGCTCAAACACAGGAACTTTTTCATTTGATATCCATAATCATTGTTTCAACACAGAAAGCCGAATGGCGATTTACCAATCGCGCTCGTCTGGGCGCATCGGAATCTGCTGGTTCTGCCGCTTCTTTTCTTCCTCGTGGTCCTTTTCGCGCTGGAGAACCCTGCGAAGCATTTCCTGGACGTCTGGCGGCGGTTCGTCCTTCTTCTCTTCGAGCGGTTGCGGCTGTTGTTCCTGCTCTTGTTGCTCGTCCTGCGGCCGATCCTGCGGCTGTTGCTCCTGTTGACTCTGCTGATCGTCCTGCTGTTGTTGCTGGTCCTGCTGGCTGTCCTGCGACTGCCGATCCTGATTCTGCTGGTTCTGCTGCTGTTGTTGCTGTTGCTGGGACTGGCTGGAGTTGTCCTGCTTCGGAAGCAATTCGCGGATGCGAAGCATGTTGTCCAGCGCCTTCTGCTGAAGCGGGGCGGGCTCGGACGAGTCCGCGATTTGCCTGTGCAGTTCCTGTGTCTCTGCAAGCAGGCGTTCTATCTCCGCGCGATCTTCCGGTGTAAACGATGGCGCATTGGTGTCGGATTGCGCTTGCTGCTGGACTTGGTCGGCCCATTGCGGAAAGCGCTCGCCGAAGAAGACAGTGAGCGTAGTGGCTTCGGGCTGGTCGGGACGGATCGGGAAGACAGGCGATTTCGGATTTGCCAGGGCATTTGTCTGCAATGCGATCGCCTCGTCGAGCAACGGCGGCGGCATTACGGTGTTTCGCCAAAGTTCATAGATCGCGGGCTCGCAAGAGGCCGTCGATTGCATCGCCATCCCGTCGAGATCGCGAAGCTGGTTGGCGGCGCCGCGCATCGCATCGCGCGACTGTTCGACAATCTGCGCAACCATCGCCTGCTGCTGGGCGTTGGTGACCGAAGGCGACTGAAGCATCGCGGCCTTGAGTGGTATCCACAGGTCCGACTGCGTGCGCTGGCGCCTCGCAAGCGCTTCCATCGAGGCGATCATCGCGGGAGCGGAATTGGTAAGCGCAATCGGGGTCTCCTCGAAAATCGCGCGCTGTTCGCGGAGCATCTTGTCGAGGAGTTGGTCTGGCGGCGTGGAACCATGCTGTGCCAGCACTTCCGCGATGTGCGCCTCTTCGCGCGCTTCGGGCAAGGCGGCGAGAAGGCGCGCGAGATTGCGCTTGCGGCGGTCATCGTCAGGCGCACCGCGCAATGCCTGCTGGAAACCGCTTGCGGACTGCTCAAGCGCTTCGGCCTTCGCGGTAAGATTCGTTCCCGCATTCGCGGCGGCATCGAAGTAGCACCGCGCGAGGAGTTCGGCATCCTCCTCGTGTCCCGGCAAACGGGCAATCGGGAGAAGCGTCTCGGTCGCATTCGTAAAGTCGCCCGCCTCGACATACGCGATAGCGGCATTGTGGCGGTACGTCGCGGCCTCGTCCGCCTCGACGCCGCGGGCGGCGGAAAGATACGCTTCCGCCGAAGCGATGAAATCGCCCTTGCGATAAAGCGATTGCGCGATGCGCGCGCCCTCTCGGCCTGGAGGAACAACCGTTTCGGACGCAGCGTTTGCAACGGGCTCGGAAGCGGATTGGGCGACGGCGTTTGTTTCATCCGCGATGGCGCATTGCGCGGCGAGCAGCATCAAAGCGGCCGAAAAAACGGCGCGCCGTTTTTTCGCGTTGCTGCCAAAGCGACCGAGGCTCAATGCGCCGGCCGCGCAGAAGAGGATGATCGCGGGAATGAGGAAAACCTGGTAGCGCTCGATATGACGGCGTTCAAGAGTCTCCTGCTGTTCGCGGGCTGCGACACGGCGAAGGTGCTGACGGTAGATTGAACCGAGCGTAGTGTGCGCGGTACCGGCTGTCGCCAGCGGGACATACGCGCCGCCCGATTCGCGCGCGATAGCGGAAAGCGTCGCCTCCATCAGGCGTGTAGTGACGGGATTGCCCGACGCATCCTTCTGAACGCCGTCGCCATCTGGGATCGATGCGCCATCTGGATTGCCGATGCCAACGGTGAAAATCGGGATGCCGCGCTTGCCAGCCTCGCGCGCCGCCTCAATCGCTGTGCCCGTGAGTTCCTCGCCATCGGAAATGAGGAGGATTGCGTTGTGGGCGTCCATCACTGGTTCGAGCGCGTCTAGCGAACGGCGGATCGCAAGCGCCAGATCGGTCGAACCGCGCGGCGCAGAATCGATGGAGACGCCGTCGAGTATCTGGCGGAGGAACGAAGTGTCCGTGGTAAGCGGACAAAGAAGATTCGCCTTGCCACGGAATACCAGCAGTCCTGCACGGTCGTCGTTCAATTCGGAAATCAAATCGAGAAGGTCAACCTTCGCACGTTCAAGGCGATTCGGGTGGACGTCGCGGGCAAGCATCGAACGTGATACGTCTAGGGCCACCAGCACATTGCGCGAGCGTGAATAGACGGTCTGCTCCGCCTCGCCCCAGCGCGGACGAGCCAATGCCGCAAGAAGCAACGCAATGCCGAGAAGCAGCAGGACAATCTGCAGTGGCGCGCGGAATTTCTGTCGGCTCGGCGCGAGGCGTTCCTGCATTGTTGCGGAGACAAGCGCTTCAAGCCTGCGGCCAGAACGCGACGCAAGCCAAAGCCAGAGCGCCCCGGCAATCGGGACGACCGGAAGGAGGAGCAAAACCCAAGAGTGAACGAATTCCATGGCAGAAAGAAAGGTTGATGATATTCGGCGAGAACTAGAGTGGACGCTGCGAGAGCGACATTCCAAGCGAACAGGCGATGAGGACCAGCGCGCCGCCAATCGCGAGGATTGCGCCGTGGCGCTCGTTGAACTGATTGTAGGTGTGGCGCTCGACGCGCGTGGTCTCCAGCTTGTCGATCTCATCGAGCGCGCGCTTCAGGCCGTCATTGTCGCGCACATTGAAGTAGCGTCCCTTGGTGACGGTGGAAATCGACTTCAACTGCTCCTCGTCGAAATTCACGTTGCCCATCGCGATTGTCTCGCGTCCGAACATGTCGCGCGTACGGAACGGGACCGGGCCATCCGTGCCTACTCCGATCGCGTAAACGCGTATGCCGAGTTTCGCAGCGGCCTCGGCGGCCTGGTCCGGGGTGACGAGTCCGGTATTCGAGACGCCATCGGAAAGCAGGACCACGACCTTCGATTCGGGTTCGGCATCGACGAGGCGGGCGCAAGCCGTAGCGAGGCCATCGCCGATTGCCGTGAGCAATTCCTCCTGCGATGCGGGGCGTCCATCGGCATCGACCTGCGATGGAATCGATACCGCCTTCAGCACCTGCTCCAGCGCGTCGTGATCGGCGGTGAGAGGGCAGCGCGTGGAAGCATAGCCGCCGAATGTCACGAGACCAACAAGGTCGTCGGCGCGTTGTTCGACGAAACGCGCGAACATTGTTTTCGTGACATCCAGGCGCGTCTGGTAGTCGGTACCGAGCGCGGATTTTGGCGAAAGGTCAAGTGCCTCCATCGAGCCGGAGATGTCGATCGCCATCACGATCGCGATTGCGTCGATATTCTTGCGCTCGCGTTCAAGCCAGGTCTGCGGACGCGCGGCGGCGACAATCAGCGCCACGGCGCCCAGGAGGAAGAGTGGCGGAATCGCACGAGAAAGCGCCACCCGCCAGCCTGCAGTGCGTGCCGGAAGGAATGGAATCGCGGAGAAGAGGACTCCTGCGCGGCGGCCGTGGCGAAACATCCGCCATGCGGCGAGCGCCCACGGAATCAAGAGGAGAAATGCGAGCGGGGTCGCGAAACGGAAATTCATTTTGCGGTCTCCTTCGAAACATTGGAAGAAGCCGATGCCGCTTGCATGGCGGAATCGCTTTCGACATAGCCGCGGGCGGTGGTAACGGCATCGTCGGCCATGTGGGGCGTTGCATCGACGCCGGCGAATTTCACGAGGTCTGCGGATTGCAGAAATTCGCGGAGACGCGCAAGGACTTCGCCGGCGAATTCAGGGCGGCCAGCGGCAGCGGCAAGGAACTCCTGGGTCGTCTGCTCCGCTGCGCGAATGCCGTGTGCGCGCTCGATGTAGCGGCGGACGACGTGCGTCAGCTCCACATAGAAATCCTTGTAGAGGCCCTTGTGGACGAGATCCCGGCCGAGGAGACGGTCCAGCTCGGCAAGCGCGCGTTCGCGCGGACTCATGCGCATCTCGACGACCTTGCGGCGGATGTGCGTGGCGAGCCAGACAAGCGCGGCGACCGCGATAGCACAGAGAAGCGCAAAGGCAATCCATGTAATGACGGAGCGAACCGTGGGCGGAATCCATATCGCCTTGGGGGAAACCTCCGGATCGCCATCGGCGGAGACGCCGAGATCGGCGGCGGCGAAAACGATGGGGCGTGTCGCGAACCACGAAACGGCCGGAGGGTGGGAGGAATTGTCGCGGACTTCGACCGCGAAAGGCGCGAGACGGTATTCCGCGCCTGGCTGCGGGATAAGTCTCCAGCGCTGGGAGGCTGTGCGGCGGCCACCTGCGGCCACTGGCTCGAGGAAGAAACTTTCAGCGGAAGAAAACCCTTCGAGACGGGTACGAAGGTCGGGGATTTCGACCTTCAGGCGTTCGGGGACATCGACAGTGAGAGTTAGGAAAAAATCGCGCGCCGGATCGACAGTTGACGATTCGCCCTCGACCTTGATACCGACTTCGCCCCAGGAAAGATCCTCGGAGAGACGCGATGCGGGGGAATCGGAGGCGAAGGCGAATTGGAGAGCGGCGATTAAGGCCACCATCATCGCGCAAGCGCGGGGCAAAACATGATTTGACAAGGGCATAATTCCTTTAGATTACCATGACGAAATAAGATGTTGCGCACTGTCAAGCGGACATGGACCACAGTGTTTCCCAATCGTTCAGTTACCATGCCGCGAATACGCCTGGATGCCGATTCTGATGTCGGAGACACCCTTGATGAATGTCTCGAGTCCTTCAGTCCGGTTGGCGTTGAGCGAGCAGGCGGGAATGACAAGGAGCCACCTGTCGTTCCACACGGAACGTCCCACGAGCCGCGTCGAGTAGATGCTGCCGTCTGCGACCAACGTCGAGTGGCGGCGTATCTTCGCCGCGCTGTCGCTCGTGCCGTCGAGCCCCGAGAAGGTAGTCAGGTAGTCTTCGTCGTCCAGTTCTGACGCGCCAATCGTGTATGGCAGCGGCAGCACCTGGTCGATGACATTGTAGGCGAGCACCTGACGATCCGCGGTCGGCGCTCGCAGATAGTCGCGGCCGGCTGGGACGAGATAGATGTTCGGGTCGGCGGCAAGCCCGTCGGCGGTTTGCAGGGCGAGGCGCTCGTATCCGACGAACGAGACGCCAAGCTTCGCAATCTTCGTCGCGTAGTCCGCGCTCGAATAGGCGTGGTCGCCGCCCTGGAGGGTGCGGCCAAAGAAGTTCTTCGCCGTATCGATCGTCGTCGTGAACGGGATGACGAGCCCCGGCTCCTTGAGCGGTCCCGCCGACGCGAGCGGCTGGCAGACCCGGCGGAAGTCGGCGTTGGCGTTGATGTCATCCGTCCAGTACTTCCTGAGCTCCGTCTTCCACGCTTCGTCGCCGCGAACGCCCGGATCGATGCGGAAGAGTTCGTAGCGGAGCGAGAATTCCTTCGCCATCTCGTCGGGGTTGTTGACGCCGAGACGCGGCTTAAGCACGGCAAAGTTCTCCTTCATCCGGTTGACGATGTCGTAGAGTCCCTTGTCTGTCGCCGAACTGGTCGAAATCCCCTTGTAGCCGAGCTGGCGCGAACCGATGATCTCGGCGTAGAATTTCGCCGCGCCCTGCGGATCGGAAGATAGAAGCCCCGTCTCGTAGTCGTAAACCTTCGCGAGTTCCCACACGTAGCGCTGGGCCGTGTCGAACGCGGTCGTGTACTTCGTGAGCGCGTTGTTGCGCCCGATCCGCGTGAACATATCAAGATAGCGGATCTGCGCGGCGTCGCCGGCGACGCGCGCGCGCCAGGTCGCCCTCTCCTCCTGCAGCTGGTCGCCCTTCGCGATTTCGGCGCGGTACGCCGCCTCCGTGGCCTGCAGGGCGATGATCGCGTCGCGATAGGCGACAGCCTTTTCGTTGGCCGATCCGAGCTGGCTCTTGACGGTCATGATGAGCGATTCACGCGCCTCGTCGAGCGCCTGGTCGGCCTCGAGCCCATTGAACACGATATCGGCGACCGTCTGCGCCGCCTCGGTGATGAGCATCGTATTGTCGGCGGCGAGGGTCGTCGTCGTGCTGGCGACCTGGGAAGCCATGAGCGGACCGGCCAGGGCCGCCGCGACAATGGCGCTGGTGTCGATGGAGTTGGCCAGACCAACGACCTGAAGCGGAGCCGCATTGACGACGCTCTGGTACTGCCGCCTCATGATCGCATCGGCGCTCTGGACCGATGTCTTGATCCCCTTCACGAGTTTCGTAACGCCCGTCGCGACCTTGACCGCGTCGTTGATGACCTCGCGGGCAACCTTGAGGTCGAACTTGCGGTTGAACAGTTCAATCGCGCGCTCGATGTTGCCCTCGGCTCCGACTAGGGTCGCGTCGTAGTTCTTCTTGGCGAACGAAGCCGTGGCAAACGCCGAGAGATAGTCGCGGTAGGCGCTCTGGATCGTGCCCTCCATCGCGCGGAGTCCGGGATTGGCGACCGTCGGAAGGACGATTCCGTTCGCCGCGACCGAGTAGTCGAGGGTGAAGGTCGTCCAGTTCTCGCTGACACTCTTCGCGTCCTTGGCAATCTTGCCCGACACCACGAGTGCGTCCGCATTCCAGGCCTTCAACTCGATCGAGACATTCTGCGCGGACGACTGAAGCTCGTCCCGCGAGAGTCCGAACTCGGCAAGGTCCATCCACATGTAGTGGTAGAGATCCGGCCCGTCATACCCCTGCTCATACGTGCCGGACGGTCCGATATCGCCGGAATAGGGCGTACCGTAGATGGCGATGAGCTGATTCTTGTAGGCAAGTTCCTGCGCCTCCTGATCGGCGATCGCCGTCGTTTCGGCGTTCTGAATCTCCTTGAGCCGGCCGCCGTGTTTCCCCGCCCAGTCGAGGACGGTCTCGCAGTTCGCGAGCGCCTTCTCCGCCCTGGCGAGAATCTGCTCGAAGTGCGAATTGCGATTTGCGAGCTCGGCCGGATCGATATCCATCGGAATCGCGTTCTGCGAAAGCCCGAGCGGGTTGAGGCCCGAATCGAGCGCGTTGACCTTGTCCTCGATCCTGCCGTAAAGCCCGGCGAGTTCGTCGAGCTGCGTCGCCGTGCCGCGCGTGATCTGCCTGAGACCGAGATCCGTGTAGGTGCTTTCCGGCGCGGCATTGGTCGGCAGGATCGAGTTGACAGCAAGCCAGTTGTAGGCCGCGCCGAGTCCCGCGCGAACGCCGAACTCGCCGTAGCCAAAGGCCTCGCCGTCGATGCCGTCGAAATAGCCGGCCCGCATCTCGCCGCCGTTGTCGCGCCACGCCTTGCGCGCCGTGAGATCGACGACGTCGAACCCGGTCTGTGCGAGCTTCACCGCGGCATCCGCGAACTTCTGCTCGTCCTGGTAGTCCTCGTTGACGACGCTCGCGGAGATCATCATCTCCATCATGCTCGCAGACCAGCCGAAGTTCGCGTTCCTGAGGAGGTGGTAATAGCCCTTCAGGGCGCTGAGGTAGTGTCCGTAGGCGTCGCCATGGCCCTGCGGGTACTGCTCGGCCGCGGCATCGACCGTGATGTCGCCCGTCGCGTCCGGGCGGATGCCGTAGTTGTTCACGTAGGCGACTTCGCCCTCGGTAACGCCCTTCGTGAAGTTCCAGATGAGGCGGTTGAAGATCGGGGTCGTACGGAAGCCCGGATTCTGGACAGAGGCGTCGCGTCCGCGCAGCAGCGCGAGTTCCTCGTCCAGGAGCGTGCGCACCTGGTTCTGGAAGCAGAACGTCGAGCTCGGCAGCTCGGCGAGCTCCGACAGATGGCTCGGGCTCAGTCCCGCCGAGATGAGCGGGTTCTTCGCGTCCGCATACGCCTCGGCGCCGAGGAGCATATAGAGATCGGCGATGCGCGAGGTCGCGAGCAGCAGCTGCTTGTTGACGTCGATGTCATCGACATCCAGCTCAAGCGACATCTTCTCCGCCTTGTTGAGAACCGTGCGGTAGAGCTGGAGGAGTCCGATGGAGTTGAGGTTCGCGTCGTTGAGCGCTATGTCGCCGTCGTAGGGCCCGCCGATCTGCTCGAACATCGTGTAGCGGATCTCCGCCTCGTTCGCGTAGAAGTCGCTCATCCGCTGGTTGAACGGCGTGACGGCGTTGAGGACGCGCTGCACCCACCCTTCGGCGAGCGTGTAGGGTGTGAACGCGCTCCAGTCCGTGCCGCAGGTCAGCGCGGCGGGCGTGCCCTCCTTCGCGCGGTAGCGCATCACGTAGTAGGTGTTGACAAGTTCCGAAAGCGTCGTGCCCGTGCCACCCAGCGTGAAGCTCGTGAGTCCATCCGCGCTGCGGTAGATGGGCCAGGCCTCGAAGTCCGTGGAAATCGTGCCGTCCGCCTCTGGCGTACGGCGGTGCCACTCGAACTCGTAGTTCGCCGTCGCCGCGCCAAAGGGCTCGTTATACTGCATCGTGAGCTGCTCGGAGAGCTTGTTGAGCGGATCGAAAAGCGGGGTGATCGAGCCGTTGTAGAGTTCCGGCAGGACCCTGATCACCTTCACGTTGACGGGGTTGCCCTCGGCGACCATCGCGGTGTTCGTCGCATCGTTCTCGATGAAAACGACATACCCCGCGCCGTTGCCGGAGGCCATCAGCGCGTAGTGGTCGACGGGTTCATAGACGGGACGGTACGCGGCTTCGTAGGTGACATTCGCAGGCGCCTCGAAGGCGCTGTTCCAGTCGGCCATCGACTCGAACTCCTGGCTCGGCAGGACAACCTCCTTCGCGAGCGCATCGACGGCTTCGTCCCATAGCCGTTTGTTCGCTTCGGTCGCGTTGACGCAGATATCCTTGATCGCCTGGCGCTCCTCCGCCGAAAGGACATTGATCTGCAGATACGGCTTGCCCGTCGCGGGTTCCACAAGCTGGCCGATGAGCACCATGTTCCGCGATGCGTCCGCATTCGCGTCGATGTAGAAGCGGTCGGAGACGGACGGCGGCAGGCCCGTGAACGTGTAGCGCCCCTTCCGCAGCTGGCAAGTCCCCGAACTCCCGACTGTGAAGCCGTAATCGACGGGCACGCTGGTCTTGACAGGCAGCGCGGCCGTCTGCGCGACGGTCGGATCGACTAGGTCAACGACATCGTTCTGGCGCCCTTCCTCGACCAGTCCCCGCCTCGGGTAGATGACGGCGCAGCTCGCCATGTTCCATACCTCGGGAAGTCCATCCACGGCCTTCGTCAGAGTCTGGGCGACTTTCATCGTCTTCACCTCGTCGTCCGGCGGCCATTCTGCCGTCCAACTCCAGGCGAGCGGCGTTCCGGTGCCGTGGTCCTCCCACGGGACGACATCCTCCGCGGACTCGCGACCGTCCGGCCAGTCGAAATCAGCGCGCGGCCTGTAGCAGTAGAACGCGAAGCCGCCGCCGTCGCGCCGCGCCCAGTCGTTCAGCTTGCGGTCGCGGTAAACGATGCACTTGTCCGCGCCGGCGTTCCCGGCAAGCGAAGCCCAGGACGTGCCGTCGTTCCAGTAGCCGTCGAGATGGCAGAGCGGCGCCGGTGGCAGGAATTGGCGGCCGACGATCGTCTTCTCCTCGAACGCCTGGTAGAACTCGTTCGTCTCGACCACGCGATAGGTCTTCTGCGCACCCTTGCCGCCCGCGGAGTACATCGTGAAGACGAGATTGTCGGAAAGCGAGTCCGCGAGATCGGCTCGCACCGCCCACGTCGTGTACGTTCCGTCCGTCTTGTCCTGCCGAGTGAACGCATGGGCGGTGTTGAGGTGGTAGCCGACGAGCGACCGGTCGGCCTGGCGGTAGATTTCGGGCGTGACGCCGTCGTTGTATGGCACGCCCGTGTTATCCAGGGCCGGTGCGCCGCCGACCGTCCCCCCTTGCAGGGCGCGGATTCCCGCCGCCCCGCCGGCAACGCGCAGGCCGCGGCGATAGAAGGTCTCGTCGAAGATGAAGCCGTCGGAACTGACGCACTCGTGCTCGAACGTCCAGTTAGCGAGCGTGGCTCCCCCGTCGGCGAAGCGCAGGTTGTCGATGGTAAGCCCCACCGGCGCACGCGTCTGCGCAAGCTCCGGATTCGCGCCTACGAGCAATTGGAGAATGCGTCCGCCAAGGATGTCGCGGTATTCGCCCATGTCATACACGACGCTGCCGGCGGTGTCGAAGCCGATCGTCATCATCATGCGGTCTTCCGCATCCGGCGCGATCTCCAGCGAGAAATGCGACCATTCATCGCCTGGCAGCGTGAAACTCGGCATATTCCAGAAGCGGAGGGCCGACCCGTCGTACCCGACGGCATAGACTGTGTACACCAATCCATTCCGGCTGATCTGGATGACGAGATTGGCCGTGTTTAGGATCAGCACCTGCCCATGTGAATTCTCCTCCTTCGTGCTTTCGACCGAATCCGGATAGAGGTCGAGCGACAGCGAGAAGCCGTCAGAGGGCAGCGTGAAGAGATCGCGTTCAAGCAGCGAAAGCGATGATGATGCGTCCGCGAAGCCGAGCCCTGACGCCGAAAGCCCGTAACTCTTGCCGGCGCTGCCGAGCTTGGATGCGAGGGCGATTTCGCGGACTTCCTTCGCTTTCGCCGCGCGCGCCTTGTAGCGCTGCACGGCGACCGGATAGACGAGCGGATCGGACTCGCCGAAGAGCCTGGAGGGAATCGCGGCCCGGCCACGCCACCACACTTCGATCGGCGTCTCGCTCACGCCGACGGAATAGATCGACGACTCAAGGTCCGCGAACGGGTCGCCATCCCCTCCTCCAGTCTCGACGCCCGTATCCGCCGCGGACGGAGCGACCGGCGCGTGGTAGAGACGCGGATTCCAGTTGCGGCCCGTCGAGGCGGGCTCATACACGTAGCCGGGAAGCGCCGGATCGACTGCCTCGTATGCCTGTTTCGCCGTGCCCGCGAAGGCGGACGGAAGTGGCTCGTGGAGACGGCCGACATGATACTCCACGTCGAATTCCGGCCGCTCGGCGTTGACGACATCGGCATCCGTGCGGTTTTTCGACGCCATCGGCAGATACCAGACATCGGTGCCGGGGTTCGCGGTCGTCGAAAGCTTTAGGGTGAAGCGGCCCTCCTTCAGGATCCGCACGACATTGGCGTTTTGCGAATCGATCTCCGCCGTGCCGCTTGGATCCTGATAGTCGCAGAGTTCGACCGTGTACTTCGTCGGCACGAAAATCTCCAGACCGGGAGCGAGATCGCCGACCACGACCCGGCGATCGTCCGGATTCCACGTGACAAGGTAGAGGTCCTCCTCGAACGGCCAGAGCGTGCCCGTGAAGTCGGGCTTCTCCCAGAAGATGTCGTTCTTCATCGGCGAGTCCTCGGTGTAGTTGCGCGTCGTGCGGTCGTTCGGCGAGATCGCGTACGCCGCAAAGACCTTGTCGCCCGTCTCCGCATGCACGTATTCCCCGCGGGACATGTGCGGCGAGGCCTCGTCGCCCTCGATCGTCTCCGTGCCGCCCTTGCCGTCCTTCGGATACGGCAGCAGCCCCTTCACCGTCCAGCCGTCACCCGTCGGCAGCAGCTCGTCGCCGACGTGCGCCTCGAGGATCTTGGTTTCGGGACGTCCCACCTCGACGACGACGCTCCCGACGAACTTCGAGTAGTTGCCGTCCGCGTAATAGGCCAGCACGAACTGTCCCGTCGGGCCGTCGTAAAGCTTTCGGTCGACATCTATGACCCGCGCCCGCGCCTCGAGTATCTGCGACGATCCCGCGTCGTTCAGCAGGATGCCGGAGACGATGTTCGTCACGCCGGACCTTTCATCGACGACGATTTGCTGCCGGAGGACTTCGGGATTGCCGAACAACCGCACGAACTTGCCCGTCAGGTCGATCTTCGGTCCAAGGAATGGATATGTTGACCAGTAGAGCCGGTTCGGGCGCTCCGAGGAGCTTTCGGCGATCTGATAGACGCGCTCGACGCCTTCTTCGACCCCCTCGTAGTACCATGTCACGCTCACCGCGCCGCCCTGGGTGAAGACCAGCCGCTCGCGGTCGCTCTTGGGCTCCTCCACGCAGTAGAGGCGATTCTTGTAGATGTCCGCGTCGCCGACGATGCCTTCGTAGGTGCGCGTCCAGTCCACCGCGGCGCCGTCGGGCCCCTGCGGAATGTCCGTCAGGAAGTCGCCGATCGCGTAGTCGCTCTTTATGTTCGAAATCTCCATGCCGGTCGCGGTTTCCCCCGCGACGCCGGCGATCGGATAGACATACGCGGTGTCGCGTATCGCGTCGCCTTCGACGACGTTCAGCGTCTTCGCGTTGATCGCGGCAGACAGGAGCAAGACGGTAGAAAACATGGTTCGCCCCCTCTTCACCTGGTGACAAACGAATAGAACCGGACGGTCAGCGGCTCCGCCGCTGTCGGCGCGGCGATCGCGTCGCCCTTGCGGCAGAACCGGACGACTCCCGTGCAGATTGGCTGGCGTTCGCTCGTCGGCACGGCGAAGATGACGGCGACTCCATCCGCCGGCGCATCCGCCAGCGTCTCGCCGACTGACGAAGCCGTCTTGCCGGTAACGATCTCCTTCTGCTCGCCGAAGAGGGACACTTTGTTCGACGTGAGGTCGAGCCCGTCCGCCTCCTCGCCCGCGACCTTCTGCATCGAGATCGCGCCCTGCGTCTGATTGACCTTGAGATGCTTCGCCGAAAGCCACCCGACCGACACGCTCCCGGCATTGAACCCTTGCGCCTCGAGCGACGCGACCGCAGGATTCGCGGCAAGCCCGTTGGCCTGCGTGGCATGCTCGACATTCGGCAGCATGAGGATCTGGCGGCGCGGCATCAGTTCGCGCCCGCCATCCAGCGTCAGGCCGACATAGACGGACGCACAGTCATCCTTGAACGCGCCGTCGATCGCCGGATCGTCCAGAACCGTCTCGAATGAACCGTCGGTATCGACGGCGACATCGCGCGATTCCGAGACGAAAAACGCCTCCCCTCCCTGTGGCAGGCGATAGAGCCTAAAGACCATCGGGTAGGATGCGCCGGCGTCGAACCGCGTCTCGCCGCCCAAGGACTGGGTAAGGCGCCCGCGGTAGAGGATCGCCGCCTGGGACGGCGATGCAAGAAGGCCGGCAAGCAAGACGAAGGCAAAGGACAAATGATTGGATTTCTTCATGCTGACTCCTTTCATCACCGCCCGAAACGGAAGAACACCACCTTGATACTGGCGGACTTGTGTATCTCGGAAAGATTGGATGACATGTCGATGGCGACACCGAACCGATCGCCTTTCCGGACCGGCAGGAAACAATTCGTGTCCGAACTGGCGTCGTAATCGAAGATTTCGACAGCATTGATTTGACATGACATCCGCTCGCGACTCCGCCCCGCGCTTTTGTATGTGATCTGGATGAATCCGTCGGCCTCCGCCGTATAGGAATACGAGTAGGAACTGCTACGGGAACTGTCGCATAGACACTGCGCGGTGTCGAAGATCGAGAAACCGATGCCCGGCCCGACCTCGATGCCGCCGTTGAGCTTCAGGCGCGAAAAGCCCTCGACCGAGTCGAAGAAGAAGTTCTCCGTCAGGGAAAGCGCGCCGGCGATCCCGAGATTCCCGGCGACGAGACGGTCAATCGCGACTTCGCCCGAAGCCGCGAGATCGGCGAGACCTTCTGTCTTGAGTTCGTCCGCCGTCCGCGCCATGATCGCGATTGGGAGTTCGGCGAACGCAAGGCCGTCCACTTCGATCGCATCCGGCGCGACAGAGACAGTCCTCGTCGAAACAGTCCCCGAAGCGTCCTTCTCGCGGTAGTTGACCGTGATCGCGGCGGGCGCGGAAAGCGACGGGGCGGCGAGGTTCGAGTCGAGTCCGGTCAATGACGACTTGAACTGTCCTGTCGAGGTGAATGAATAATCCTCGACCGTCGCCGCGCGGGTCGTCACGCGGACGTTCTCGCCGTCGAGCCGTCTGACCGTGATGTTTCGGAGGTCGAGGTTCGCGCACGTCTTCAGATATGCCAGCGTGATGTTATTGCCCCCGTTCGCGCCGTCGATGACGAGGTGGTGCGCCCCCGCCGCGAGCGCGACTCCTGGATCGGCGAGTTCCGTCTCACCATCCGGCAGACAGAATGTGATACGCCGGATGCCGGCTCCGTCCACGAGATTGGGATCGTCGTTCACCGCGGCGAGCGCATTCGAGAGCGAGTGCGTCGAAGTCACCACCAGATCCGCCGCCGAATGCCGCGCCGCACAATGGGTGAGCGAGTAAACGAGATTCGTGTCGTCCATCCTGACATACGGTTCGACAATCCCGCCAATGGCGCCCGCCGAACCACCGAGCGCGTACTGCGACTTGTTCGTATCGTTGTCGGGATGTGCGCCGACCGCGCCGTTCTGTCCATTGCTCGCGCCCCAGCCGCCTATGCCGCCGCGCCCGCCAGGGCCGTCACGATAGACGAAGCCGTCCGACTTCCAGTAGAATCCACCTGAGGAGCCGCCAGCGCCGCCGCCACCGCCTGCGCCGCCGCCGCCAATGACCTCGGCCCGGCCGCCGCCACCGCCGCCGCCACCGCCGCCGCCGCCGCCGGACGCATAGTCGTTGTGGAAGCCCGATCCGCTGTCGTTCGCCCCGCTCGTCGGCGACCCGCCGGAAGCCGTGCGCGACGAACACCCTCCCGCTGTCATGGAGAGACCGCTTTCGATACACAGGAAGACGCGCCCGCAAGTACCGCCCCGTGCGCCATTCTGGCCGGGAATGCCGGCCATGGCAAGCTTCGTAAGCTCATACCGC
>JAZQOE010000123.1:0-3819 GCA_045627705.1 Kiritimatiellia bacterium | reverse complement strand
CCGCGGATCGCGCCGGACTCTTCTGCGCCACGGCGTTCATGAAGAATTTCTTCCCGGCGGTAATCAAGGCGAAGGAACTCCTCCGCGACATGGGCCCCGTCACCAGCATCCACGCCCGCACGTGGCAGCCCTTCAGCGCTTTCTTCGAGGAGCCGCTTCCCTCGTGGCTCCTTGAGAAGCCGACCCCGATGCTCCGCAACTACGGCGGCGGCGTGCTGGTCTGCGGCGGCAGCCACATCCTCAACCTCATCTGCGGCTTCGCCGGCCGCCCGACCAAGGTGTGCGGCAATCTCTCCTACCAGCCCGGCGTCGACGCAGACCACCAGGCCAACGCCATGCTCTGGCTCAAGGACGGCGGCATCGCTCATCTCGAATGCTTCTGGCATCCTTTCACAAATGTCGGCTACGAGCGCAATGGCTGGGATGAGCGCATGGAGATCAACACGGCCAAGGGGCGTCTCGACCTCTTTACGCCGCTTTGGGACCATCCCGAAAACAATGGCGCGCTGGTTGTCCACACCGATGCCCGCACTGGCGTTGTCACCGAGTACCGCTATCCAGCCGTCAACGCCTTCCATTCCGAGATGGCGGAAATGGTCCGTCGCTTCGAGGCCGACGAGCGTCCCATGCCAAGTGCCTGGGATGGCTATGTCGTCGATGAGCTGATCGCCCAGATAACGAAGAGCTCGCAGACCGGCCAGATCATCGAAATGAAGTATCAGGACGCGAAGTAGGATTTCCTGCGCAGCCATGAAATTGTCGATTGTCATCCCCGTTTACAACGAAGTGCAGACAGTCGAGCACCTGCTTGACATAGTCATGGCTGCGCCTTGCCCGGTCGAGGAGCGCGAGATCGTGCTCGTTGACGATTGTTCCACCGATGGTACGGGCGCCCTTCTCGATTCACTTGTTGCGAAGCATTCCGACTGGACGCTTCGCCACCACGAGAAGAATCAGGGCAAGGGCGCCGCGCTCCATACCGGCTTCGCCGCCGCATCGGGCGATATCATCCTCATCCAGGATGCGGACCTTGAATACGATCCAGCCGATTATCCCGTGTTGCTCAAGCCGATTCTCGATGGCCATGCCGACGTTGTCTTCGGCAGCCGCTTCATCGGTGGCGGCGCGCATCGAGTCGTTTACTTCTGGCACTCGATCGGCAACCGTCTGCTGACTCTCGCCTCGAACATGTTCACTGACCTCAACCTAACGGACATGGAGGTCTGCTACAAGGTTTTCTACAAGAAGGTGCTCGACGGTGTCGTGTTGAAGGAAAACCGCTTTGGCTTCGAGCCGGAGTTCACGGCGAAAGTGGCCCGCGGCAAGAAGTGGCGCATCTACGAGGTCCCGGTTTCCTACTATGGCCGCACGTACGCCGATGGCAAGAAAATCGGCTGGAAAGATGGCTTCCGCGCCTTCTGGTGCATCGCGCGCTACAGCATGTTCAATTAAGTCCTGTATTTCCACGATATTCTACAAGGGATCCTCAATGGCACCGCAGAAAACCTACGTCTCCGCGAACAGCCTCACCCGCGACAGTTTTCGTCTCGCCCGCAAGATCTACGACTCCGGCTGGCAGCCTGACATGCTGATCGGCCTTTGGCGCGGCGGCACTCCCATTGCGGTCGCCGTGCACGAGTTCCTTCGCAAGATGGGCCTCAAGCCGCGGCACATCGCGATGAAATGCTCGTCGTATGCCGCCATGACCCGTCTCGATTCTCCCGTGAGCTTCGAGTATTGCGACCAGATTATCGAGAGCATCGAGCCGAACTCGCGAGTGCTGCTTGTCGATGACGTCTTTGATTCCGGCCGCACGATGAAAGCCTGCTCTGAACGACTGCGCAAGATTCCGGCGGATGTCAGGGTCGCGACTGTCTTCTGGAAACCGGAAGCTAATTTGACCGACATCAAGCCCGACTTCTTCATCAACGAGACGAATGACTGGATTGTATTCCCGCATGAGCTCGAGGGCTTGACCGACGAAGAGATCCGCATCAAGGATCCGATCATTTACGCACTGATCAAGGGCGAACCAGAGCCTCGTTTCGCGCTTTGATGATCCCCGGCCGCCATTCTCGAAGTTGCCCTTCATGAACCAAGACACGAAACTCACGAAGGCTGTGCGCGAGATCAAGCCGCCTTTGATGGAGCGCATACGCGATCGACTTTGGGATGTCGAGACGGAAAGGCTTCCGTGGTTCAGGCGCCGCGGGATCGAGTTCTGCCGCATTGCCTATCTCGTGCTCAACGGTTTCATGCGCGATGAATGCGCGGTCCGTGCTTCGGGCTTGATCTACTACTCCATGATTTCGCTGGTGCCAGTGCTTGTGATGGCGCTGGCCCTTGCACGTCTCTTTGGCGGCGAGGAAATGGCGCGCCAGGCGATAGTGGGACAAATCGACCAATGGGCCGCCCAGGCTACGGCGACGGCCACGTCGCCAGAAGCGAACGAGACGTTCATGTCCATCGTCGCCCGCGTGAAGTCGATCCTTGATTCGATGTTCACCCGCATCGCGGATATCCATTTCGGAACTCTCGGCGGAATCGGCTTGATCATCCTGCTGTGGTCCGCGATCGAGATGATGACGCGCATCGAAGAGAGCATGAATTGCATCTGGGGGGTCACGGGGCGTCCGATATGGCGTCGTTTCGCCGACTATCTGACCATAATGCTGATAGTCCCGTTTCTCTTCATTGCCGCCACGACACTGCCGATGGTGACCTGGTTCTCCGAGCATCTCGCTCCCGCATGGCATATACACGCGCTTAATTTCAATTTCGATCTTCCGGGCCTGGGGGCGTTTTTCACATTGGCCATGCTTACGTTGCTGTTCACGTTCCTGGTCACGTTTATTCCCAACACGCGCGTCCGACTGGTGCCTGGAATCATCGGGGGACTTGTCACGGCGGTTTTGTCGATGCTGTGGATGCATCTCTGCGCTTCGCTGCAAATCGGCGTGGTGAGGTATGGCAGGCTTTATGGAGGTTTCGCAGCTGGCCCCATCTTGCTCGCCTGGGCATACGTGAGCTGGGAGATTATCCTTTTAGGCTCGGAGGTCGCCTTCGCCGTCCAGAATGTCCGCACTTACGGACTCGAAGACGATGGCCGCAACGCCAGTCCCAATGCGCGCGCGGCCCTGGCGCTTGAAGTCCTGGCGCTTATGGCGCGCGATCTCGAAGATGGAGTCAGGCCATTCGATTCGGCGGAATTTTCCGCTAACAGGCGCATTTCCATTCGGTGCCTCAACGATGTCCTCGAAAAACTCGCCATTGGCGGCATCATCGCGGAACTTGCGGGTGTGCGCGGACGCTATGTCATGATCAAAACGCCGGATCATGTGACAGTCGGCGATATCCTTGGCATTGTGATGGATCAGGGACTGCCCCGCGAACGCATCGGACTCCGCGAAATCAATCCGGCAATCTCGTCATGGATCGGCGATTTCACCGCTCGCAACGAAGGTGCGCTGTCGATGTCCATTGCTGATTTCTCGCATGGAGATCCTGCATCCGCAAATGTGACTGCGAAATGAGACATCCGCGTGCTGAAAATTGGGAAGCGCGTCTGCAGGAGGCGCTTGACAATGTGGATGTGGCGCTAGAGGCCGCTTATGGCGCGCGCTATCCGCTACATCCCGCGCGCCTTCCACACGGCCAGGCCGCCAGCCGGAAGTACGATGGACTCTTCCAGCTTGGCGCTTCCTATTCGGCGGGCTTTGGCTCCGCGCTTGGTCCCGGATACATTCTCGATGTCCGCATGGTTACTCTTTCTCACGTGCCAGAAGGCGAACGGACTGCAATTGTCGAGCATGCCATCGA
>JAZQOE010000122.1:0-17020 GCA_045627705.1 Kiritimatiellia bacterium | reverse complement strand
GAATGGCGTTGCCTTGCGGACGTATCATTTGAGCGTAAGGGGGGTGGAGGAGTAGAGGCAACGCACTTGCACAGTGTCGCCGCTATCGGAGAAGGTGATGGGATCGGCGCCTTCCCATCCAACGGCTTCCGGACGGAACGTGGCGACGCCGGGAGCGCCGGTAGCCTTGCGGAGGCGGAGCGCCTCGGCGGGCGGCGTGGCGGTCTTCGCGGCGGAAAGTGTGACGGTACGGCATTCCGCCGCGACTTCAAGCGGCTTGACGGGATTGTTTTCGACATCCCAGCCTTCCATCTCGAAGAGCATCGGGGAATACTTGCCGGAAGCGTAGTAGATCTTGCCGTTTTCGGTATTCGCGTAGATGGTGCCCACGAAGAATTCGCCGGGTTGCTCGTAAACGCCCGTGGCGCCGGTGTAGGCATCGCCAGTGAACAGCGTGTCGATGAAAAGGCCGTCATCGGTATAGAGATGGACGCCGCTGCGCGACTGGTCGATCACGGAAAGAATGCCGTTGATCGGCTTGAAGATGCGCATGCCGCCATAGATCAGGCCGCGCTCCTTCGCGCTGCCGGCGAGCGCGGTGCGCCCGACGCGCCACTTCAACTTGTAGCCGCCGTCGCCATCGGGAACATAGCGGGTGATCTTGTGCTGGGCGCCGAAGTTCGCCGAGTAGTTCTCGCCGCCGCGCGCCTGCACGTAGATATCGCCTCCGATATCGCCATCGGCCTGCATCCAGTCGCTGCTGAAGCGCGTGGCAAGCTCGTTGCCACCAGTGAAGGCTGTCGCGGTGCCGTTTGCGAGGTTGGTAAAGTAAGGATCGGTGATGATCTTCTCGGCCTGGGCGTAGGTGACATCGCCATTCGCGTCGATTGTCGGACGGCACACCCAGACTGAATCCGTACCCTGCGCGATGCCGATGTATGTGAGGTCGGAGAGGAAGTTCTGGCCATGGTAGGTGATGGCGGAAGCCGGGAGGCCGGGGGTATCGCGCGCACTGCCCGCGCGGACGATGCTGTTGCCGTCATCCGAAAGACGGAATATCGCGCCGGAACGCGGGCTGACGAGATATAGGCGGCCGCCAACGCGGAATACCCTGACCTTCACGAGGCCGGAATCGACATCGTCTGGCACGCCTTCGAAAACGGCTTCGGTCGTCCACTCGCCCGTCGCGTAGTCGAAGTTGAAGCGGACGAGCCAATTGTTCTGTCCGGGAATGTAGATCTTCGACGGATTGGCGGGGTCGGCATCGTATCCGCTGTTGGCCTTGAGCTGGTAGTTTTCGTATTCGCCGAGGTACGAGAGATCGGCGCCGTTCCACTCCGAGATGCGGTTCGGGCCATCCTGCTCGACGACCACCACGCGCGTCACGCCGTTTGCGTCGGTCCAGCAATCGAGGCGGCGGGGATTCATGAGCGAAAGCTCGTCGTATGAGCCTGAAATCTGCTTGGCGAGACGGCCCGCGGTGGCGAGGATCTTGCCAGTGGAGTCCGTCTTGCAGATCTTGTTCTGCGTGCCATCGGCGAAGAAGAAGTTGCCGGCGGCATCGCGCGCGAAGTCCTCGACCGTCCAGCCAGCCGGGACATCGAAGACCTTTTGGACGGTGCCGGGAATGCCGTCGGCGATCGGCATGCGGCCGATTGCCGAGCGCGAACCATCTGGCTTGTAGAGCACGAACAGATCGTCTCCCACGACCTTGGCGGCGGAAGGCGATGACGGCACCGGCACCTTCGCGAGGATCGTGCCGTTTTCGCCGGCCATCACGGTGATGACGTCGGTATGGAGCGTTTCGGACTCGCGCCAGCTTGTTCCGCCCCATTGGTTGGCATACGCCTCGATAGTGCCGCGTTCGACGACATACACGAAGCTGGAAGAGCCGAATTTCGCCGCCGCCATGTCTGTCACGATGCCCTCTGGCATGTAGCCGCCCTTGCGGAACATCGCGTTGCTGTCGCCAAAGGGCTTCATGTCGGGACGATACACGAAGTATGGCGCGGAGTCGAAGCTGCAGGCCCAGACCGTTTCGCCATCCGTGCATGCGCATGGACCGCCACCGGCGCCGCCGGAGGGGAAGGCGGCGATAAACTGCGCATAGCCTTTGGGCTGCGCGAGATCGAAGAGCGGGCAGGAGCGGCCGTTCTCAAGATACTGGTAGCCGAGCACCGCGATGCCTTCGGGCGTGACGTCGATGTCGAGCAGCGGCGAGTTCACGGGGTCGCCGAAAAACGGAATCGGAATTTCGTGGATATTCTCGGTATCAACTGCCGGCCACCATTCGCCGGCGCCGCCGACCCAGCGCGCGGAGATGGCGTGGTATTCGCCATCGACGGCCCAGCGGTGCGCGGGGGAGTAGATTCCCTTGATCGCGTATTCGCCTGGCGGAAGCGGCATGAAGTTGTCGTCGAGTCCATCCCATTCCACCACGAACTGGTTGGTCTCGGTAGTGTCGAATGTCTGGCCGCAGACAAACGTGGCGAGCACCTTGTCGGGGTCATCCGGCTTCGTCGCGGCGAGCGTCACCTGATAGTGGCCGCCCGCGGGGAGCTCGAACGCGACAGGCACGGCCTCGGATGTGGCCAGGCTCGCCGCCAGCAATGCGGCAAGGGCCGCTTCCGATGCTTTTTTCATTTCCTCTTCCTCTTGTTGTTGTCGTTTTTGTACGCAATCGTCGCAATTGCAATTCTTGCCATGGGTTTCGCCAATCATGATGATCGTGCCTGTCTTCGGCCCGGCCGCGAGACAGAGCGAAACGGAGCGATTTTCCTGGTCCGCCTCGCACGTGAGCGTGCAGCCCTTGAGGTCTGTGGAGTCAATGAGCGAGGCGCAAAGCGCGTTTAGTCCCGCGACGTTGCCGAAGTAGCGGTCCCAGTGCGACGGTTCGCAAGTGACCTTGATCAACTCGATCTTGTTTCTGCGACCCGAACGGGCGAACTTGCGCGAGATGTCGAGGGATACGGCGAGGGCGTCGATATCCTGGCCAAGGGCATTGATTACATCCTTCGAGTTGTCCTGCAGCTCATCGGTGAGCAGGATCATCGGGCCATCGGCGGCGGTGCGGCCATCGGAGACTTCGAGGAAGAGATCGAAGCCGACGGATGAAGTGTCGATATTCGCATAGCCGGAATCGACGGTGATGGCACTGGCCGAAAGGCGGCCGTGGCGGCCAACGACCGAAATGCGCGAACGCCCATACCGCGATGTCTGGTTCGGCATGTCGATCTTGCCCTGGATGCGCAATTCGGAATCATCGACCAGGATCGACGAACCGCCGCCAGTCGTAAAGCGGCTCATCATCACGCCGCCCTTGAAGGTCGCAAGGCCGCCGTTTACAACCTCGAAGCGGTTCGAGTAGCCATTCTGTCCGCCGAGGAAGAGAGTCGTCGTATAGATGCCGTCGTTGCCGACGCCGCCATGGTACTCCGCGTTCGATATGCGCAGTAGGTTGTCGTGTCCGCCAACACCGCCGGAAGCGACGAAAGTGCCGCCCACGCCTGTCCAGCAGTCATTCGTGACGACTGCGCCATCCCGGACGATCATCGTGTTGAAATCGTCGCCGGTCTCCTTGCCGATAAGGATGCCGGTCGGGCGGGAGCAAACCTGGCCGTTCCTGATGTTGCGGTTGGTGGAAACGCACATTGTCGCGCCGTCTTCGACTACGAGCAGCGCGCCTTTGAAATAGTTGTTGCCGCCATTGCCGTGGCCAATGGTAACCACTGGCTCGAGATCTGAATTCACAGGCTCCACAAGCCAGAGCGAGCCAGCGCCGGAAATGCGCCCCACGACATTCTCCGCATCCGGGCGCTCGTAGCCGATCCTGCCATGTGACCCCTTTACGGTTGCGCCATCATAGACGCGGAATTCGGAGTTTGGCGCACAGAGGGCGAAGTTGATATTGGTTCCGATGGTGCCGGCGCCATGGAAGAGGATGGAGACATCGCTGTTGCCGACGCCCTTTGTGTCGCCGCCCACAAAACCGATGTGAGAACCGGGGCCGAAGTCGAACTTGTAGCCGCGCGGCGCAAAGGCCTGCCACCACGACATGTCGAGCTGGACATTCGAAGTGCTGAATCGCGTGGTGGGATCGGCGTCGGCGGGCAGATTGGGATAGTTGGAACCATCGAAACCGCGCTTGAAGAGGAACGAATCAAAGTGTGCGCCATTTGAAATCGTGACCGACGACGCCCACGCGTTGTTGCCTTCGAGCGTGAACGCGCCCATGTCCGTGTCGGAACCGGTGATGACGAGCGAGTTGCTGGAATTTACATGGTCGCCATACGGATTGAACGCAACGCTCACGTTTTCGCATTTGACGCCATTGTCGAAGACGATTGCGTTGTCATGGTCCATGATCGCGATGCTTGCGTTCTTGATGCGCGTGTTTGGACCGGAGAAGCGCAGTGTTGCGTATGAATCGGTGCGGATTTCGTTTTTACCGCCGCTGCCATTCGACATGTCGAGAGTGCCGGAAAGGAAATTGAATTCCTTTCGCATCATCGACAAGTCCGGATTTGAAACCGCATAGTCTCGGCGCAGTTCAACCATACCGGTCGAGAAAAGTGTCGCAGCAGGATCGAGAAGGAATGAAATCGCCTCGGCGAAATCGGCATAGTAGAGCCAAGGATAGAAGCCGGGAGTGGTGATATCGGTGGAGGAAGAGATGAAAAGTGGACGCCTGCCGAGACGGAAATACTTTGGATCGGAAGTACCTGGCACGGTTTCGGAAACGGGCGTGTATTCGGCATCGTCGGGCGTTTTCCAGCTCGATGGATCATTCCAGTCGAGAGGGCTGGCGGCGCTTTGGTCGGCGGACGTGTTCCAGTAAAAGTTGGCGGCGAGACAACTTTCAGAAAACGCGAGAGCCCAAACCGCGAAAATAGAAAGCATAGTCTTGCTTATTTTCATTGTATTCAAAAATTACTATCCAGTCGTTGAAACTGTCAAGAGAGAACAAAATCGGGGTCTGTCCCCATTTTCCTATTGCAATTTACAGTTGAATAGTCCGTCCTTTCAAGATGGTTTAGGGCGGATGGTCAACTTGACCTTGCTACCAACATCTCGCAATGTTATACATTTTTACTGCCTTCCGTAGTTTGGAAACAGGCGCAGTAGGCATGCCACGGATGCAAGGAGGCGAGAATGAAGGCTGCGGTTTTATTTTGCGGAGTTACTGCCATGGCGATTTCGTGTGTAATCGGCGGATGCATGAGCATTCAGGGCACTTCAAAAGATGCCACAGCCGTTGTGCGCGGCAAGACAATCGTCTGCCTTGGTGATTCAATCACCGAAGGCCTAACTTATGCGCTTCTCGTGCGACAAGCCCTTCGCGAGGCGGGGCGGCCCGAGCCTGTCATGATTGGCGCGGGCGTCGGCGGCGATAACGCACATGGCATGCTCGCCCGTCTCGATCGCGATGTCTTCTCATACCATCCCGATCTCGTTGCAATCGATACCGGCATCAACGATTTTTCGTTATCGACCGAGGAATACGAAAAGGCGCTCCGCGCGATCTACGACCGTTGCAAGGCCGAGGGTGTGCCAGTTCTTGCGCTTACGCTCACTACTCTCGCGCCCCGCTATGCGGAGACAATGGACCCGCATCTCGCCGAATTCGATGCCGTGATTCGTCGTCTCGCCATCGAATATGGCTGGACTCTAGCCGATGTACGGTCGAGCATGCGCGCGGCGCTCGCGCGAGGGGAAGCCTTGAACGAGCCGGATGGTGTACACTTGAACCTCGCCGGCTACCGCGCAATGTCCCGCGCCGTGCTCGACGCCCTAGGGTATCCCGATGTCCCGCTGCCAAAGGAGTTCGTTCCGCCGCTGCTTCCTGGCGTAGTCTCGCCGTGGAAGATTCGCGCCATCGCCGATGGCGAAACAATCGATCCTGCTGCAATCTCCCCTGATGGCGAAGCCTGGCACGAACTTCGCATCCCACAGCATGAACACGCCGAAAGCTGGTGGCATGACCAGGAACGTCAGCGAGGCGTCGCCGTGTGTCTGGACAAGTTGGCGGGAACGGGTTCCGGATATGTCAGCGTCGCCACAATCGAAGAACCTGCCGCCCGCGAGGCCTGGCTGTGCGTAGGCGCGGACATGAAACAAGCCTGGCTCAATGGCGAAATGGTTTACGAAAACACGGAGCCCCGCGGCTGGTATCCTGGCCGTGTTCGCATTCAGGTCAAGCTCAACGAGGGAGCGAACAAACTTGTAGCAATCAGCGGCAACGCATTTTTCGCCGCGGTTCTTCCATTCCGAACCGATCTCGACCAGCCGCGTCCCACGCGCGTGGCGTGCGTAGGTGATTCCCTAACCTCCGGCTTCAAGATGGAGTTCCCCGCTCGCGATGGTTATCCAGGGCAGCTTGGTCGCCTCCTTGGCCCGGCATACGAAGTCCGTCCGTTTGCCGTTCCAGGGCGTTGCGCCCTCAAGTCCGCAGGACTTCCACTATGGAAGGAGGCGGTGTTCGGCGATGCCACGGCATGGAATCCCGAAATCGTATTCATCTGTCTCGGCGCAAATGACTGCTGGCCGACAATCTGGCAGGAACTCGGCGCGTCATTTGAGTCCGACCTGGCCGACATGGTACGCCATTTCCAATCGCTTCCCAGTCATCCGCGCGTTTATCTGACGCCGCCCACGCCGATGTTCATCGACCCTGAAAAGAACGCCGTACAGCTCGGCATCCTCGCGAATGAGGTCGTTCCGCAAGTCCGCAAGGTAGCCGAGGAAACAGGTTGCTTCCTCTTCGATTGGAACACACCTCTCCAGAACCGAGCAGACCTCTTCATGGAAGGCGATGGCGTACATCCGACTCCGGAAGGGGCGGCGGCGATGGCCGAAATCGCAAGCAAGCAAATCGAGACGAGGTAAAACGTCCCGATGGGCAACAAAACCGACAAAAAGAATTTTCTCCACGCATGGCGCAACTGGCATCTTGCGGCGTTCTCATGCGTGGCATCCGCGCTTGCGCTTTTCTTCCTGACAAATGGATTGTGGCTTTGGTTCCATCACGAGAATGTCACCCTGGCCGCATGTATCCGTGATCATAGCGCGGTGCTACCGTTCAAGTGCGTCTGGCGACTGCTGTGGCTTGTTCCACCAGCGGCGCTCGCATGGTTCGCGGCACGCCACGACAAGCGCCATCCCCATTGGTCTCTAACGCACTTTGCTCTTTCGGACCGCGAGGCCGCGCTTCCTGTCTTGATGGCGGCGCTTTCGCTTTTCCTTGTTTCAGGCATCGCATCTCACCCATGGTTCTATTTCTTGAAATGGATGCCGGCTGGATATTTCTCCTTCCTGCACGGGTTGAGCTGTCTGGAGATCACGGTGCTTTTCGCGATACTCCTGACGCCATTGATGTTCCGTCCGCGCCGCCTCGATGGATGGCTTGTCGCGCTATTGGTCGTGGCGCAGATTCTCGCCGCCATCGCGCTGTTCAAGACAACCCATGGCCTTCCCCTGTATCGCGACGACCACCCATCGTTCCTCTTCCGGTTGCATGAATTCGCCCACACATTCCCGCGCCGCATCGACTACAACCCATGCTGGAACGCGGGTGTCGTGAACTGGACAAGCACGTCGTCAGGTACTACTGGCCCCGGTCTGCTCTTCCTTCCATTCTGGCGTTGGATGCCCGTGCACCGCATCTACACCCCAATCTTCGCAATCCTCTTTATCGGCGTGATGCCCTGGCTTGCCGCCGCTGCCGCCCGCGCAGTGCGCGCAAGCTGGTCTGCCGCCGCGATCGCGGGGCTTCTCGCCCTTTGCCCCAGCCGTTACTTTTTCCTCTGGCTTCTCCACTTCGGAACAATCGGCTCCTGTTTCGCAATCTCATTCTTCCCTCTTTTCGCGGCGCTTACATATCGGATTCTTGTGCTGCGCCTCGATGGGTGGAGGACGCTTCTCGCGTGGATTCTCTCGGCATTTTTCCTGGTCCAGTGGCCACCTGGCGCAATCATGGCGGCATTCCTTGTTCCTGGAGCCCTGTTCACAATCCGCCGTTGGCGCTGGCCATCGATTGCGCGTTTGGCGATCGCCGCCGTGATTCTTGCGCTCCTCATGCTTCCATCCGTATTGCTAACCCTGACGCAAGGCAAGGAACTACTTGACTATGTGGGCAAGGACGCAGCGGTCGCCGATCCAGTTCGCGCCGCGTTTCCACCCTTTGGCGAATGGAAAAAATTTCTTCTCGACACATTGGGCAAACGTCTTGTCGAAGCAAATCCACTGCTCGTGTTCTTCGGAATCGCCGGCGCATTCGCGCTTCCGTGGAAACAGTTGCGACGCTGGTTTTCGATTCCCGTGCTGCTGCTCCTCCTGCTCGCCGCATGGGGACCGCTCATCGCGCGCCGCATGCAACTCGAGCGGATGGCACTTCCGGCCATACAACTCGCGATTGTTCCCGCCGCGCTTTGGATAGCGGCCGCGTTGCGTGGGGGGCGTCCCCTCCTCGCCGTTCCGCGCGCGCTGATTCTCGCGCTTCTCGTGATGGGCGTGGCCAACACTCGCCAGCTCTATCGCGCGAAAGGCTACGCGCCGTTTACCGCCATGCCGACGCAAATTTCCACTCTTGCCGACTGGACGCGCTCAAATGTCCCCCCAGACGGGCGCCTGATGTTCCTCGGCAAAAATGTCCACACTTATGGCGGTGGCCATATTGCCTATCTTCCCGTTCTAGCCGAACGCGAGATGATGGCGTCCGACTACTATGGTTTCCCGCCTGGAATGATCGACGAAAAATATCCGCCACGCGCATACCGGGCCAATGACGCAATGGGCGTACACTGCTTTGCGCGCCTCCATCGCATCACCCACGTGGTCGCTTGCCGCGAAGGGTACATCGAAGAATTCAAGTTACGCCAGGCGCCCGGGCTTTTCCGCGAATGCACCGGACTCAACGGCGAGAATCTCTTTGTCTTCGAAGTGCTCGATACAGCGGAAAGCCTATTCCACAAAGGAACAGGCTCCATCCGCGCGACGTTCAACCGCATCGATGTCGAGGGACTTGATGGACAGGATGAAGTGGTTATCCGCTACAACTGGGATGACAGATTGCGCGTTGCCTCGCCAGTCGAGATATTCCCAGTGGACATCGAAAACGGTATTCGCTTCATTGGCATCCGTCCCAATGGCGTAAACCGCGTCACCATCGGTCTGGCCGGTATCCTGTAGTTTGAGTGCCGCGACGAATCTTTCGAAAGCAAGGTGTAGAAACCATGAAATCAATTTTGCCAATAGCGCTGTGCGCACTTGTCACGCTTGCCTGCGGATGCTCCCGTAGCGACAAGCCTACGGCGCTCCTCAATGTCTCGTACGACCCGACTCGCGAATTCTATCAGGCCTACAACGCCATGTTCGCCGAGCACTGGCGCGCCGGGACAGGCGCCGAAATCACGGTCGAGCAATCGCATGGAGGTTCCGGCAAACAGGCGCGGTCTGTCATCGACGGACTTCCAGCCGATGTCGTGACGCTTGCCCTCGCCTACGACGTCGATGCTATCGCCGACAACGCAAAGCTCCTTCCCGCCGATTGGCAGGCGCGCCTTCCAAACAACAGCGCACCGTATGTCTCGACTCTCGCATTCCTTGTGCGCAAGGGCAATCCAAAGAATATCCGGGACTGGTCCGACCTTGCGCGCGAAGGTGTGTCGGTGATTACTCCAAACCCGAAGACCTCGGGCGCCGCGCGCTGGAATTATCTCGCGGCATGGGGCGTCGCACTGCACGAATCGGGTGGTGACGCCGCCAAGGCCGAAGAATTCGTCAAGGCGATTTTCAAAAATGTGCCGGTGCTTGACTCCGGTGCGCGCGGCGCGACAACGACCTTCCTCGAACGCGGCATCGGCGACGTGCTTGTGAACTGGGAAAACGAATTGCTGCTCGTGACGCGGAAATTGCGTCCGGGTGAATTCGAGATTGTACGTCCATCGGCTAGCATCCTCGCGGAGCCGACTGTCGCCTGGATCGATGGCGTGACCGACCGCCGTGGCACGACTGCCCTTGCGAAGGCTTATCTTGAATACCTTTACTCCGATGAAGCGCAGGAATTGGCCGCAACGCACTTCTTCAGGCCTTGCAATCCAGATGTCGCCGCACGGCACGTGGATCTCTTCCCCCAAATGGAACTATTCACGGTTGATGAAACCTTCGGTGGCTGGAAGAAAGCCCATGCGGAACATTTCGCTGATGGGGCATCATTCGATCGCATTTATAGCCCTACCAAATAATATCCTCTGTTAGGGAAACTCAGATTACTTACGCTTGACATATTATGCGTCGCGTAATACATTGCCAATAATGATTTCGTCATTTAAGGACAAGGAAACTCAGACATTGTACGAAACCGGCACATCACGTCGGTTTTCAGCAATCGCCCGTCCAGCCTTGAGGAAACTTGACATGATTGCAGCTGCTTCCTTGGTTGAAACATTGCATGTTCCACCGGGGAATTGCCTTGAGCGCTTGAAGGGCAATCGTGCTGGTCAGTGGAGCATTCGAATCAATGACCAATGGAGAATTTGTTTCGAATGGAAGGGTTCCAATGCCGAGAATGTCGAAATTGTTGACTATCATTGAGGTGAAACCATGCGCACTAAGAATTTGATTCATCCAGGGGAAATTCTATTGGAAGAATTCTTGATTCCAATGGGAATCAGCCAAACTAAACTCGCACTTGATATCCGGGTGCCTGTCCCACGCATCAATGACATCGTTCATGGCAGGCGTTCGATTACGGCGGATACGGCGCTACGTCTCGGACGGTACTTCAATATGGAGCCGCAGTTTTGGTTGAACCTGCAGTCAAATTATGATTTGTGTGTTGCCGAAAGCGGATCATGGAACAGCGTAAAGAAATTGATCCCGCTCTTTGCCCCAGAAGGAATTTCCGCCGCCTGTCTGTGATTACAAGACCACTGCATTCTCACAATGAAAACGCTGCTTCCCGGCGATTTGGATATTGAGTTCGAACACGTACTCGCACGTGTCGAGGCGCCCGCAGACGCCCGCATGGCACAGTGCCACGAGATGTCTGCGCCGATCCAGCGCGCGCCCGCGACTGTCTTCGACGAACCGCTTGCCACCGACGCGGATGGCATGGTCGCACTCGCGCTTTTCCCGCGCTTGAGCGCGCTCGATGGTTTCGCCCCGACATTCTCCACCGCGGAATGCAAATCCGCTTCGCCGATTTCCGTTGCGACGCGCGATGACGGAACCATCGAAATCCGCAACGGCGCATTCGGCGCGCGCCTTCCCGCGAACGGCGCCTACGATCCTCCATTCCCCGCGCCGATTCTTCCATTCAACGCAGATGGCTCATGGCATTCCTACGGCTGCTTCACGGGCGTGATGCCGCGAGGTGCGATCGAAACTGTCATCGAATCGTGCGGCCCATGTTTCATCCAGTGGCACACGACTTATCGCTGGGGCAATGGCGGACGTCTCGATGTCGTTGCCAGATGGACTGCGAACGCCGATACGATCCTCGTTGGCGAGACTGTCGCGGAAGATGCCGATGCCACATTCGAGTTGCATCCTTTTGCCGGAGCAAAGGCGGATTCATGGACATGGGGCGGTGGCGAGAACGCCGGGAAAATGCGGCGCGCCGCTTTTTCGCCAAATACCGACGCCCGTCAGTCGCCGTCGTGCGCCCCCCGTCGCATCGGTTCGCTTTCGCACATCGCATACTACAACCAGTGGAATCTTTCGTGGGTCGGGTTTACCGCGGGCGACGATGCCGCTTCCCCATTCCTTGGAATCTTCGGCGCTTTCGGCGGAAGTTGGCGCAAGCGCGGCTTCATGCGTCCCGCGCTCATGGAGACACTCCCCGGCGGTGTCGATTGCTTCCTGCGCTTTCCAATCCGCGCGGGGCGCCGCGTGTATGGCCTCGTGTGCTCGACGCGCGGCGATGCGCTTGTAGATCGGGACGATGTGCGCTGTCTTCTCAACCAGCGGAAGATTCAATACTCCGACTTCCGCTTCGACAAGACATCTCGCTGGATTCTCGATCCAACGCTTGAGCCAAAAACGGCGCGCCTCGTCGATCCCTGCGAATTCGCGGCGCGCCGCGAAAGGCTCCTTGCCGATGATGGCATCCGCGCCGCGGCGGAGGCGACACTCGCCGATCTGTCGCGCGATGACGCCCCGCACGATTCGCGCTGCACTGCCGCCGCATGGTTGCTCGGGCGCGACGATGCGCTCGCGGAATGCGCCGCGCGATTCCGCGACTCGCTTGCGAAGATGACATCGCAAATGGTTGCTGGCGGATACGAAGGAACCGTCATCTTCCATGGCAGACAGTTCAAGGCGGCGGCATACGACCTCGATTTGCTTTGGGCGCTTGGCCTGCTTGGCGATGGCGACTACCGCTCCGCGCGCGCCGCGCTGCTGATGCTGGCGTATGTCTTCGCCGATCCGGATTACGCGAACTACGCTGACTTCTGGCCTTCGCGCGAACATGCCGAGGGCATCGACCTCGCATTGCGCGACGACATGGGCGATACTCCCGTGCCTCCGAATTTCGCGTCTGAATACATTACCACGACCGGCATGATGGCGGAGCTTTTCCCCGCGCATCCAGCGTCTCCCGCATGGCGGAAGTTCGCGGAGGAAAAGACACTCGCATTCCTCGAGACTCACTTCGAGTCCGATGGCACATACCACGAATCGATCAATTACCATTCGCATGCGATTTCCGAATTCGCATGCTACTTTTGCGCCCTGCTGCGGAATGGCGGACGCAATTTCTTCGTGCATCCCGTAGTCGCTGGAAGCTATCGCCACTTCGCGCAATTGCTTACGCCGCGTCTTGTGGATGGAGTCCAGCAACTGCGTTCCCACCGCGAGTCCAATGAATACTGGGCTCCCGCGTATGCGTCGCCGGATTGTGGCGGCAAGGGGCGCGCGGTCCACCCCGATGACGGCAACAGCGGCGGCTTTGGAATGCAGCAGGAAACGCGCGACGATCTGCCGATTGCCGCGGCCGCGTACGACTCGTGCGACAGCGTCCTCGCCGCCGCCCTACGCGACACATGGAATGCTTCGGGGCGCCCGATCTTCATGGCGGAACATCCGATAGCGATGGTCGCCGCGCTCGACCTTGACGCACCCGCTGCGCCGCTACCGTGGAAGAGCGTGTGGCGACACGGCCTCGGCATCGTGTCGAAGTCTGTCACCGCGGATGGCGACAGGCGATACGTGCTTTTCCGCGCGGGCAAGGCAACTCATCACATGGACTTCGACCAGGGCAATGTCCAAATCTTTGCGTATGGACATTCGCTCCTCTGCGACCATGGCTACCACACGCGCGATACCGATGGCAAAGGCCTGCCCGCCGCCGCGACATTTCTGCACAACACGCTGACATACGCGGCGCGCAAGGAATTGTCGTCGGGTTACACTGGACTCGAACTCGCGCCCGAACCTGAGCGCGTCGATCTTGGCGAAGATGCGGATGAGGTTGTCCTGCGAATCGTGAACGACAACTTCCGCGACCTGGGGCGTCTGCCATACAACCAGCTAGTCCATGCTCCGACAACGGTCCATGTGCGCCGTTATCGGTTCGACAAGCATAGCGGCATGGTGACACTTCGCGATACGCTCGAGCAGGGCGATATCGGCAACGCCGTCGCTTGGTTCCACACGCGTTCGCAAGCTGTCGAAATCGCGCCAGGAGAATTCCGGTGCGGCTCTGCGGATGGCGTCCAACTCTTGATCCGCTTTGTCGGAGCCGTACCCGAAGTCGTCGAGAACCGTCAACAGGGACCGCTCTTCTCCCTCGGCGTGCGTCTGCCTTCGAGCGGCGAACTTATCACGGAATTGCTTCCGTGCCGAAACTAGCCGTTATCGGGCATTTGGATACCGCGGCAACGGCGCGCCACTTGCGGCATGGCGCTTCATTCCAGTATAATGCCACCCATGAATGGTAAACTTGCTATTGCGTTACTTTCTGTAGCATTCACCGCCTGCGGCTCCCTTTGGGCCGGCGATGTACCGCTATCCGCTATCGCGCCGGAAGAAACTATCGAGGCAACACATCGAGAAGCGGGACTGATCGAGGCGGCCGTGAAGGAGAGCGCCGCCGAAAAGGCCGGGGCGGAAAACTGGCTCGACAAACCGGACCCCATCGCCTCCCCCGACGCCGTTCACGGCGGGACGCTCCACTATGCCGCCTCGCAGCAGCCGAAATCGCTGAATGCGTTTCTCGACAACAACACATTCTCCTCGCAAGTATTCGGATCGCTTTACGAAACCCTTCTCGGTTCCGATCCCATCACCGCGGAGTACACTCCGGGAATCGCGAAGAAGTGGACGATCTCGGATGACAAGCGCACGTTCACCTTCACGATCGACGAACTTGCCTGCTGGTCTGACGGCAAGCCGATTACCGCCGAGGACGTAAAGTGGACCTTCGACAAACTCATGGAGCCCGCCTCGCAGACCGGCCCGCACAAGGTCGCGCTGCAGGCGTTCACGAACACTCCTCCCGTAATCATCGACGCCCACACCATCAGGTTCACGGCTTCGGAAGTCCACTGGCGCAATCTCGGCGCAATCGGCGGATTTGAGATCATGCCGAAGCACGCCTTCGAAGACACCGATTTCAACAAGATCAACTTCTACTTCCCGGTCGTGTCCGGCCCATACGAACTCGGTCCCATCCACGAGGGCGTCGATCTGCGGCTCATCCGTCGCGACAACTGGTGGGCGCGCTCCAGGACTTCGACCCGCGGGACATACAACTTCGATGAAATCGTCTATCATTTCTTCGCCGAACAGGAGAATGCCTTCGAGGCATTCAAGAAGGGCGAGGTCGATGTCTATCCCGTCTATACGGCGCGCATCTGGGAGAACGAGACGAACGGACAGAAGTTCGACAGCAACTGGATCGTCCGCCGCCGAGTGCGCAACCACCGCCCGATCGGCTTCCAGGGCTTCGCGATGAACATGAGGCGTCCGCCATTCGATGACCTGAACGTCCGCAAGGCCATGGCATACGCCCTCGACCGTGAAAAGATGAATTCGACGCTGATGTATTCCGCGTACTTCCTCCACAAATCGTACTTCGAGGACCTCTACGACAGATTCCATCCGTGCGACAACACCAACTACGAGTTCAACAAGGAAAAGGCAAGCGACTTGCTCGCGATTGCCGGCTATGAAAAGAACCCGGAAACGGGCATCCTCGAAAAAAACGGCGCGCCGCTTTCCTTCTCGTTCCTTACGCGCGACGCGGGAACCGACAAGTTCCTTGCGCTCTACTCGGAGGATCTGCGCGAGATTGGCGTAGAGATGAAGATCGAACGCAAGGATTGGGCGGCATGGACACGCGACATGGATTCCTACAATTTCGACATGACATGGGCTTCATGGTCATCCGGCATCTTCAAGGATCCCGAGGGAATGTGGTCTTCGGCCGAAGCGGACCGTCCGGGCGGCAACAACATCACCGGCTTCAAGTCGCCGGACGTCGATAATCTGATTGAAAAGCAGAAGACAATGTTCAAGCTTTCCGAGCGCAACGACGTGTGCCGCCTGATCGACGCCCTCGTAACCGCCGAAGTCCCGTACGTACTCCTTTGGAACACGGACACGACACGCCTGCTCTACTGGGACAAGTTCGGCACGCCCGAGACAGTGCTGTCGAAGTTCGGCGACGAGCGCTCGCTCCTTGCCTACTGGTGGTTCGACGCCGATTCGGAAGCCGATTTGAAGGCCGCGATGAAAAACGGTGAAATTCTTCCGCCGCGTCCCGACATCGTTGACTTCGACAACGTATTCCTCGCCCTGTGAACCGTATCGCCTATCTTGCGCGAAGGCTCCTGCTGGCGGTCCCGACCTTCCTCGGCATCACCATCCTTTGTTTCGCCCTGACACGCGCGCTCCCTGGCGGACCAGTTGAAATGCGCCTCGCGCGAATGCGCGCAATCGGCGGCGGGGACGGCGGGGCCGTCGCCGCGCGCGTGGCATCCGTGACCGAAGAGCAGCGCGCGGAATTGAACCGCCAGTTCGGTTTCGACCAACCTTTCCTGAAGCAGTACTACCGCTGGCTCGTGACCGACCGCATGGGCCTGCTGATGGAATCCTACGACTACCCAGACCGCACGGCATGGGATTTGATCGCCTCGCGGTTCCCCGTATCCCTGACCTTCGGCATCGCGGGCGCATTGCTTTCATATCTGGTTTGCATCCCACTCGGAATAGCCAAGGCCCTTCGCAACGGGACACGCTTCGACGCGCTTTCATCGCTGCTGGTCTTCATCGGCTACGCGCTTCCGTCATTTGCAGCCGGCATGCTTTTGAAGACGCTATTCTGCGGCACGGTCGAATCGCTTTGGGACATCTTCCCGCTATCGGGTTTCGCTTCGGTCGATAATGGCCCGTGGACAGCTGTCATCGCCGACCGCGCGAAGCACATGTTCCTTCCCGTGCTGTGCTACGTGATCGGCAATTTCGCCGTGCTCACCCTGATGATGAAAAACTCGCTGCTCGACCAGATCGGTGCAGAATACATGCGGACCGTGCTGGCGAAGGGCGCGACTATGCGGCGCGCCGTTTGGCTGCACGCACTACGCAATGCGCTGATTCCAATCGCGACTGGCTTTGGCTCCATCCTGATGGTTCTCTTCGCCGGATCGGTAGTAATCGAGCGGGTGTTCGAAATCCCCGGCATGGGCCGCCTTTCGCTCTCCGCGCTCGAAGGACGCGACTACGCAGTCTTCATGGCGATCCTCGCCCTTACCGCGACCGCGCAACTCCTCGGCAATCTCATTTCCGACATCTGCTACATGCTTATCGACCCACGAATCAACTTCGACCGCTAGCCGCACACCCCACGGGCATTCGGGGTCGATCCATATTTTAATCACTTGCCTTTTGCTCATCCCAGCCAACCATTCGCTCCTTGGCGGCTTGACACCATACGGACAAAATGCGAAAACAGACGTTTTTTACGGGAGAATCCCAAATGCAGTGGAATATCGCGGTTACAAAAGTCTGGGCCCCAATCCGCAACGATCAGGCCGACGCT
>JAZQOE010000121.1:0-5692 GCA_045627705.1 Kiritimatiellia bacterium | reverse complement strand
CCACAGGGGCAACAAAAACAGCCCCGCGAGACACGGTTTTTGGCGGGGCGCGTTTTTGATGTCCGGCCTTGGGGCTAGAGCTTCACGTCCCAGCCGTTGCGGTTCACGGGACGGCGCAGCCAGTCGGGGTCGCCGGTGCCGTTGGCGAAGTCGTTGCGCTTTGGATCCCAGTCGAAGCTAACGTCGTAAACGTAGCTGATATTGCAGAGCTGGCAGAGGATCGCGGCGCGTGCGCCGGTCTCGGCGGGCGAGATCGTGGGCTTGCGCGTGCGGCAGCAATCGATGAAGTTGCCGGTCTGCGAAGTGGACTTGTAGAGCTGGACTGGCGCGGTGTCGAGCTTGTAGAACTTCTCGATCGCGTCGAGCGCGACATCGAGTCCTGCGCCGGCCTGGACGTCGGTGCGGGAGCCCCACTCCTCGCCGAAGAAGGCGCCGACCTTCTTCATGGCGGTGAACTTGTCGTCGGCGAGCTGCTTGCGGATCTTGTCGGTCGGCTTCACTCCGCGGCCCTTCCAAACGGCGGTCTTGCCGCGGTTGACAGCCACGATGCCCTTGGTTCCGTAGAAGACCGTGCCCCATGTGGAGAAGGGGTTGTGCTGGATCACGCAGCCGTTTTCGAAGACGAACTGCATATCCTGCTGGCGGCGGCATCCGTGGATCGGATTGGTCGAGTAGGGGGCGTTGGAGCGGAGGATCTTCACCGGGCCGGACTTGTCGAGGTCGAGGCCCCACTGGGCGATATCGAGGTGGTGTGCGCCCCAGTCGCCATTGTAGCCGGTCGCGAAGTAGTCGTCGAAGCGCCAGAACATCGGGAAGAAATCATGCACGCCGCGCGGTGCGCACTGGTCGCAATAGGGAGTCCATGGCGCCGGGCCGAGCCACATGTTCCAATCGACATCGTCGTTGCGCGCGTTTTCCTTCGCGGCGTTCTTGATGTCGTCGAAGAAGCGGTGGGGCTGCGAGGGACCGCCGAGACGCTCGGCGTCCGTGCCCTGGCCGTAGTTGCAATCGACGAACTTCACGTCGCCGATCAAGCCGTTGCGGACAACCATGCACGCGGTGCGGAACTCGCGGCGCGAACGCTGCCATGCGCCGGTCTGGAAGACGCGCTTGTACTTCTTCTGCGCGGCGGCGACGAGCTTGGCCTCTTCGACGCTGTAGGTGAGCGGCTTCTCGCAGTAAACATCCTTGCCGGCCTTCATCGCCTCGACGGCCATGTAGGCGTGCCAGTGGTCGGGGGTGACGATCACGACCATGTCGATCGACTTGTCCTTGATCACATTGCGGAAGTCGGCCTCGGCCTTGCAGACGCCGGCGAATGCCTTCTTGGCCTCGTCCTTCGCGTATGCGTCGTTGACCATCTTCGCGCCAAATTCGCGGCGGACTTTGTCGCAGTCGCAGATCGTGGCGACTACCACGCCCGGATTCTGGATGAACTGCGGGAGGAGCATCGTGCGGGACTGGATGCCCATGCCGATGAACGCGAGACGCGGGAGCGCCTTCTTCGCCTTGGCGGGGGCGGCCTTCTTCGCGGCTGCCTTCGCGCACTTGCAGGTTTTCTTGCAGGCTGTGGTCTTGGTTGCCATGGTCAAGGATCCTTTCGGGTGGATTGTGCTGCCGCCGCTTCCTTTGCCCGGAAGTCGGCGGAAAAACGGTCTGTCGCCTGGCGGAGCGCATCCTCGGCGTTCACGCCGCACGCGCGTGCGAGGGTCACGGCCTGAAAGAGGATGTCGCCGATGCCGGACTCGACGCTTGCGGCATCGGAAGATGGAAGCGCGGAGGAAAGCGCCTGCACTCCCTTGGCCATGTTCGCGGATGCTTCCGCGGCGCCGGGCCAGACGTGTCCGATGCGCTCGGAGCGCGATTGAATCTGCTGCGAACGGAGAAGGGCGGGAAGCGATTCCGCCACTCCATCGAGGACGGACTTTCGCTCGCCCTCCTTGGCGGAGTGCTTCTCGGTTTTCTTGATCTTCTCCCAATTGCGGAGGACTGTCGCCGAATCTTTCGCATCGACATCGGCGAAGACGTGCGGATGGCGCCTCACCAGCTTGTCGCAAACCCGGTGTGCCACTTCGTCGAGATCGAACTCGCCGCGTTCCGCGCGAATCTGCGACTGGAACGCGATCTGGAGCAGGACATCGCCAAGTTCCTCGGCATGGTTTTCCGCGTCGTCGCGGTCGATCGCCTCGAGGAGTTCGTAAGTCTCTTCCAGCAGGCAGGGCTTGATGGAAGAAAGCGTTTGCTCGCGGTCCCAAGGGCAGCCTCCAGGGCCGCGCAAACGCTTCAACACAGCGACCAGACGATGTACCCCGGTACCGGGCGTGCGGTCGCGACAGGCTTCATCCGTTGGGAGTTGCGTGTCCACTATGCTTCGATTCTAAGTGTTGCGAGAATTGCGTCGGCAATCTCGCCGGTGAATGAATCGGCCACGTAATCCGCGCCGCCAAAATCTTGGAAGGAGGTCTCCGCCGCAGGGACTGCGATTGTGCCGAGGTTTGCCGCCATTGCGCCCTTGAGCGATGCGTTGGACGCAACGAGCGCCACTCCCATCTGCTCGGCGAGTTTGAGCTCGTGCGGAACGCGCGCCCAGGTCGCATGGCCGAAACCGCAGACGGTGGAAGTGGCGTCGGAGATTACGGCGGCATTCGCGAGACCGATATCGGCGAGCATCGGCTGCACGAAATCGGCGGAAAGTTCGGTGACGATGCAGATCTTCAGTCCGCGGTCCATCATGTCCTTCGCAAGGGCGAGAACTTCCTTGCGCGGGGAATCCGCGACATCGGCAAGACCCGAAAGGTAGATTTCCTGGACTTTCTCCGCGAGTGGTTCGCCATCGGCGACACCAGCGATCGCGGCAAGACCGGATGCGAGGTTGTTGCCAAGCAGCTTCGAGGCGAAAAGCGCCTGCGTCAATTCGACATTTGAATCCTTGAGAACTTCGGCGCAAGCCTTGAAAAGGCGTGATACGCCGTCAAGCGCCACGAAATCCCATTCGATAATCAGTCCCTTCACGGAACCGTGTGGCGCACCAAGCTCGACAATATTTTCGCTCATTTCAAACTGCTCCTAAGTGGGTTGTCGCCATGATTGGCGGGGGAAGAGATGCAATGATATCCTTGCGGCCCCGCATGGTCAATGCATTAATTCGGGTTAGGATTGATTGGGGACACACCTAGAATCCACCATGGTCTGTCCCCATTCGAGTACGCCCAAGGCGATCGTGTCGAGTTAATCGAGTTGTTCGATATGGGCGACATGATCGATCCAGTGCGTTGCGACGGCGCCCCGCCGTCGCAATTTTTCATTTTTACCTCCCGCCTCCTACTTCTTACTTCCCACTTCTTCCTTCTTCCATAATCGTGGTCTGTCCCCGTTTTTTCCCGTCGAAGCACCTCCCAACCTCCCAACCTTCCAACCTCCCAACCATGGCATAAGTTGTTGATTACCAACAAAACCTCCCCGCGTCGCCTTCACGGCCGCCCAGGCCGCAGAAGTCTCATCCGCGAACATCGTCGGCACCCAGACGATCACGCTCAAGGGCACTGGCAATGGTTGCTCCGGTTACACAATGGTCGCCATCAACTGGGATGCTATCGGTGGTGATACAATCAATCTCCAGACTTTCTTCTCCGCCGATGACCTTGCGAAGATGCAGGCCGGTACTGTCAATGCCGCCCAGAAGGCCGCTGCTGACCGTATCATGATTTGGGATGCTGCTGGCGATGATTATACTGAATACTTCCTCCGTAAGACCGGCACAGGCGTAATTCAAGGCTGGGCTCTCTACAATGGCAATACAGTTCCTGATTCAATTCCCGTTGCCAAGGGATCGGCATTCTGGTTCTATCGCCATGCCACAGACGACATTGAAGTTACCCTCAAAGGAGAAGTCTCATCTGATGCATCCGTTCCTTTCACCATCAAAGGTGCGGAAAAGTGCGCTGGCTACAACATGATTGGCGCTGGTTATCCAGTTGATCTCATGCTCAACGAGACTGAATTTGGATGGGCAACTGGTACTGCAGGTACTGTTAATGCTGCGCAAAAGGCTGCTGCCGACCGTATCATGGTTTGGGATGCTGCCACAAGTGACTATACGGAGTATTTCCTTCGCAAGACCGGTGCTGGTGTAATTCAAGGTTGGGCTCTCTACAACGGAAATACCGTTGATGCCAATGCCAAGATTCCGGCTGGCTCTGCTGCTTGGTATTTCCGTCATGCCGCCGAAGACATCGAGGTTTCAGAGGTCTCTCCTCTCGCTGACTAACCCTCTTCCTATCATGTTGATAGGATTGAAACCGCAGGGTGGGAATGTTTCTCGTCCTGCTTAACTAAAAAGGAAACAAACAATGAAGAAACTCATGATGGCTGTCGCGGCACTCCTCGCTATCGTCAGCATGGCGTCCGCCGCCAAGATTGCTTGGAGCGCGGATAACGCAGTCCTCGACAAGGATGGCAACACCCTCGATGGTGGTACCGCCTATCTCGTTTACCTTGGCTCGAATGGCACCCTCGATGCAACCTTCAATGGTACCACTTGGAATCTCGGTGACGATGAGATTGTTGATTCGACTGACATTCTCGGTTCTGCGGCCTATCCCTCTTCTTCCACTGTTTGGGGTACTTTTGCCGCAACGTCTCCTGTTACTACTTCGACCGATGCAGTCTATGCCATTATTGCTACGAGCAATGGCGTTGCTGGCACAGATCTCCCCACCGATGGTTATTATGGTGTCTCCGGTACCTACACCCAGGAGAAGGATGGCGCAACCGATACAAATGAGTTCATCTACAAAGGCGTGATCAAGGCCGACACGCCCGTCGGCAACATCCCCGAACCGACGACCTACGCTCTCGTTGGTCTTGCGGCTGCGGCTCTTGCTCTTCGCAAGCGCTTCCTCAAGAAGTAATCTTGCGGCGCAAGCCATCTAAACCGAGGAACCTGCGGCTCCGGCCGCAGGTTCTTTTTTTTTGCTCCTCCCCGCCGCCCGCCTGCGTCGCCGTTTCCCCCGCCTCTTACCTCTTACCTTCACGCGATCGTGGTCTGTCCCCGTTTGCGGCGCACCACCCGGTTGCGCCCGCCCGCAAGGGGCGCGCGCCTTCTTGGCATGCGCATTTTGGCCCAGGGGCTGTAGCGCGGCAGAATTCTGGCGCACGCCGTTCCCCAGCGCAAAATCGGGGTCTGTCCCCGGTTGCGGCTCGCCACCCGCCTGCGCCCGCCCGCAAGGGGCGCGCGCCTTCTTGGCATGCGCATTTTGGCTTAAGGACCATGGCCCGGCAGAATTCTGGCGCGCGCGGTTCCCCAGCGCAAAATCGTGGTCTGTCCCCGGTTGCGGCCCGCCGCCCGGTTGCGCCCGCCCGCAAGGGGCGCGCGCCTTCTTGGCATGCGCATTTTGGCCCAGGGGCTGTGGCGCGGCAGAATTCCGGCGCGCCGTTCCCAAGCGCAAAATCGTGGTCTGTCCCCGGTTGCGGCTCGCCACCCGGTTGCGCCCGCCCGCAAGGGGCGCGCGCCTTCTTGGCATGCGCATTTTGGCCCAAGGGCTGTGGCGCGGCTATGGGATGGCAGTGATGCCGCCGAGTATCTTGAAAAGCGCGGAGATGGTTTGATCAGCCGTGGCGTTAGGCTTGATGCGCGGGATGCGTCCGTTTTGCATGATTGGCTCGCGGTCTGATTTCCCGAAAATCATCGCCT
>JAZQOE010000120.1:0-17392 GCA_045627705.1 Kiritimatiellia bacterium | reverse complement strand
GTCGCCGGCCTTGATCGCCTGCAGCAGGCTCGCGCGTGTCTGGCTGTACAGCATTGGACGGGTCCCAAAATGCGCAATGATCCCGCGAAAAAACGGCGCGCCGTTTTTTCGCGGGGTCAGGAAGCGGTTACTTGCTCTGGTACTCTGGGACGATCTCCTTGCAGGCCGCCCACTGGATGCCGCGCTTGACGATCTCGAACGCTTCGGGAACGTCGAAGTCCTTGTTGACGTGGCCGAGCGATGTGTAGAAGACGCGGCCCTTGCCCCAGCGGCGCTTCCAGATCACTGGCATCACGGTGCCGCGAATCCAATCGACGCCCTGCTGGTCGCCCTTGAAGATGGTCGTCGCGAGAACTTCGTTGCCCGGATCGACATGCATGTAGTACTGCTCGGAGTGCATGTCGAAGTCCTTGAGTCCGTCGATGATCGGATCGTCGTTGCGGCCGATGAACACGCGGTAATCGACAACTCCGCCAGGGTGCGCGACCCACTGGCCACCAGTCATGAACTGATAGTTGGTGTCCTGACGGAACGCATCGCACATTCCGCCATGCCATCCGGCGAGGCCGACGCCGCCGCGGATTGCTTCCTGGAGGGCGGCGGACTGCTCGCCCTTGATCTCGCCCATCGTCCAAATCGGAATCACCACGTCAAGCGACTGCATGAACGGGGTGTCGAGGTAAATGTCCATCGTGTCGCTGGTGGTGACATCCCAGCCACGGTCGCGAAGCCAAGCGGAAAAGCGATCCTTGCACGGAACAGGATCATGGCCATCCCATCCGCCATATACGATCAGTGCCTTGCTCATTGTGTGTCCTTTAAGATGCGCCTTTCGCGGTCTTCCGCAGCGGGCGCGGGGTTAACGAATAAAAACCGACGGAAAGTTTGATTCAACAAGCGCCGAATGTCAAAGGGAATCAGTCGCGACAAGAGTCGCGGACGAGGGAGGCAAGCGCGGCAACGAGCGCTACAAGACCACCGATGCTCAAGTAACACGGCACAATGCTCCCCCGTTTGCGGCGGACGACGATGGTGTGGTCGCCCGCACCGACGGGTACAGCTGTCCAAACACAGTTCCAGCGATAGACCGGTGTAGGCACACCATCGACAAGCGCTTCGACCGGCATGTCGAATGGCTGACGCACCGCAAGCATCCCCGCCGCATCGGCATGTGTGCGAATCACGTTGTCCATCGCCGCATTCCCAAAGAAGCGGACTGACTCGACCTCCACTTGCACCTCTGCCTCCGCAACGACTTCCCCTGGTGCCGGCGCATCGATCAACGGTTGACGCAAAACGTCCCATCCAGGGCGCATGGCGGACGCGGTTTGATCTGCCGCCGAGACATTCTCCCAATCCGTGAACAATGTGGCAAAGGGAAGCGCTGCCTTGCGCTTGAAAAGAAGCGCCTGGTAATCGCGCCCGGCGCCTAGCATTGCGCCGACATTGATCCGCTCTGTCGGCTGGAATTTCGAAAGCGGGAACTGCTTCACCCCATTTTCGGGAACAAGCACGTAATCCGCCGCAAGGACATCGAGCAACACATCTGGACGACGCTGCAGCGCCATCGTGGTTTCCCGTTCAAGCGAAGAGCGAACAGCGACTTCCATTCCACGGGCAATGAGCGATTGGGTCAGTTGATCGTTGCCATCGGTTGGATTTGTCACAAACTGCGCGAGTCTTGGCCAGGCTATCGACTTGTCCTTGAGCATCGCGTTCGTGAGTGCGTTGTCGCGATAGATTCGCGAAACATCCATCGGGTTGATGTAGTTCCGCGCGACAACCATCAAATCGCCGCCGACACATATCCACGCCATGGCGACCGCGAGAAGCCGCGACATCCCGCCACGCCTTGCCAGCAACCAGACAGCCACGCCCGCAAACCAGAGCAACCCACCATGTAGCAATGCCCCCGCCATTTGCGGCAGAAACATCTGCGCCACTCCATCGGGATACCCAAGCGCCTTCCAGTTTTCAACCAGCGCGGCAGATCCGCCCCTAATGGCCATCGAAGCCACAACCAGCGCAATTCCAGGAACTAACGCAAAACACAAGGCGGGGACACACCCCGATTTCCCCTTCCCAAAATCAGGGTCTGTCCCCGTTTTTTTAGACTCGGAATCGGGGTCTGTCCCCGTTTGGAAAGCACAGGCGAGACCGATGCCGAAGAGGATTGCCGTGCAGATTTCGGTGATGTGGTGAAACTTTACCGGCGCACGGAGAAGATTCATGCCTGGAATGGCATAGAAAAGCCGATAAATTGGTGTGTAACGTCCGAATGACAAGATAATTGCAATGATTGCCGCAATGAGCCAGAATGGCACATCCCGTAGCCATGCATCCTGCTTTGGTCCTTGTTTGCGGGTACGGAACCAGGCGACAATCGCAAAAATAGCGAAAAATACTTGGATTGCACCAAGATAGACCGTATGTTGACGGAAATTCGGGAATCCTTGGTGATGTTCCTCCCACTTCCAGGTGCGTCCAAGGCGTCCCCAATACGGATAGTTGCGTCCGGGAGGATAATCAGACGACTCGATTCCCCTTACGCACGGCGCGACAAACTCCAGCGCATCCTCTGGCGGTAGGCTCCAATTCGTGGCGAAAATCCAGTTTTCCAGTGCCTTTTGATCGCTGGATTTTTCGGGGACAGACCCCGTTTTTTCACTGGAATCGGGGTGTGTTCCCGTTTTTTCGGCGGTGCCGTGAATTTGCGTAAGACGATCGGGGATAATACGATACGCAAGATCGTGGAAGATGCCGCCGCCAGCGAGAAGAACGGCAAGGATGGAAATGCCAAAGGCGGGCCAGATACGGCGGAGACGATGGGGACAGACCTCGTTTTCTTGTCCAGGAACGGCATTGCGGCGGAAGGTCAGCCACAGGGTGAAGGCGGCGGCAAGGGCGGCGACAAGGACAAATATATCGGGCTGGGTAAGCATGCCCCAACCGAAGGCAAGTCCAAGCAGGACATACTTCGGCCAGCGGCGTGAAAGCGGACGAACGTCGGAGGCAATCGCGGAAAGTAGCGGGAATGCAAAAAGGGTGCAGGCCATCATGTGGAAGTAACCGCGATGGCCAGCCGAAATCAGCGTGAAGGAATATCCCGAAAAACCAAGCGCGGCACCCGCAAGCCATGCGAGGGAGGGAGACACCTTGCGGCCGCGAAGGTAGAGCGCGGCGGCGGTCGCGACTAGAAGCGAGTCGATGAGGTATGTCAGTTCGTGGGCGACAAGCGGCGGGAGGATAAACCAGTATAGCAGACTCAATGGAGCCGATCCGCCGTTTGCGAGGACATCCTCGAGCTGGCGAAATGGAAAAAACGACCTGAAATAGGGCATGCTGTCGGGCGCGATTTGCGCCGTCATCGTGCCAAGCACTGGCGCGAGAATGGCGACACCGATCAAAGCTACCAGCAAGAATGGCCAACTGGCGAAAGCAATGCCTTTGAGTTTTGAATTAGACATGGGTTCAAGCTCCTACTGCGGCGGCGCGGCGCTTGCGGATATAGAGATGGATAAAGAGACCGCCGACAAAGACAATGTGCGCCGCAATCATGATCGCGACCAGGAACTGTAGCGAGATGTTCAAGTGGGCGTCGATCCAACACCATGCGCTTTCGGGAAGAATCCCGTGGAACGCACCCCATCCAGGCAGGCAGTAGAGCAACGCGGATTCGACAAGCATGGCCGGTACGACATACCACATGTACTTGAACCTGCGGCAGGCGTTTTCGTAGAGCATGAAATAGTCGAGGGATGTGCGTAGCATCCGGATCAGGCTAACCTGCCAGACGAAACCGGCATAGTCCGTGTATGCCTGCCATGGGCCAGGAAGCGAGAAGAACCACGGCATCAGCATGGCGAAGGCGAGCGTCATCACGCCGCCCACGCCAAGATTGAAAAGCTGCGACTGGACAAGCAATTTGTCTGTCTTTTCGCCCTTTTCGAAACGCTCGGAAACAAGCGTCCAGAGAAACGGCGTCATCGCCATCGTGAAATAGCATGGGATGTTGCCGAGCGTCCATGCGAAATAGTATCCGGCCGAAACATCCGATGGCAGCCAGCGGCGGATCACAAACGACTCGATCGGTCCCTGTATGCGCGATGCCATCGTGTACACGACGAGCGGCGCGGCGTAAAGCGCCATTTCCTTCAGGTGCGGCGCGTATGAGACTCGTCCGCCCATTCGCGACATCACCCACAGCACAGCCACGAGAAGCACCAACACACTGGCGAGAGTACTGGACAACTGGGCCAGCATGTATCCCAGCGCGCCAAGCGGGGCGAGCAGCACGACCATCCCGGCAAACCGCACATACGGTCCAACCGCGTTGCTCAAGAGCATCGTGTTGAACAGCTTGAGCGACTTCGCTGCGCTATCGACAATCGGTTGTATGCACGAAAGCAGTGCAAAAGCCGCAATCGGCCAAAGGAGTCGCCGATCAACGACATCCAGTCTCAACAGTATCGCATCGCCGCACGCAAACAGCCACACAGCCATTCCAACCATGAACAGCAGCGAAACCAGGATGGTATCTTGCAACAGTGCGCGGCACTTGCCCATTTCCCCGCGCGTCGCGAAGACATTCATGAACTTGCCGACAGGAAGCAATAATATCCCAAGCGGAAGCGATACCGCGGAACCAACCTGCGTGAGCGGAAGAAGCGCGCCAAGCTGCGCGGAGTCGAGGATGCGCGGGACGATGAAAAGACCGACGATCAGATTGATGACATCGCCGATGCGATTCACCACGAAGAAACACGCGGTGTACCACCACAGTTCCCCAAGGCGCTCGCGAAGACCCCGTATTTTCCAGATGATGCCCACAATGCGATCCGCCTTCCCTCCATCACCGTTTTCCGATGCAGCGAAGCCCTGTCGATTCAAGGAGGAACTCGGGCGAAATCTGGATGGAAACCATCTGCTCGTGCAACTCGATCATCCTATGCCGCGCGAGACGCAATTCATTCAGGCGCCACTTGTCCGCTTGTTCGACGATATGCCTGTAGCGCCACGGATTGATGCTCCGCACATCGTTCTTCGGATTCTCCTCGAACCACTTTTCGATGGCTGGCGGGAATGCGCCCCACTGGAAGCCGCCGCCCGAGGAGCGGATGATCCATCCACGGTCGAGCGCCTCGCGGGCGAACAGCAGATCGCGTATGCGAGAGTCAAGCATCGCCGCGAGTCCAATAGGCTTTTCGCCCTGCTGTACGAGCGAACGGAACACCGCGATGAACTTCGCGGCATCCCTCTTCCCAAAGGCATCCTGGAAATCCCATGCGACACTCTCGCGGCCGGCACTGACGATTGCGCTCACGTCATCCGCTGTCGCCGTCTTGCCCTCGCCCACATAGCACAGCAGCTTCTCGAGCTCGCTCGTGATGCGGCGCGTATCTGCGCCAACGCGCGCGATGAAGGCGGCCTTCGCATTGTTGTCCATGCGGAACGGCAAATCCTTCAGGCGCTCGTCGAGACGCGGACCAGCCTGCTTGTCGAGGTCCGACGGTTTTGCCGCCGACCCGAAATCACGCACTTCTCCCTTCGCCTTCGCGGCCTTGAAAAGCGCGGATGCGCGATTGATCGACGAAGTGCTGACGAGAAGCGGCAGGTCTTTCGAGATGCGTCCGTCCTTGATGCGCGCGACAAGTTCATCGACAAGCGCGCGAGTGTCTTCGCTGTCGCCAGGCCTGCGCTTGCCAGGCATCGCGAAGAATCCGACATCCTTGAGCCATGTGAGTTTTATGCCGCCAAAGAAACCGGGTGTCTCGAGCGACTCTAGGCATCGCCGCAACGCGGCGCATGCGTCTTCGGCGACCTGGCAATCGCCCGCGATCGTCTCGAGTCCCATGTCGCGCATTTCGTCCGGCACAAGCGCCGAGACGATCGACTTCGCCGCTTCCTTCACGAGGAAGTCGTCGTCGCCGCAGACCAGATACACTGGCGCAGACGGGACGGATTGTGCTTTTTGTTCCTTGCTAGTTGCCATTGGACATCCAAAAATCAAACGATTCCAAGCGCCGCGAAACGGGCGAGGAACTTTTCCTCTTCCTCTGGGGCAAGCGGTTCGAATGGCTTGCGATACGGCCCGCAATCGAATCCGACATGCTTCATCATCGCCTTGCGATAGCTCCAGTTGTCGGACTCGATCATGAGTTCTACAACCTGGTTCGCTTCGTCCTGGAACTTCGCGGCCGTAAGGAAATCGCCGGCGGCGGCAAGTGCGCAGATGTCCGCGAAATGGCCGGGGATGATGTTGTAGGTCGTGCCGATGCCGCCGGAGAAGACATTGCCGAGCGCAAGTCCGCAAAGCAGCTGCTCGTCGCATCCGGCGAACCAGATCGTCTCCTTCGAGAGACGGCGCTTGAGCGCCTGCGCCGCGTAGTAGTCGCGTCCCGTGTACTTGATGCCCTTCACGTTCGGGAGATCGAAGAAGCGTACATCGCGATCCGGCACGAGCGCGCTTCCCATCGAATAGACCATGAATGGAAGATCTGTCGCCGCGGTGATCGTCTTGTAGTGGTAGAGGGCCGCGTCGAACGAGTTCCTGTAAAGTTGCGGCGTGATCGACGAAATCCAGTCTATGCCGATTTTCGCGGCGTAGCGCGCGAGTTCGACCGAATCGTCGGTGCAGTTCGCGCCGATGTGGGCGATGAGTTTCACGCGCCCTTTCGCCGCCTTCACGGCGGTGTCCATCACGAGCTTGCGCTCTTCCATCGAAAGCAGCCACCATTCGCCGGTCGTGCCTGTGAGGTAGAAACCCGCAAGGCCATTCGCGATGCCATGCTCGATGATGCCTTCGATGCAGGCGGGATTGACGCGCCCGTCCTTGTCATACGGCGTGAACATCGCGGCGTATGCGCCGGGCATTCCTTCAAAACATTTTTCGGAAAGTGAAGTCACCATTTCAAAGTTCCTCGCGAAGCTCGCGATAATCTTCCGCGTTCATTCTTTCGACAGGCGCCATCATGTCGTCACGCGTCGTGAAAAGCTCGCCGACGTGAAGCGGCACGCCCATCGCCTTCGCGGCGCGAAGGTACTCGCGGCGGCGCGTGCGAAAGATGTGCATATCGAATACAGGCGAAACGCCAGGAGTTGTCGCTGTCAGCATCTTGGCGCGTTCGACGTGTATCCCAACATCGTCGTTTGCGACATCGAAAGTGCGGCTTGTGTCTGTTACTTCGGCGAGGAAGTAGTTGCCTGCGGCGCCGATGTGCATTGCGTCTGGCTTGTGACGGCGCATTTCATCCATGCAGAAGCGGTAGAGATGGAGGATGTAGTTCTCCTCGCCTCGCCATGAGGGATCTTCCGCCGGCATGTCGGGATGGACCTTGTCGGCCATGTAGTCCGTCTTGATCCCATCGAAGTCGTAGCAGTCGGGATCCGCCGAGAAGAACCTGCGGAACATCGGCCGCAGGTATTCTTCCTGCGTCGATTTTTTCGAGAAGTCGCCGATGATCGAACCGTGGCGGTTCCGTTTGCCGCCGAGGATGCAATGGTCGAGACCGATCGCGGCTTCGCCGGCGGCGCCGCGCACTTCCGCCCATGTCCACCAGGCAAGTACCTTGAAACCCATCGCGTGAAGGTCATCGACAAGTCCGCGCATGTTCGGGAAGCGAGTTGGATCGGCGCGGAAGTCTGTCGAGTTCACGCTCCATCCGCCATCGAGCAGGATCGAGCGGATAGGCAGGCCCTCGCGCTTGATCAGGGCCGCCGCCTCGCGCACCATCGCCTCGTCGAGCGGAAGCGCGGTGCGCGCATGCATGTCGCCGCTGTCGCCTGCGCGGCGCGCCGCTTCTTCGTCGGTCATGATCGACGCGAGGTTCATCTGGTCGATCCAGGTGCAGTAAACATGCTCGTGATGCCACGGGATGCGCTTCCGCGAAGCGGGATCGGCGATCGCGCCCTCCTTCACGAGTATCTCGCCAAAGCGCGCGTAGGTCGAGAATGTGTCGCGGGTGCGGTTCACGAAGAAGCGGAATGCCGGGGTGCGCCATTCGCGGCGCGCCGCCAGTTTCATTCCCCATCCTTCCTGCCCGTGGTCGAGGTAGAAATGATCGAAGCGATTGTTGCCGCCCTTGGCGTAAAGGCCGTACCCGCCAAGCGGGGCGCAGGTGGCGCCGATGAAGAAGTGTGTGTCGGCACGGGCGAAGAGAAGCGCCGTCGGATGCGGGGCGAACTGCCAGTCGCATGAAAAGGTGTCGATTTCGAATGATGCGCCGAGCAGGCAGTCGGGCCATGTGCGCGCGGTGCCGTGGCGGTTTCGAAACGCATGGATTTCGTAAAGGGTAGTACGCGTGTCGCATGGGACAATGTCCAGGCGGTTCAACTCGCAATCCGCCAGCGGCGTAAACGCGCCCTCGATCGCGAAGCCAGGATCGGCGACGCGGATCGTGACGACCGCGGATTCAAGCGCCTTCGACGAAAAGCGCAAACGCATTTCACCGCCATCGACCGCCACATCTGCGAGTGCTGCGTCACCAGCGAATTGCGGAAGAAACAGTCGTGCGCCGGGAATGGAGAAGAGACGCTCGCCGCGTTCAAGGTCGATGATCTCAAGCGCATTGTCCTGCGCGATGCGGCATTCAAGCGATTTTGAAATGAGTGAGTGCATGGTGCTTTGGGAAAGGAATGACATGGATGCGGAAGCGGCATCAGTGCCCACGCCGCGTGCCGCCGCCGCGCCCGCCGTGCGGTGATGGCAAACGGCACTTCCCGCTGTTGTCCTCCAGCCATAGACTGCCGCGCTTGCGGAAGGCGGGATCTTCCCACTGACGCAAGCGCGCACAGTATGCGCAGCCATCGTGGAGCACGCCTGACGCGGTGTAGAGTGGAAGGTGTTCGGCGACATGGCGACGCCATTGGATATCGAACGCGGACGTGTCGGCGCCGGATGCGGTATCGACAGGGATCAGGCGTACCGCGCGGAACGCTGGGAAAACCAGGCCGAGCGTTTGCGGCGGAATTTTGCCGCCTTCGACCGAATCGGTCTTGAGATAGCCAAAGGGTTTCGCCGCAGCTGTCCAGACAATCTCGTCGCGCTCCTTGCCGGACGCGGTGCCGATGCGATCCGCGCTCGCGTAAACGCGCACCACGGCATCCGCGCCCATGTAGTCGTATTCGGATTTGAGCGGACCGACGACCGGAAATGCGTCGGGTCCATCGGCCTGGATTGCATCCCACGACGACCAAAGGGACCGGTTGTACAAGAACCAAGTCTCTTCGCGCTCCATCGCGGGATCAAGTTCTTCAGCCGTGATATCGACACCCTGCTGGGCCGCGCCTTCCTGGAACGACGCCTTGCCAATCGCCATCCTCAACCGACAAGTCACGGGCATCACGCCAAGGCCGAAAATCTCGCAGTCGAAGTATTGCGGGGGCTCTGGTTCTGGAAGCGGCTCCCACCAAGTGTAGCCAGTGTATTCATCGAGAAGCGTGCGCGGCGGATCATCGGAAATCTTCTGGTTAAGGAAGAACCAGCACCAGTTGCGTCCCGCGATCGCATTGTAGAAATCGCGGTCGAGAAGGATATGCCCGCCTGACGCATCGCCATAGAAGCGCGCATTGTCGGGTCCCGCCGCTATGCCGTGTTCGGCAGCGGAGCGAAGCATCGCGGCGTATGCCTCCCATGCTCCTGGGAATGGAGGCTCGATCGCCTGTGCGCCGTTGACGACCGCGCCATACTTCGCGACATCGGAGGCATGGTCGCGAATCAACTCCGCAAAATCTGGCTCGGCGTAGATTCGGTTGTTCTTCGCGGCCGTCTGCGCGGCCATGAGCGCAACCATCGGGCCTGTCATGCAAAGGCGCGTCTGGATGTTCGTGATGGCATCGACCGCGGCATTGATCGCAGCGTTGTCGGCGCCTGGCTTGCCGGCATCGGCGAGGGCAAGCGCATGCATCACATTCAGTTCGCCGATGAGATTCAGGGTGTCGCCCTGCCAACGCGCCGCGGCAAGTGCCGCGGCATCGCCGCCATTCTGGCTCAGCGATTTCGCGGCGACAATCCGGTGCAAATCGACATTCCAAAGAAACACGAACGCAAGGATCGTAAGCGCCAGCACTAGGAAGACAATCGCTTGCCCGCCCCTGCCCATGCGTCGCACCGCTTTCTCGTGGCGCATGGGCACGCGCGGAAACAAGCGGCGTTGCTGTCTGTCAATAGCCATGGTCCTCGAGGTAGAGCGGGTAGTGGTTTTCGATTTCCTGTTCGGCGTGGAGGCGGAGTACGCCGTCTTCCATCGCCTTGCCGCCAGTCCCGACAATGTCGAAAAGCGCTTTCACATACAGCCGGAGCGGATATTCCTGGCGGACATCGACCTCGGCCATGTGGGTTGTCCCAAGCGGCGCGAAACCACTGCCGCCAAGGCCGTCGCCGACAATCGAATCCCAGTCCTCGTAGTCAAGCAACTGGCCGGCGGTCGGATTGTTTGGCGAATCGAGATAGTCGCCAAGGCGCGCAAGTTCGAAATCGGCGCGGTCGCTGTGCGGGTTCGATTCGAGCGCAAGATCCCAGACTTCGCCGGGTTTACCGGATGCGACAGCGTCGATGAACGCCTGGTTTACGAAACGCTCGTCGGCGGGAACGGTCATCTTGCCGGCATTCGGAATCGCCGCCACGCGCATCGACTTCCTAACCATCCAGCCATTGAAGCCCACGGCGCGTGCGCGGGCGGCCCGCGCGGCGGCATGACGCAATATCTCGCGGCTCGCAGATGCGTGCGCGAGTTGGAACAAACCGAAAAAGAGCAGGCAAATGAGAAGAATCGCGATCAGCGACTCGACCATTGCCTGCCCGCCGCGGGAATTGGCCGTCTTAGAACGAACCATCTTCCTGGAGATTGCGGAGGCCCTCGCCATCGCCGACATTGTCGTATTCGGACTGCGCCTCCGAGCCGACATCCGCGTCGAGCGCCGATGTGGCGCCGGCGGTCTTCTTGAAGATCGCCTTGCCGAACTTGCCGAAGAGGACGATGCCGGAAATCGCGATCAGGACCACGATGATGATGTATTCGACCATCGCCTGGCCGCTACGGGACTTGCGGGATTTCTTTGCCATTGTCATGCTCCTTTTGCTTGTCGTGTGTGGAAAAACGGCGCGCCGTTCACGGATAGTCCGATGACACCAGTGTAAGCGTTCTGTCGGCCTGTAGCCGCAACGCATAGAGGAAGAGCGCGAGCACGGCCACGGCGGCAAGCAACGCGACAGCCACGATCACATACTCGATCATGGCCTGTCCACTGCGCCCTCGCGGAATGCGGCACGCGCCTGCGCGCAGCCAGATTATGAACGGCGACAACATGATGTTTATTTTCGTGTAATCCGTGGGGAAATGCAAGATAGAGATTTGAATTGAAGATAATCATTCCCTGCCACGAAAATAAAAGGCGTATGATGGAAATCCCCAAAATGCTATCGTCATGCGCAATGAATCATCTCCCGGAACTTCTGGCCCCCGCAGGAAACAGCGATGCGGCTTACGCGGCATTTCAGAATGGCGCCGACGCCGTTTACCTCGGCTTGCGCAGCCTTTCCGCGCGAGCCGACGCGGTAAACTTCTCCCCAGCCGAACTCGCGGGGCTTGTCGCGTACGCCCATTCCCTTTCGCCGCGGCGCGCCGTCTATGTAACGGTCAACACTCTTCTCCGTGACGCCGATTTGCACGACGCGCTGGACTCGATCTCCGATGTCGCCGCATCGGGTGCCGACGCGATGATCGTCCAGGACCCCGCAGTCATCCGCATCGCAAGACATTTCTTCCCTTCGCTTCCAATCCACGCCAGCACGCAAATGGCGATCCACAATGCCGCAGGCGCGATCGCCGCGCGTGAACTCGGTTTCTCCCGCGTCGTCCTCGCGCGCGAACTGCCAATCGAAACCATCGCGGAAATCGTCCGCGAATCGGGTGTCGAAATCGAAGTGTTCGTTCACGGCGCACTCTGCTACAGCTACAGCGGAATGTGCCTTTTTTCCTCGCATTCGACCGGACGCAGCGGCAACCGCGGACGATGCGCTTATTGCTGCCGCGAATCGTTCGTGCGCGATGGCGACCCAACTCCGCACCCATGCTTCTCGATGCGCGACCTCGCGATGCTGCCTAACATCCCGCGTCTCATCGACGCCGGCGTCGCCAGCCTGAAGATCGAGGGCCGCATGAAAACGCCGCTATACGTCGCCGCCGTTACGGATCTGTACCGCCGCAAGCTGGATGGACGCCTCTCCCCCGCGGAGGAACGCGATCGGATCTCCGACCTTCAGACGATCTTCAGCCGCCCTACGACAGCCCTCCATGCTGATGGCCTTGCATCCCCGCGCGCAGTAATCGACTCTTCTGCCGTCGGCCATCGTGGCGCACCAATCGGCGTCGCCGAGGCAATCTGGCGCGAACAAGGCGTTGGCTGGATGCGCTTCCGTTCATCGCGCGCCCTGGAGCGTCACGACGGCATCCAAATCGACATCCCGGGCGCACCGCGTCCATACGGATTCCCGCTCCTCAACCTGCGTCTCGCCGAGGATCCAAATCGCGAACGCATTGAAACGCGCGCGAACTCGTATGTCGAAATCTCGCTCCCGCCAGACGCGCCTCGCATCCCCGAGGGTTGCAAGATTTTCTGCGGGTCGTCCCTCGCCGTTCAGCGCCGCTTCAAATGCGACGCCACTCCCACATTCGATTTCCCGCCGCAGCCCATCGCGGTCGTCGCGCAACTTGCGCACGATGGAGCGACATTCACCGCGGCGGCGCCGCAAGCGCAAAAAAACGGCGCGCCGCTTTTTGCGACTGCGCAAATCCCCGGTCCGCTCGATATCGCGCGTCAGCCAGAAGCGACGGAAGGCGCAATCAAAAAGGCTTTCGCACGTCTCGGCGGCACACGCTGGACGCTCGGTGCGCTTTCGGTTTCGGACCCCGACCACGTGTTCATCCCCGTATCGAAACTGAACGATGTGCGCCGCGAACTCGCGGAACGCCTCGATGCGGCGCGCGAAGACGCAGAGTCCAAACTCTCGGCGCAGCGCCACGCGGAGTTGGATGCATGGATATCGATCGCCAAAGAGAAGGCCAACCTCCGTGCTGACGGCACTAGCGATAACTTGCCCGATGAAATTCGGCGCGCTGGGGCAGCGCGCCCTACCATAGATCAGGACGAATACGGGCTCGAAGAGGTAGGGCGGTTTGCCCCAAACCGCCGCGGCACGCTGGGGCAGCGCACTCTGCTGCATAACGAACTCTGGTCCGTAAAACTCGATGTTTCGGAAGCGCCCGGGGCATTCGATGGCGCCGATGAAACAATCCTCGAACTCGGTGCTGCGCCGTGGAAAACGGCGCGCCGTTTTTTGTCGGCATGGCGCGATGCGCGCGATGGGCAAACAATCCGCCTGGCGCTTCCTCCGCTTACGCGGCAGGGCGATTGGACGGAACTTGGGAACGCCGTGGCCGAACTTGCTCGCGACGGATGGCGGCATTGGGAATGCGCCGATCTCGCGGGGTTGCGCTTGTTGCGCGGACTAGGCGATGGACTCGTCGAAAGCGTCACGGCGGACTCGCCGCTCATCGCCATGAACCGCCTCGCGAAGGAACAGCTGCGCGAGATGGGGGTGTCGCGCGTCGCGACATCCGCGGAGGATGACCTTCAAAACATCCTTTCGCATTGCGCGTGCGAACCTTCGACCGACGCGCTCGTTTTCCAGCACACGCCGCTTTTCATCGCTGCTACGCCACCGGACATTCCCGCCGTGTGCCGTCAAGACCAGCAAGATCAGCCATATTCGCTTGATGCCTCGGCATGGCCAGAAGAAGGGATTCGCCTTCGAGACAAGCGCGGCCGCACTTTGCGCACTCTCGTGCGTGGCGGGTTTTCGGTGACGGCGGACGAGCGTCCATTCTCCGCGATCAACGCGATTGCGGCATTGCGCACTGGCGGCGTCAAATGCTTCCGCTGCGATTTCCGCTGGCTTCCGCTTTCGAGGGAACGCCAGCTGGAAATCTGGGATTCAATCCGCGCGGGCGAGCATGATTTCGACTTTCATCCCGGCAACATCGAAAGGGGCCTGATGTGAGCGGGTATGTGGGGCGTCTCGCGCCAAGCCCGACAGGCGCGCTTCATCTCGGCAACGCGCGGACGCTCATGATCGCATGGCTGCGCGCGCGGGCGGCGGGCGGACGAGTCGTAATGCGCATCGAAGACCTCGACCACCCGAAGGTCAAGCATGGCGCCGCCGCGCAGATTCTCGAAGACCTGCGGTGGATGGGACTCGATTGGGATGAAGGACCCGATGTCGGCGGCCGAAATGCGCCTTATGTGCAAACCGAGCGCATGGATCTTTATGCCGCGGCGCTCGACAAATTGCGCGATGCTGGACTTGTCTATCCGTGCATCTGCAGCAGGAAGGATGTCGAGGCCGGGCAGTCCGCGCCACACGCATCGGAGGATGGGCTCTTCTATCCGGGCACGTGTCGTGGGCGCTTTGCCAGCTACGACGAAGCACGGGACGCGATGGAAGCCGGACGCCTGCCGGCATGGCGCTTCCGTGTAGCGGATGGAACCGAATCGCATTACGAAGACGTATTTTGCGGCACGCAGCGACAATGCATCGACCGCGAGATTGGCGATTTCGTAATCGCGCGACACCCGCGCGGAGCAGGGTACATGCTCGCGGTAGTCGTCGATGATGCAGCGATGGGCGTTACAGAAATCGTGCGCGGCGACGATCTTCTCCCCGCGACGCATCGACAGCTGTTGCTCTACTCGGCACTGGGTTTGAAGGCGCCGGACTTCCTTCATGTCCCGCTTGTGGTCGGGCCGGACGGACGGAGATTGGCGAAGCGTCATGGCGATACGCGTCTTTCCGCGCTGCGCGCCCAAGGCATCACGCCCGAGCGCCTCGTGGGGTATCTCGCGTGGACATGCGGCTGGGCGGAACGCGGCGAGCAGCTCATGCCCTCTCAGCTTGTTTCCCGCTTTGATCTCGCCACTCTGCCGCATACGCCAGTTTGCGTATTGTCCCCATAAGCGCAAAACAGGGACAGACCCCGTTTGGGAACGGGGACACACCCCGAAAATGGAGATGCGATGGGGGGGAACAGACCCCGGGATTCTTCCACTTGGCGACTCTTGCAACTGGCGAACTTGCCCATTTGCCAACGCGGGACTGCGTTGCACTGCCAGTTGCCGACTACCCGAACGAGTCAAGCAGTGCCGTGGCAGTCGCGAGTTGCCAAGTTGGCGGAGTTGGCGGAGTTTCAAGTTGGCAAGTGGAAAAAAGGCGCGCCGGGGCGTTGACGCCCCGGCGCGCCTTTTTGGCGGACGGACGAGGGTTAGTCGTCGGCCATCACGATCTTGAAGAAGCGCGAGGCGGATTCTCCGAGCTTCCCGTTCCATACGAAGTACTCGGTGGAATCGGCGTTGTCGGCGCCGACGACGGTCGCGATCTCGTTCCAGGAACCGAGGAGCGACGTCGCGTACATCACCCTGTAGGCGCGGCCGGGGATGGAGGTCCACCTGAGGGCGATTCCATCGGGCGACATGCGGATCATCTCGGTCGCGAACTTCGTGACCACTACGTCGTCGATCGTATGCCAGCGGCCTTCCTCGTCGTTGACCGCGATCGTGTATGTCCCGCCGGCCTCAAGGCCCTCGACTTCGATCTTGTAGAGGTTGTCGCCATGGCCGACGGCGGGAACGCTGCCGACGAGGGTGAACTCGCCGGAGGCGTCCTTCCTGTAGATGTCGATCGTGGCCTCGCCGTCTTCCCCGGCGTTTTCGTCGAGGGTCTGGAACTCGACGACCACGCCATCGCCGCCCTCGTACGCGCGGATGTCCACCGCGGAGGACGTGGGCATGTCGACGCCCTCGAGCACATAGCTGTACTCGCTGAAGCTGTCCGACACGACCTGGATGTACTTCCCTCCAAGCTTGGCGTCGTCCATCACCTTGCAGTCGCCGATGTACTTGCCCTCGTGGTACACCCTCGCCCACTTGATGCTATCGCTCACGACACCGCTGGAGACCGGCAGACGGAAGGTGACATTCGTCCCGGCGTGGATGGCTATCTCCCTGCCGGCCGCGTCCACGGGCTTCACGTCGAACGCCGCATGCGTGACCACCGCACCGGGCAGCTGGTAGCCACCGCCGTTCAAGTGGTCGGAGTAGCAGACCATGAGGAGGCGCACGTTGACGCAGATCCCTGACGCGACGTCCCTGATGCCGGTCCCGACGAACTTGTTGACGGCGGTGTCGCCGAACAAGTCGTCCACCGCGCCGTCAACCTGCGAATCGAGGATCGTCACGACAAGCGGGTTCTCGTTCGTGTAGGACGGGTCGTCGTGCATCGACTTCAGCCAGGTTATCCTCATCGGCTCGATCTGGCGGATTTCGCCGCCATCCTTGGGAAGGACTGCCCACGGATACTCGCCGGCAGTGGCGGAATCGGGATTGGGGACGGCCTCGTAGCCGTCGGCGACCATTTCCGCCGGCGGTTTGACCGAGTAGATGCCGCCGGAAACAGCCTTCGCCTTCGGATAGCCGGAAACCGCGCGGTCCTTCACGAAGAAGTGGTCCGCATCCTTGATCTTGAAGAGGCCGCCGACAATGCCGGCCTTGTTGCCCGAACCATTGCGGTTCAACCAGAATCCGATTCCGTCGTCGAACGCTTCCGCATCGTCGAACGTCCCGCCGGAGATTTCGACATTGGCCCCGTAGCTGAAGCAGTCGCCCGAGATCTCCCCGCCGGAAATCTCCCAGAACACGTTGGTGAGCGCCCCGTTGTGGGCATAGTCATACCACGCATATTCCGTGGCGGAGATAGTGCCGCCGGAGATCTTGACGGTCGCGGAACCCTCATCGGCGCCGGAAACGTCCTTCTGGACCCAGATGCCGTTCCTGCAGCCGGATATTTCGCCTCCGGTCATGGTGATCGAACCTTCGCCCGAGGAGGTGAAACGATGGCGTATGGCCGTCCCCTCCGCCGCGAGCCCGCCACCAGAAATCTCGATGGAGGCATTGGGCGCATTGTCGATCGCATAGCAGGCGGAATTTTTCGCGGCGCCCAGATCCGTGGCGTTCGCAAGCGTACCGCCCTTCACGGCAAGCACGCCGTTGTTGTCTATCACGTTCGACGCATACGCTGGATACGCGACGGTCGATGGTTTGAGGGCGGTCAACGAGATCTCGCCCTCCGCGCCCGCGGAGGAATCGACGATGGCGAGCGAGCCGTTGTTCCTGATCACGTGCGCCCCGGCCGCATCCGCGGCGGTCTGGGCGATCTTATGCCCGGCGAGGTCGAGCACGACGCTCTTGCCCGCGGGGATCGTCACGCCGGCATTGCCGTCGATGGACACGTCCGCGATCATCGTGATCGTCGTCTCGGTCCCGCCCTCCGGGACCGCCGCCA
>JAZQOE010000119.1:0-5100 GCA_045627705.1 Kiritimatiellia bacterium | reverse complement strand
GACTTCTTCTCCATCGTTTCGGCGGGATTGCGGAAGCGATCCGCAAGAAACGCGCCCTGTTGCTCATTGTTTTCGTTTTCAGCCATGGTTGCAATCCTTCCCTACGTTGGAAGTTCCAAATGATTGTGCGATTTTACCATGTGCCTTGCGCGACCCGCAAGCGGGAATTGTCGGTGCGCGTTGTGCACACAAGGACACCGGCATCCATTTGCCCGGCGGCCATGGCATGGGGAATGCCGCGCCGGCGGCAAGGAGAAATACCGGACACGGCGCGGATGGGCTGCCTCAAAACTCCAGCTTCCGCCAGCCGGCGGGATGGAGGCGGGCCTCGGTGGGGACGTCATCGACCATCGTCGTGGCGGATGAATCAGGATTGTTGAGATAGACGCGCTGGACTGTCTGCAATCCGCGGCCGCCATCGCCCGAAAGCAGCGCTTCGGCATCGAAGAAGACTTCGCCATCGAGATCGATCTCGAGGAATTCGGCGGGCACTGCGATCTTCGCGGTGTATCCCTTGCCGTTCGCGTCCTGCGTGAATTCGACAGTGGCATCCGGGATGTCGCCGACAAACTCAAACGCGGAGAGGCCGCCAGCGGGCGTCTCGTATTCCTGTTCACGCTTCGCCTGGTCGGTGAAGGGCTTGAACGCGACCACGTGGTCGGCGCCGTTGATGCGCGCCGCGAGGACGCGGGTGAAGCCGATGCGGCGCGCCGCGTCGCGGTTGCGCTCGGGAATCGCTTCAGGTTCGCAGGCGGGCCCGATTTCAAAGCCCACGGCGTCGCCGCCCTTGAAGACCGCGTTCACGTCGGGCGCGACATTCACGAGCGGCGTGGCGTCATCGACATGCGCCGTGAAGACGAGCCTGCCATTTTCGCGCGAGAAGGCGACCTTGCCGATTTCCTTCGGCTTCGCGCCGGGGAAGGAGAGGGGCTTGACGAGTTCGAGCGTGACTTCGCCATCGGTGCGCCATTCGCCCTTTACGCGGCCCTTCTCGAAGCCGATGACGCGGAATGTGTGGCCGGAGTTGTACGCCCATACTTCGTCGCGCTGCGGGAAGTACTGGATGCGGCCGGAGAAGTCCTCGCCGCCGAAGGTGTACGGGATGCCGCGCCCGGGAAGGCCGGGGGTGTCGAACAGGCGGTCCACATAGAAGCCGTCGGCGGTATAGACGGTGAAGCATCCCCATTCGGACGCGGCCACGGTGTAGTCGTCGCCGATCAGGCCGGCGTGCACCCAGTGGTTGAGGATCTCGCCGGCTTTCGCGCTGCCAACGGCCTTGCGGCCGACGCGCCACACGAGCTTGCCGGACGGATCGTACTTGAAGAGGAAGACCGCGTTCATGTCGGCGGTGTGGCCCATGCCCTGGTGCATGTACTTCGCGTATTCCTCGGTTGCGTATTTGACGTCGCAGGCGACAGACGTGTAGAAGTTGCCTTGCGAGTCGCGGCGCCAGCCGACCGAGCCGGAGCGCCATGTGCAGTGCATGTGGGCGAGGCCCGGGACGATTTCGGGAACGGCGATATAGGCTGCGCCGATATCCCACTGCGGCACGCCCGCATCGGAGAAGCCGCGGCATGGGATGCCGACGAGGAAATTCGCGGTGGTGAGGAGGAAGGCGTCGCCATTGGGGGTAAGCGTCAGTCCGCCATCGGCGTCGGCGGGGCGCACGGGACGTCCGGCGACTTCGGAGAGGATGGTCTTTTCCTCGGGCTGGATCTTGTGGTCGCCATTTGCGTCCATCCAGATTTCGAGCGGGATTGAATTCGGCGTGGCGAGCGAGACGGCGCGGGTGAATGAGGCGACGGGGATCATGGCGTCGCCATCGATCATGCAGATCGTGATGGGTTCGCCGTTGGCGCGGCTTGCGATGCCATCGGGGACGAGGTACTTGCGGCCGTTGGCGCAACGCATGACTTCGGGCATGTTCATCGTGTTCATGATGCAGCCGAATTCAGGCTGGCCCGCGCCGGGGAAGTCCCAGGATGCGTCGGGGAAGCCTGCGCCGCCCTCGTCGGGGATGCGGGCGCGGGCGAAGGATTCGGGACCGGAGAGGGAGTAGTACTCGAGGAGTGGATCGTCGCAGTCCGGGATGTTCGACGGCGAATACGCGGTGTAGCCGTAGTAGCGGTGGAGGCTCCTGCCGCTTTCGGCGTCGATCAGGTTCACGATCTTCGGGGCGGACGCTTCGGGGACGAGGAGCGTGTTCTTCTCGTCGATGGCTATGCCGAACGGCAGCAGGAATGCGTCGGTGTCGATGCGGCCGAGGAAAGCGCGGCCGCCCTCCTTGCCGAGTGCGCGGACGAGCCTGCCGTTTTCGAAGGTCTTGATCTGCTGGCTTGTGCCGAGGTCGGAGACATGGACGCGCCCTTGCGTATCGACGGCGATGCCGTATGGGGCGACGAGTCCGTCGTCCACGACCGTTTCAATCGCGCCGTTTGCGGGATCGACCCTTGCGACCGCGCAGCGGAATGCGGGCTGGGCGTCGGCGGACTGCGCGATCGCCTGCACGACGTAGATTGCGCCGTCGCGGATGCAGATTCCGCGCGGTCCGGGAACGGCCAGCTCGCGCTTGGGTTCGCCGGAGACGGCGTCATGCACGAGGATGCGGTTGCCAGTGTAGTCGGAGATGAAGACATCGTCGCCGAGGACCGCGATGCCGGCGCATTCAAACTGCGGACCCTGCTTCGTGGGGCAGTTGTCGGGGAGGACGGGTTCCGTCTTCGCGACGCCGAGCATGATCGAGCCTGCGCCGTTCGGGAAGAGTTCGTAGTTGCCGGTCGAGGCGTCGAGGCGCACGAGCTGGGCGACGACATCCCTGCCCGAGCGGGTTTCGTGCACGAGGAAGAGCTTTTCGCCATTGGCGGCGATGCAGGAGTAGTTGCCCCAGCCGCCGCAGACGAATGGGGAGGAGCGCCAGATGGTATTGCCATCGAGGTCGGTCTTCACGATGCCGCGTCCGCCTTCCGAGCCATACCATACGAAATAGCGTCCGGTGGAATCGGCGGCGGCCGCGACTGCGGGACCGTGGTCTCCGCCCCAGCAACCCTTGCGGTCGGGCGTTTCGTATGGCGGGGTGCCGGAGGTGCCGACGGTGCCGAAGTATTCGACGTCGATGCCGTCGTGGGCGTATGCGCCCCAGCGGTAGGCCTTGCCGATCTCGCATGGGAAGCCGAGCGCGTCGCGTCCGTCCCAGAAGACTTCGACTTCGCCGGCGTCATGCTCTTCGCCGCCGATGAGTTCGCGGATCACGCCGCCGTTTTCATCGAAGATGTTGACCGAGACCTTCGCCTTCTTTGGAAGATTGAAGGCGATGCGGGCGCAGCCTTCGGTGTCCGGCGCCTGGCCATTGCGGGCGGCTTCTGCGATGGACTTGAATGTTTCGCCGGATGGAGGGAGGTTGCCTTCGGCGAGAAATTCGACCTGGCCCCAGCTGCCGGGGTTGAGGAATGCGAAGGCGCCTGGGTCGGAGTTGAAGATCGCGGCGGTCATGTGGCCGTCGCCGCTGGGGAACCACTTGATATCGACGATTGCCGCCATTCGCTCGCCTGGGGCGAAGGGGCATGCGCCATCGGCGACGCCGATAGCCGACCACGGGATGCGCGACTCGAAGACGAGCGACTTGTCGCCAGCTACGATCTTCACCTGCGATCCTTCGGGATGGTTCACATTGTCGCCATCGAGATTCGCGCGTGGGGTGACGAAAAGATTGTCGCTGCCATCCTTCGTGTTCTTCCAGAGATTTACGCATGTGACGGCGTCATTCTGGAAGTAGGGCGAGGAGGGATCGCCGGCGTTGGTCTTGCCGGGGAGAGGGAAGGGGAGGGACTTGTCGGTCGAGAGGCGGAGCTGCAGGGCGTCGCCATCCCAGAAGCGGTCTTCAGGGCGATTTTCGTTCGTGGCGTCATGGTCGAAGAGCGCCATTTCCGCGCCGAAGTAGAGGAACGACTTGTCGTACATGAAGTACAACGCGGCATTCTGCTGGTCGGCGAATTCATCGGCATTCCAGCAAAGCACGGGCGCGGTGAGGTCCCAGTCGGCGAGCGAGCCGTCGATGGCCGGTGCGGCGCCGTCCTTGACCGGCAGCGCCTTGGCCACGCCGTCATGGCAGTTGTTGCCCGCGAACGCGGCTAGTGCCGACATCGCGAATGCGAATCCCGAAAGACGAAGGAAAGAATCGATGGAAGTTTGTTTCATGGTGTTCCCTGTTTGGAATTAACATATACTTCGTTGCGGCGGGAAAATCAATGGATAGTTCCCCTGCTTCTCACTTCTCCCTTCCTACTTCTCCTTGAAATGTGCTACATTGCCGGCATGGACAAACTGGGCGCAGAAAGCATCCCCTACGGGATTTCGGATTTCAGGCGGATCCGCAACGAGGGCTATTACTATGTCGATAAGACGGGCTTCATCGCCACGCTGGAGCGCGCCGGATCGTTCGTATTCTTCGTGCGCCCGCGCCGCTTCGGCAAGTCGCTCATGGTCGATATGCTCAGGTACTACTACGACCTGAAAGAGAAGGATAATTTCGAAAGGTACTTCGGCGGCCTCGCCGTCGCCGCGGACCCCACGCCGAACCGCAACAGGTATCTGGTTCTGGCGCTCGATTTCTCGAAGGCTGGCCCCGTCGATGGCAGATCCCTGGAGGAGTCTTTTTCCGCTTATCTCTCCGTTCGCTTCATGGATTTCATCGATCGCTACCCCGATGTGTTTGATGCGCAGTTCAGGGGCGAGGTGATCGACAAGGGCGCGCTCGAACAGTTCATGGCGCTCACTTCCCGCGCAAGGGCGGTTGGCATACCGATCTACCTTTTCATCGACGAATACGACAACTTCACCAACGCGCTTATCCGTTCGGCGGGGAAGGAGCCGTACAAGTCGATCACCCACGGCACGGGCTTCTACCGCGAATGGTTCAAGAAGTTCAAGGGCGATGTTGACCGCATCTTCATGACAGGCGTATCGCCCGTCACGCTCGACGACCTGACGAGCGGCTTCAACATCGCGACGAACATCTCGCAGGACCGCCGCTTCAACGCGATGCTCGGCTTCTCCGAGGAGGAGGTCCTCCGGATCTACCGCGATTTCAAGGGCGCCGGCGAA
>JAZQOE010000118.1:0-3436 GCA_045627705.1 Kiritimatiellia bacterium | reverse complement strand
CGTGAGCGACCCGTGCACCGCACCGGCGGCGCCGCCCTCGGACTCCATCTCGACGATGGACGGGATCGAGCCCCAGATGTTCGTCTTGCAGGCGGCCGCGAGGTCGTCGCACGTCTCCGCCATCGGCGAGGACGGGGTGATCGGATAGATTGCCGCAACTTCGCTGCACGCGAAGGCAATCTGAGCGGCCGCGGTGTTGCCGTCGACCATGATCTTCTTTGCCATTTCCTTTTCCTTCTTTTGGGTTATGGTTTCAGTTAGAAATATATTTGTGTATTATAGCACAAATCGGGCGACGTTTGGGCGGTCAATCAGCGACCAGCGGACGCGCCACCCCTGCGCCATAAATGGCGCGAATCGAGAACCGCCAGGCCAAATTCGCCCCTCTCCGCCCGTCTGTCGTTACGCCCCCGGCGATTTACCGCCGCCAGCCCCTGCGATCTGCCGCGCCCAGTCGTTGTTGAGATGGCAGTTCTCGTAATTGATCGGCGTCGCCGGAACCGACTCTGGAAAACCCGACAGAACAAGCGTCAAGCTCTCGGCCAGCCGCTTGACAGCGACACCATGCGGCTTATAGCCCTTAAGGCCATACGGCAACAGGCAAATCACCTTGGCACCGGAAATTTCCAACGCGCCCTTCGCGACTTCTTTCTCGCCCGGCGAGATAAAACCGCCGATCAACGCCGCTCCGCCTCGCACAAGATCAAGATAGTGCGCAACCTCGGCCTTTCGCTCGGCTTCCGTAATGCGCCGATGAACGATGACCGGCACCAGCTGCGGCATATCCAAGAGCGAGCGGTCGCCGATGGCCGTCCAGGAAATTCCGCAAGGCAGGCGCGGATGCTGAAGCGCAAAGTGCTTGCGGAAGAAATCGGGGTGGTCGTGCTTCCACTGCCAGCGAATCGGGTTCGACTTCACATATTGAGTATAACGGTCGAGCTGATCGGCCGAAAAGGAAATGAAGTCGTGAAAGTTCTCTTCAAAAAGCCCAAGCTGAGCGTTGCCCGTCAAATCGCGCGCAGCCTTCGTCGCCCGCGCCTTGAACCGGCGGATATGCCACCCGAGCGGATGTTCGGAGCGTCGCCGAAAGACGATGATGGCGTGGAAATGATCGGGCATGATGGCGCAAACCCGCAAGTCGATCTCTGGCGAATCGGCGGCCATCTTGAGATACGCCTTCAAGACAATCTCGCCAAGTGGCGTCAGCACAACCTTGCCATCGACAATTTGCGACAGGCAATTCCGCCGCGGCGCGGTGTTGATCGTTATAAAGTAGTAGCCCTCGTGGTAGTCATGGCCAGACTTACGCACGTAGTGCATCGCCATCTCCCTCCCTGTTCACATTGCCTTGTCCTCCACGACCGTAGTCGTCTCCGATTCAGGCGATTTAACGCCCAAACAGACGGCGATTATACCACCTTCGCCAATCAGCCGCAACCACCCGCGCTAGTCCGTGCGATTTGTGCTATAATACGGCATATGGCACAGGTAATGGACATCAACACGGCCCGGCATCAGATGCATATCAAGGACAATCCCGGATATGTCATGACTGATGCGTTCGTCGCCTCGTCATTCGACTCACCTCCGGACATAGAAGCGGCGTGGGAGAAGGAAATCGCCCGCCGCCGGCAGGAAGTCCTCGACGGGACGGTCAAGTTGGTTGACGGCGAAGAGGTCATCCGCCGTGCCTTGGCGAAATACGCATGAAGCCCCTCGTTTTCCATCCGGAAGCAGAGGCCGAATATTACGCCCAGCAGGATTATTACGAATCCCAGCAAACTGGCTTGGGTCTGCGATTCGCGCAATGGGCAACCGCCCATTACCGCGTTTTAGCCGCCAATCCCAACGCTTTCCCCGTCAAATGGAAGGTCCGCCATTGCTAGCCCGGCTACTGGCGCGAACGACTCAACGACAACGTGCGGTAAGACTAGGGGCGAGGCAATAGCCCGCCGCCAGCTGTTTCTTGGACAACGTCATTTTCCGTGATAAAACACCCAAACCTGTCCGTCTTTTTTCCACAACTTCAACTGTGCCACGCCGCCGACAAACCCCTTCGGCAACGAACCTGTCACAATATAGCAACCGCCTGTTTCAGCTACGCACCATGGCCGTTCGCGAACAACCCCTTCACCGTAAATCTTTTTGAAAATTCGCTCGGCAACTTGCGCGGCGGTAAACGGCGTCGCACAGGTTTCGGCAGACAACGTCTTGTAAACCCTGCCGCCAAACTGCTCTTCAACACTATTCCGTTCAAGAACGTAGAAATTGTTACCCGCGTCCACCGCAGCCACAGCAACTCGATTGCTTGCAGACCCAACGACTTGAGAGCCATCGCAAAAATCAACAAACGAGCCTACTGCAAATACCCCCGCGAACAAACCTCGCAAAGCCATCATACATTCATCCTTCTTGATTTCGCCGATTCGTGCGCCGTGACTTGACCGGCAAGTCCTTCAGCCGCTTACGCCAATATCCCGGCTTGGCATGAAGATGCATGACGGCGGCAATGTAAAACACGTCCTCGTCATACGAGCAAAGAACGCCATACGGGAAACGGCGAACGAGACAACGCCGGATGCCAGGGCGGATTTCCCGCCAAGCATCGGGAAAGGACATTGCAAGTGCAACTGCCTCTTCGACCTTCGCCTCGAAATCCGCGCCAAGCGCAGGATCGATCAGAAGATACTGCCGAATCCCCTCGTGGAACTCGCGTCAGCATCGGGATGGAACAGCAGCTTCATCGACGGCAGAGACGACGAGCTCGTGCGAAGACATCTGCCCCTGCAACGCCCTTCACCTTGCCGAGCCGCAATTCGGCGAGACGCAATTTCGCGACATCCGACCATGCCTCCTCGCATTCGGGACGTACCCCGTTCAACGACGCGATGATTGCATCAGCCATCATCACCCGATCCTCGACCGGATAATTCTCAATCTGCTTGACCATCATCGCTACAGGCATTTCAATGTTCTTTCATACACCGTTCAATGTAATTATACCAAAAACCGCCGCGAGTGAACGCGGCGGTTTTGACTTCAATGTGCCCAATCGGCTTACTTGAAGTAGCGGTTGTAGAGGCCCGCGAAGCCGGCGCCGTGACGCGCCTCGTCCTTCGCCATCTCGTGGACGGTGTCGTGGATCGCGTCGTAGCCGAGCTGCTTCGCGCGGCTGGCAATCGCGAGCTTCGCCGCGCAGGCGCCCGCCTCGGCGTCCTTGCGCATCTCGAGGTTCTTCTTCGTCGAGTTCGTGACGACCTCGCCGAGAAGCTCCGCGAACTTGGACGCGTGCTCCGCCTCCTCGAACGCATAGCGCTTGAACGCCTCCGCGATCTCCGGATAGCCCTCGCGGTCCGCCTGGCGCGACATCGCGAGGTACATGCCGACTTCGCAGCACTCGCCGTTGAAGTGGTCCTTGAGGCCCTGCGTGACCTCC
>JAZQOE010000117.1:0-52459 GCA_045627705.1 Kiritimatiellia bacterium | reverse complement strand
AAGACCGCCGGGCCGCGAAAGGGCGAACCCCCCCGCGCCGCTCCGTTTTTATGCGCTTAACGCCGGAGATTACTTGGCGAGAGCGGCTGCGACATCGGCGAGGACCTGGCGGAGGGCCTTCGGGACGCGCTTGGCGGTCGTGGACTTGACCGCGGTGTCCTTGGAAGCCTTGGCGTCGTACTCGTCGTAGGAAGCGCCGACGGTGGCGATTTCCTTCTTCCAGCCCTCGACATCGACCTTGAGAATCTCATCGAGGTCGGCCTTGACGACATGGAACTTCGCCTTGAGGTCGTTGTTGGCGAGGTCGATGTCCTTGGCGAACGGAATGTTGCCGATCGCGGTCTCGTTGGCCTTGACCTTGCCCTCGATGCGCTGGCAGATCCACTTCAGGACGCGGCTGTTGTCGCCGAAGCCCGGCCACATGAAGCGGCCGTCGTCGCCCTTGCGGAACCAGTTCACGAAGTAGATCTTCGGGAGCTTGGTCGCATCGGCGCTCGTGCGCTCCATCTCGAGCCAGTGCTGGAAGTAGTCGGCCACGTTGTAGCCGAAGAACGGGAGCATCGCCATCGGGTCGCGGCGGACCTGGCCGATCTGGTCGGAGATGACGGCGGCGGTAACCTCGGAACCGGCGGCGGAACCCATGAACACGCCGTGGGTCCAGCTCTTGGCCTCGTTCACCAGCGGGATGGTGCTGGGACGGCGGCCGCCGAAGAGGATCGCGTCGATCGGCACGCCGGTCGGCTTCTTGTTCCAGAGGCCGTTGAAGCCGGACTTGTCGAGGACGGGGCAATTCTCGGCGGGGGCGGTGAAGCGGCTGTTCTTGTGGGCCGCGACATAGCCCATCTCCTTGATCTCCTTCTTCGTCATGCCGGGCTTCGGACCCATGCGGTACGGGTCGTCGGCGCAGACGTAGCAGGGATTGCCCTTCCAGTCGATGCCTTCCTTGGGGGCCTTGATGCCCATGTCCTCCCACCAGATGTCGCCATCGGGGGTGAGAACGACGTTCGTGAAGATAGTGCCCTTCTTGCAGGACTTGAGGGCGTTGGGGTTCGAGTCCATCGAGGTGCCGGGGGCGACGCCGAAGAAGCCGTTCTCGGGGTTGATGGCGTAGAGCCTGCCGTCATCGCCGGGCTTGGGCCACGCGATATCGTCGCCGATCGTCTGGAGCTTCCAGCCGGGGAGCTTGGGAAGCATCATGGCGAGGTTGGTCTTGCCGCAGGCGGAGGGGAAGGCCGCCGTGACATGGTACTGCTTCTTCTCGGGGCTGGTGAGGGTGAGGATGAGCATGTGCTCGGCCATCCAGCCCTGGTCCTTGGCGAGTTTGGAAGCGATGCGGAGGGCGAAGCACTTCTTGCCAAGAAGGGCGTTTCCGCCGTAGCCCGAACCGAAGGACCAGATCTGGCGGTCTTCGGGGAACTGGGTGATGTACTTGTCCTCGATCTTCTTCGCGCAGGGCCACGCGACGTCCTTCTCGCCCTTCTTGAGCGGGGCGCCGACGGAGTGGATGCAGGGGATGAACTCGCCATCGGCGCCGAGGTGCTTGAGCACGGCGTCGCCGGTGCGGGTCATGATGTTCATGTTGACGACGACGTAGGGCGAGTCGGTGATCTCGATGCCGTACTGGGTGATCGGGTTGCCGATCGGGCCCATGGCGTATGGGATGACGTACATCGTGCGGCCCTTCATGGAGCCCTTGTACGCCTTCTCCATCTTGGCCTTCATCTCGACCGGATCGACCCAGTGGTTCGTCGGGCCGGCATCGATTTCCTTCTTCGAGCAGATGAAGGTGCGTCCTTCGACACGGGCGACATCGCTCTCGTGGGAGCGGGCGAGGTAGCACTCGGGGCGCGTCTTCTCGTTGAGCTTGATGAACTGGCCCTTCTTGACCATCATCTCGCAGATGGCGATATGCTCTTCGTGAGTTCCTGTCACGACCTGGATCTTGTCAGGCGTGCAGATCTTGTTCCACTTGTCGACCCACGCGAAAACCTTCGCGTTGGCGAATTTCGGCGTCTTGGCCATGTTCTAGTTACTCCTTGAGTTTCGGTTGAGAAATCGACCGTCCGCACTTTCGCATCGCGCACGTGCGCATGGATGGCAAAAGTTACGAGCCGAAGATGATAGCGGATTCGGGCGCTGGATACAAATCAAAACTCATTGCATGTCTTTCCAACAATGATATCATTGGACCATTTGAATTTCGGTTCGACCAAGAATCACTGGATTTCAAGGACGCCCTCCATTCCATGCCAGACAAAAACCAGACAATTTGCGGAGCCTGCGACAGACCTGCCCCCATCAAGGCCGTGATGTGTCCGTATTGCGGCGCTGAAATCCCCCACCCCGCCGCGTGGCTCTTCGCCAGACGCATCGCCCCGTGGGCAATGGCGATCGCGCTCGCAGCCGCCGCGCTCGCCCGTGGCGCGGCACTTTCCTCCAACATGGCGGACTCATGGCGTCTCGCATGCGATTCGGCATTTGGCAAGCTTTTCCTAGCGGTTTCGCTCGGCCTCGCGATCGCCCCTCCCGCCAGCGGATTCAACGGATGCGAGCGCGCGGCGGCGAACTATCTCTCGCAACTGCTAGTCGGCCTCGCGGCATCTGCATGGGGGTTTCTGCTTCCTCGCGCGCCAAAGGCGGCATGGGTTCCCTTACTGCTCGCGCTCATCTCGCAGACAGCGATCCGCGCGACACGCGACATCGAGCCTTGGCGCATCCTTCCAGCCGCCCTGATCCCACTCGCGATCATCATGTGAAACCGATAAAGCGATCCTTCATCCATGTATATCATCAACAAAATCGTCGCCGGACTCCTCAATCCGCAAATGATCGGCCTCCTGCTGGGTTTGTCCGCCTGCGCAACCATGTGGAAATTCGATTGCAGGAAAGGAAGCAAGGCCCGCGCATGGGCGATCTGCATCGGTCTTGCCGCCGCGTTATGGTCCTGGGCCTGGTCCACCGCCGCCATGACCAAGGCGTTCGGATATTCGCTTGAAAACGAATTTCCGCCGCGACTCGCCGAAGATTCGCCGGAAGCCGACGCCATCGTCATCCTTGGCGGCGGGATGCATCCGGCCACTGTCGTCTGCCCATACGCCGAAATGATGGGCGCGGCCGACCGCGTATGGCATGCGGCGCGTCTCTACAAGGCCGGCAAGGCGCCAATCGTGGTGCCGACAGGCAGCGGCGAAGACCATTCTTCGGTCCCCTTGCTCCTCGATCTGGGCGTGCCGCAAACCGCCATCGCGATCGAAACGGCGGCGCGCAACACCGAAGAAAACGCGCGATTCGTGAGCGACCTGCTCCAGCCGCGCCATAAGGGCGAGAAGCCGCGGATTCTCCTGGTCACAAGCGCATGGCACATGCGCCGAGCTCTGTTGATGTTCAAGCGCTATGCACCCGACATGGAAATCATTCCCGCCGCGACAGACCATGAGACAATGTCCCTGCTCGGACGCCCGCTCGTAATCCGCGACTTCCTGCCGAGTTTCGACGCCTCCGCCCGCAACGGCTACCTCTTCAAGGAAATCATCGGCTACTGGGGATATCGGATCTTCAGACGCTAACGCATGAGTCAGACATGAAGATTGTCCACATAAGCGATGGGTGGCAGGAGAACAATGGCGCGGCTGTGATCGCGCGCCTGTTCGCCGCGGAACAACGCTCCGCAGGCCACGATATCGCAATACGGCGGTGGGCCGCGCCCCGCGAACTTCGCGCCGCCGACGAGGTGTGGATCCATTGCGGATGGATGCCGTGCCTCTGGTGGGCGGCACTTTGGGGACGCAACATCCACTGGGTTCCGGAGGCTTGCTACGACCCGCTTCGCCTTGCGTACCACGGCTGGAAGAAGCGGCTCGTCGGGCCAATCGAACGCTGGAGCCTTCGCCGCGCCTCGGCAATCGAGGCGCTTTGCGACGCCGAGGCGGAGTGGGTCCGCGCATACGAACCGCACACAAGACGCATCGCCGTGAATGACATCCGACGCTTCTTCAAGCTCGACCGTGAGCCGCGCGCGATCCCACATGGCCGTCCCCTCCATCTGCTGTTCCTCGGACGCCGCCATCCGCTCAAGGGCGTCGAGTTTCTCGAAGAGGCGGTGCGCGGCCTCGACAACTGCGAACTGCGCATCGAAAGCGCAATCTTCGGCGATGAGAAGGAACGCGCATGGGAATGGTGCGACGCGCTTGTGCTGCCTACCCTCAGCGAAAACTTCGGCCTCGTAGTTGCCGAGGCGCTCGAGCATGGTTGCCATGTGATCGCGACCGACGGCGCACCGCGCTGGGACAAGCAGCGCGGCGTGGTCTATCTGAAAGGCTACCGGGATGCATCGCACGATCAGCGCGTGGCGCTCCTGCGCGAAGCAATCAACGCTCTTGCCGGCAAAAGAGGAAGGACGGCGGAAAATGCCTGACCGCGACATGAACATTGTCTTTGTCTGGACAGGCATCACCGGCTACATGGGCGATTGCTGGCGCGCCCTTGCGGCGCAACCCGGAGTGCGCCTGAAAGTGCTTGTAGAAGCGCCAAAGGCCGTTGTCGATGCCGCGTTCGACGCCGCCCACGAACTCCGTGGACTCGACTGCACGATTGTCGAAATGGGTGCGCCATTTGATCGCGCCGCCATCCGCGACAACGTGGCCGCGTTCAGGCCAGACGCGATATTCATCGTCGGCTGGCATGCCGCCCTACCCCGTTTCATTGCGGAAGAGCCGTCATTCGCGAATGTCTGGAAGGCGATTGTATTCGACCTGCCATTTGAACGCACCATCCGGAAATTCCTCGCCCCAATCGCGCTTTGGCGTTACCTGCGCCGTTTCGACGCCGCGTTTGTGCCTGGCGCCGCCGCCGCCCGATATGCGCGCTGGCTGGGCTTCAAGCCTGAATCAATCCAGCAGGGGCTTTTCTCGACCCGCCTCAACCGCTTTGATGCCGCCGCACGCGAACGTCTCGGGAAAAACGGCGCGCCGCATTCCTTCCTTTTCGTCGGCCGCTACGCTCCTGAAAAGGGACTTGATACGCTCGCAAGAGCCTACCGCATCTATCGCGCGAAAGTCTCCGAACCATGGCCACTAGACTGCGTCGGCAAGGGACCCGCGTTCCCGCAATGCGAAGGCATGCGCGATCTTGGGTTCGTCCCGCCGGACAACCTCGCGGCAATCTACGGCTCGCACGGCGTGTTTATTCTCCCTAGCCGCTTCGAACCATGGGGCGTCGTGCTTGCGGAAGCATGCGGGGCCGCGATGCCCGTAATCTGCACGGAGCCCGTAGGCGCGCGCCATGAGCTTGTCGATGGCAACGGATTCGTCTGCCGCGACAACGATGCGGAAAGCCTTGCAGAGGCGATGACGCGCATGCACAATCTTTCCGACGCCGAACTACACTCGATGTCGGCGCGCTCACTCGAACTTTCGAGGCCATACTCCAGCGAGGCATGGGCCAGGCGCGTCGTCGATTTCGTACGCAAGGGGAACGCATGACAAGAAAACTGAAATTGCTCTGGAAATACCGCAAGGCGATACGCCCTCTGCTGTCATCACACCTTTCATTGCTCGATGGCGATGGAGGCGTCGCCGCGCTTGGCGGACTAACCGACATCGAAACCGATGGCATTGTCAGCTGGATGCGCGAAGCGGCCGCGCGCTTCCCCGGCAGGCCGGTCGTGGAATTCGGGACTCTTTTCGGGCTCACGACACAGGCGCTCGCCGCCGCCGCGCCCGAAGGAACACGGATTGTGACAGTCGATAATTTCTGCTGGAACCCCTTTGGGCTTCCCCCCGATCGCCACGAGGCGTTCACCCGCCGCATCCTCGCGCCGTGGATCGCGAGCGGCAAGGTCGAAGTAGTTGCCGCCGACAGCGCAGAGTACCGCACGAATTTCGGCGGTACGCCGCCAGCAATGGTTTTCTTCGACGCCGACCACCGCTACGAAGCCGCGAAGGAGGAACTCGAATGGGCGCGTTCGATTGGAGTCCCATTCATCTGCGGGCACGACTACGCGAATCCCAGCCCGTACTTCGGCGTGACCCGTGCGGTCGATGAACTCTTCGGGAAACCGGCCGATTTGGCGGGCATGTGCTTCCGCGTGAACGCCCTCGCTTCCCCGCTTCATTTGTAGGGATTGAGGAAGCATCGAATCTTTGACAAGATCTTGCACTTCGCAAACAGGAATCGCGAAATGCGTTGCCGATGGGTCAACCCGGACTAAGCCATACGATGACTGCACCATGAATACCGATGAAAACATTATCGGGGGAGTCGCCGATAACAGCCCCGATAACAATGCCATTCAAGAAGAGACCGATGCCGACGGCAAAGTGGCCGAACGCGAAGCGGTGCTTGCGGGCGTTGACGATGATGATGACGAGTCCGACGAAGAAGAGGAGCACATTGCGAACGATCCGCTTTCGCCGCTCGCGGGCATCGGACCCGATTCGAAGATGATCGCCGTCGATATCACGAAACCCTTCCCCTTCGCGGATTACTTCGACTCCACGAAGCGCATGGAGATCGACATCGGCTGCGGCAAGGGACGCTTCCTCCTCGCCCATGCCGCGGCACATCCCGACACCCAGATGCTCGGCATCGAACGCCAGCTCCCGCGCGTCCGCAAGATCGACAAGCGCGCCCAGCGCGCGAACCTCGGCAACGTCCGCCTGCTCCGTCTCGAAGCCGCATATTCGCTCGAGTATTTCATACCGGAAAACGCGATCGACCGTTTCTACGTCCTCTTCCCCGATCCGTGGCCAAAGCGCCGCCATCACAGCCACCGAATCTTCCAGCCTTCCTTCCTGGACATCCTATGGAAGCGTCTCAAGGATGGCGGCGAAGTGCAGGTAGCGACCGACGACGCCGACTACTTCCATGACATCGTGAAAATCTTCAAATCCGACCCGCGCTTCATCCCGGCAACGCCATTCGAGCGTCCGCCGGAAGAGCAGACGGACTTTGAACTCATATTCCGCGCAAAGGGCTTCGAAGTGAACGCCGCGGCCTGGCGCGTCGAAAAAGACGGCGCTCCCAAAACAATAGGGTATGAAAATGCCTAATCCTCCAACCATGCGCATGCGCCGCCGTTCCGCGGCACTCTCGCGCACCGTGGCCGCCGCGCTCTCGCTTGCGTCCCTCGTCGCGGCGTCACCGGTGTTCGCCTCCGGCGCAAAGGTCTCGCCGACACCCGAAAAATCGCTGCGGCTCACCTACAGCATCTTCTTCCCGCCATCCCATGCGCATAGCAAGCTCGCCGTGGAATGGGCTAAGGAAATCGAGACCCGTAGCGAAGGACGCCTGCGGTTCGTGCTGCTTCCGGGCGGCGCGCTCACCAAGGCCGACCAATGCTATCAGGGCGTCGCCGACGGCATTTCCGATATCGGCATGAGCTGTTTCGCGTACACGCGCGGACGCTTTCCGCTCATCGAAGGCCTCGATCTTCCCATGGGCTATCCAGATGGCCTCACTGCGACCCGCGTCGCTACCGCGCTGATCGCCAAGTACGATCCGCCCGAGACACGCGACACCCACATCCTCTACGTCCACGCGCATGGCCCCGGCATCCTCGCCACTCGCCGCCCAGTCGCGAATCTAGCCGATCTCTCCGGCATGAAGGTACGCGCGACTGGACTCACCGCGAAGGTCGTCGAATGCCTCGGCGGCATCCCCATTGGAATGTCGCAGCAGGACACATACGAGTCACTGCAGAAGGGCGTCGTCGAAGCCACGCTCTGCCCGATCGAAACGCTCAAGGGCTGGAAGCAGGGCGAAGTGATCAACCATGTGACCGATGCCTCCGCCGCGATCGGATACACGACCACGATGTTCGTCGCCATGAACCGCGCACGCTGGGAATCGCTCCCGGAAGACCTCCAAAAGATCATCACGGACGTCAGTGCCGAGTGGGTCGATAAGCATGGCCTCGTGTGGAACAAGGCGGACGACGAAGGACGCGCTTTCGTGGCGGAGCTGGGGCGCGATACGATTCCTCTTTCCCGCGAAGAGGCCGAAGCATGGCGCGCGCGCCTCGCCCCGGTGCTCGACGCATACGTCGAAGCCACCGAGGCGAAGGGACTCCCAGGCCGCGCGTTTCTCGACGACCTTCGCGCGATGCTCGACGCCGCATGGGCGGAACGCGCCGGCGCGGAAGAATCCGGCGTATCGGATGACGCAAAGAATGGAGATGTACAATGAAGCTTGTCTGGCATTCAGTGCGATGGCTTATCAAGTCGCTGGCGGCAATATCGTGCCTCGCCGTCGCCGCAATGATAATCGCGACATGCACCGACATCATACTCCGTCTCTGCGGGCACCCCATCCCCGGCGTCTATGACATCATGTCGATGCTCGGCGTGATCGCCATGGGCGGCGCGCTTCCGCTCGCGACAGCGCTCAAGGGCCATGTGGCAATCGAAGTCTTCTACCTGCGTCTCAACCGCGCGGGCCGTGTAATCGTCGATACGGTCATCCGCACGCTGATGATCGCGACGCTCATCATCGGAGCCTTCCAGTGCGTCGGATACGGCAACCGCCTGATGCGTTCGGGGGAAGTCGCCCCCACCCTGCCGATCCCATTCTTCTGGATTTCATGGCTGCTTGCGCTTTCGCTGGCGGCGACAGCCCTCACGACGCTCTACCATCTGACCCATCCCGGAAAGGAGATGATGCGCCCATGAGTCCCCTTCAGGTAGGCTTCTTCAGCTGCATAGCGTTGATCCTGCTCCTCGCGAGCAGCATGCCCGTCGCAATGGTGATGGGAATTGTCGGCGCCGCGGGCTTCGCGCTCATCGCGTCCCCGGCCGGTGCGCTGCACCTCATCCCGACCGACCTCTACGGCACATTCTCGAGCTACAGCCTGACCGTCATCCCGCTCTTCATCTTCATGGGACAGGTCGCCTTCCACGCGGGCATCAGCCGCAAGCTTTTCGCCGCGGCGCACCAGTGGAGCGGACGCATCCCGGGCGCACTGGCGATCGCGACTGTCGGCGCGTGCACGGCCTTCGGCGCAATCTGCGGATCTGGTCCCGCGACAGCGGCGACAATGGCCGCGGTCGCGCTTCCCGAAATGCGCCGACACGGCTATGACGACGCCCTCGCGTCTGGCACGGTAGCCGCCGGCGGCGGCATTGGAATGCTCATTCCGCCAAGCGTCGTGTTCATCGTCTATGGCGTGCTCACCCAGCAATCGATCGGCAAGCTCTTCATCGCCGGCATCCTGCCCGGACTGCTCGTCGCGGCCCTCTTCTGCGCGACAATCGCAATCCAATGCATCCGCAACCCGGCGCTGGCGCCGAAGCCACCCGCCGCCACATGGCGCGAACGCTTCAAGTCGCTCGCCGGCATGATCGACATGCTCGCGCTTTTCGCGCTCGTGATGGGCGGAATGTTCGCGGGATGGTTCACGCCGACGGAAGGCGCGGCAGTCGGCGCGGCAGGCAGCGTGGTTGTAGCGGCCATCGCCGGCAAGTGCACGTGGAAGATGCTCTGGAAATCGCTGCATGAGACAATCCGCACGTCGTGCATGGTCATGGCGATCATTGCCGGCGCGAACATCTACGGGCACTTCCTCGCCGTGACGGAAATTCCAAGCGCCCTCGCAACGTGGCTTTCGAGCCTGCAGGTTCCGTCCTTCGCCGTGATATCGCTCATCATGATTTTCTTCTTCGTGGCGGGATGCTTCGTCGATTCGCTCGCGCTGATCCTGCTTACCGTGCCGATCTTCTATCCAGTGATCCTCAAGCTCGGCTGCGATCCGATCTGGTTTGGCGCGATGATCGTGCTTGTGACGCAAATGGGCGTGATCACCCCGCCAGTCGGCGTGAACGTTTACGTCGTGAGCGGCATGGAACGCGACATACCGCTGCAGACGATCTTCCGCGGTGCCACCCCATTCCTGATCGCGCTCGCGACAGCCGCGATCCTCATGATGATCTTCCCCTCGATTGTCACCTGCCTGCCAAAGTTGATGTAGCATGGTTCCTCACCGATGCAATCGGACATTTCCTCGCTAAAGGGCATCTTCAAGTCGCTAGTCATACTGGCGATTCCAATCGTCTGCCAGAACTTCATCACATACGGCGTGACGCTTGCCGACAACCTAATGGTCGGCAAGCTTGGCGAGGCCGCGATCAACGGCCTCTTCATGGCGGCGATCGTGCAGTTCGTGCTGCACATGCTTCTCTGCGGCATACATAGCCCGATGACAGTTCTCATCGCGCAGTACTGGGGCCGCCGCGACACCGAAAGCATAAAGAGGATCGTCGCGATCGCACTGCGCGCCGCGGTCGCCCTTGCCCTTGCGGTGGCCATCGTGACGTTCGTGTTCCCCCGCCAGATCATCGCGCTTCTCACCTCCTCTGCTCCAGCCGTCGAAGAGGGAACACGCTATCTGCGGATCGTAAGCGGATCATACCTGCTTTTCGGCTGCACGTGGATACTCGTCTCCGCCATGCAATCGGTCGAAGTCGTCCACATCGGCCTAATCAATTCCATCATCGCGCTCGTTTTGAACATATCCCTCAACTACGCGCTGATCTTCGGCAACTGGGGATTCCCCAAACTTGGCGTGGCAGGCGCTGCATGGGCGACGCTCATCTCTCGCGCCGTCGAACTTGTGGTGACAATCGTTTTCGTGCTCCGCTTCGACACCCACCTGCGCTTTCGCATCCGCGACTTCCTCCGCGGCGACTCCGCATTGCGCCACGACCTCATCCGCTATGGCACGCCGTTGATGCTCGGCCAAATCGTATGGGTGATCAACAAGTTTACGATGCGCTGGATCGTCGGGCACTTCGAGCCTTCTTCCGCGGCCGCCGTCAGCATCTCGGAAAACCTCGATGGGCTCATGTGGACGGCGACAGTCGGCCTCGCCTCCGCCATGGGCATCCTCACGGGCAAGATGATTGGCGCCGGACGCATCGACCTCATCCGCAGCTACGCAAGGCGAATGCAGTGCGTATTCATGTGCATCGGCATAGCATGCTTCCTCGCGGTGTTCTTCGGAGGCGACTTCTTCACATCGTTCTACACGCTTACCGACGAAACAAAGGCCGCCGCGCATGTATTCCTCACCGTGCTTGCGTTCTCGGTGCTGGGACGCGCCTACCAGGCTCCATGCCTGATGGGTCTCGTCAAGGCCGGAGGCGACACTTCGTTCGTATTCAAGAACGACACCTTCTGGGTCTTCTGCTGGGTCTTGCCCGGCGCACTTCTCGCCCGCTATGTATTCCTTGCCCCGGACTGGGTCGTCTATGCGTTCCTCCTCTCCGACCAAGTCACTAAATGCTTTGTCGCCGTCGTCAAGATCAACCGCTTCCGCTGGATGAAGAATCTAACGCGGGCCTCCATGCAAGCCTAATGTCCAATATCACGCAATTCCCTTCGCCAGGCTCCCAACTCCTCTCATGCGCCGGGGATTTCCTCGAGTTTTCAATCGATCTTCCCGCCGCGCGCAATGGCCGCGCTGTCCTTCGCACGAATATCGGACATGCCGTGATCATGCGCGCGGAAACAATCGCCCTCAACGACAAAGGGCTTCCGCTCCTCGCCCGCGGCTGGCACGACCTGCCGATGTCGCCATCCTCGCCGACACGCTTCTCGATCCGCCTCCCGCTCCTCGAGGTAGGCACCTTCGAGGCGAAGTCCTGCTTCATCCCCGAAGGCTCGCTCGAACCCGAATGGCCTGATGGCGGCAACATATCCATCAAGGTCCAGCCCGCGCGAACAGCCTGCGCGAACACAATCTACACGGCATTCGTCCGTCAGTTCGGCCCTTCCATTTCCAGGAACGCCCGTACAGCGGCGTGCCGCCGCGCCGAAGCAACCCTCGCCTCGGCGGGCTATGCGGTGATCCCTCCTTCCGGCACATTCCGCGACGTAATCCGCAAGCTCGGCCACATCCACGGCAAGCTCGGTTTCCGCGTCCTCCAATTGCTGCCCATCCACCCCACCCCGACCACCTACGCCAGGATGGGGCTTTTCGGCAGCGCTTTCGCCGCTCTCGATTTCCTTTCAGTCGATCCAGCGCTCGCGGAGTTCGACCGGCACGCAACACCGCTCGACCAGTTCCGCGAACTGATCGACGCCGTCCACTCCCATGGCGCGGCGATCTTCATGGACATGCCAGCCAATCACACTGGCTGGGCATCGACGCTCCAGACGCACCATCCCGAATGGTTCCGCCGCACCGCGGACTCCGCATTCGAATCGCCAGGCGCATGGGGTGTGACATGGGAAGACCTCGTTGCCCTCGACTACAGCCACAATGAGCTCCGCAACGCGATGGCCGAAGTCTTTATCTTCTGGTGCCGCCAAGGCGTCGATGGCTTCCGCTGCGACGCGGGCTACATGATCCCCGCCGAGACATGGCGCTACATCGTGGCGCGCGTCCGTGCCGAATACCCCGACACCGTCTTCATGCACGAAGGCCTCGGCGGCAAGATCGAGACCACCGAAACCCTCCTTCGCGATGGACTCGACTGGGCATATTCCGAGATATTCCAGACAGGCGACCGTTCCGCTTTTGAACGCTACCTGCCAGGCGCAATGGACCTTTCGCGCCGCGCCGGCCCGCTCGTGCATTTCGCCGAGACACACGACAACACTCGCCTCGCAGCCGTCTCACAAGCGCATTCGCACATGCGAGTCGCGCTCGCCGCGCTTTGCTCGCAGCAAGGTTCCTTCGGCATGACCGCGGGCGTCGAATGGTTTGCGAAAGAACGAGTCGATGTCCACGGCGCATCGCCTCTCGCATGGGGCGCGCGCGACAACCAAATCGCGTGGATCGCGAAATTGAACCGCCTCCTGGCAACCCATCCCGCATTCGCCGACAACGTTATTCCCCGCATGGTGCAGTTCGGCGCGGGCAATGTTCTCGCCATCGCCCGCGAAGCGGACAACGCAAATCTCCTCGCGCTCGTGAATCTCGATTCCGCATCCCCGCAGGAAGTGCGCTGGCCCGCGCACGACTGGATGGGTTCCACGCAATGGCGCGACATACTCGCCGACAACCGAATCGTTGCTCCACGCCGCGATAGCGATGCGTTTGTAATCCGTCTCGATCCTGGCGAGGCACTATGTCTCGTCCCCTCCCCCGCGCAATTCAAACTCGAAACCAGCCGCGCCTTCCACGAACCGAAAGCGCTCATAATGCGCCGCGCGCGCCTTATGGCGCTTCGCGCCCAGGCAGCGCTGGCCGGCGATCTTCAAGCCATCCGCGACTTAGATGCCGCCGCGACTTCGCGCTTCCTCTCTAATCCCTACGCCTTTTGCTCGGAGATGCTCGCGACGCGCGCGCTTCCGCCAATCGTCGAATGGCGCTACCCGCAGGATTTGCGGCGCACTGTCCCGCTTCCGCACGGACAGCTTCTCCTAATCCATTCCCCCATCCCATTCCGCGCGCGCATTTTCAATGCGGGCAAGTGCATCGCGGGCGAAGACTCGCTTCCATCGGCGAAGGAGCATTTCGCCCTGCTCGCCTTGCCAGCCTGCGCCAGCAGCAATGCGATTCCGCTCGACATCGAGATACACGCATTCGGGAATCCACCCCGTGCAAAAAACGGCGCGCCGCAAAACCGGCGAGCATCGTCCACGCTCCTCGCGCTTCCGCCACTTGATTCAATCCGCATCGCGACAAGGCTCGACGGTGCCGCGATCCGCGCAGGCGACCATCTCGCGCTTCTCACGAACGGGCGCGGCGCAATGTCGCGCGCCAGCGCCGCCTGGGGCAAGATAAGCAGCCAGTACGACGCGCTTCTCGCGACAAACCCCGATCCCGCGGTACCATGCGACCGCCGCGTATTCTGGACCATCTGCCGCGCCTGGCTCGTGAACTGCGGCTACTCCCAATCGATCGACGCATCGTGCGCGACGTCTTTCGAAACACTTCCCGGCGGGAACCGCGCGACATGGCGTTTCGATGTCCCATGCGGCGCAGGGCGGCTTGTCCCGATCGAATTCACCCTCGAACTCGCAAACGGGCTAAACCGCGCGACGCTTGTCGCGAAACGACTTTCCTCCGGCGGCAATCCCGAAGCGCTCGACGACGCAACACCAGTCTCGCTTGTGTTCCGTCCTGACATCGAATCCCGCTCCTTCCACGAGAAGACGAAGGCATACGCCGGTCCCGAATCCTCATGGCCATCCGCAATAGCCGCGCACGACGATGGATTCGACTTCAATCCAGGCGGCGAGTCATACGCCTTCCGCTCATTGAACGCATCGTTCCACCTCGAACATGAATGGCGCTATCAGGTTCCACACCCCATCGACGCCTCGCGCGGACTCGGCCCGACTTCCGATCTCTTTTCCCCCGGATGGTTCGAGATGCGCCTCCGCGGCGGCGAAAGCGGCACGCTAGTCGCAGGGACTTCCAGCGATGCGGCCAACACGGAACCGCCGACGGAACCAAGGCAACCAGAACAACTTTCCCTGAAAACCCAGCCTGGCCTGTCCCTTCACGACGCGCTTTCCCACGCGCTCGACGCCTATCTCGTGCGACGAAACGAACACCGCACCGTGATCGCGGGTTATCCGTGGTTCCTCGACTGGGGACGCGACACACTGATCGTCTTGCGAGGCATCATCGCCGACGGACGTCTCGACACCGCGCACGACATCCTCCGCGAATTCGGGCGCTTCGAGGAAAACGGCACGCTGCCGAACATGATCCGCGGTCGCGATGCTGGCAACCGCGACACTTCCGACGCACCGCTCTGGTTCGCAGTCGCGACGGGCGATTTGCTCCGTATGCCGGGCGGCGGCGATGCGCTGGAAATCGATTGTGGGGGGCGTCTGCTCCGCGATGTGCTTGTCTCTATCGCGACGCATTACCGAGATGGAACGCCGAATGGCATCCGCATGGATCCAGAAAGCGGACTGATCTACTCGCCCTCGCACTTCACGTGGATGGACACAAACTATCCAGCCGGTACGCCGCGCGCTGGGTATCCCGTGGAAATCCAAGCGCTTTGGATCGCGGCTCTGGAACTCCTTGCGGACCGCGTCAATCCCGCATGGGGCGAGCTTGCGCACAAGGCGCGAGCATCGCTCAAGGCGCTCTTCGCGCTCCCCGAGGGATGGCTCGCCGATTGCCTGCGCGCCGACCCTGGCACGCCGGCGGCAAAGGCTGTAAAGGAAGACGCCTTGCGTCCGAACCAATTATACGCCGTCACGCTTGGCGCGCTGTCGCCGCGCGATCCGCTCTGCAAGTCGATTGTGCGCGCGTGCGCGCGGCTTGTCATTCCAGGCGCGATCCGCACGCTCGACGACGCGCCGGTACGCACACCGCTTCCAGTGTGGCGCGACGGCTCATTGCTCAACGATCCATCGAATCCCTACTGGGGAGAATATGCCGGCGATGAAGACACGCGCCGCAAACCCGCCTACCACAACGGAACTGCATGGACATGGGTCTTCCCGGCATTCTGCGAAGCGCTTGCGAGACATTCTGAATGCGGCGGAACCGCCGCGCGCGACTTGCTGGGTTCAGTAGCGGCCGTCCTCGCCGAAGGATGCATCGGACAATCCCCGGAAATTCTCGACGGCAACGCGCCGCACACGCCACGCGGTTGCGATGCGCAGGCATGGGGCGTCTCCGAAGCGTTGCGCGTTCTCGCGTCATTCCGCCATTAACCAGACGGAACGATTCCAGCCAACACAACCTATCTGGAACATTTCGAGTGTCTCGCGACGACGCCACGTCAGCACATCGAAGTGCAAGGATTATCGCGGGAGCGAGCGGGCAATGCCATCGTGGAAGGAGGTGGAGGCACGGATGCCAAGTGCTTCGATGCGGGCGCAGGCGAGCGTCGAGTCCATTGGACGCGGAGCGGCACCGGGGGCAGGCTCGGCAAGCGGGACGAGGATGGACGGATCGCGGCCGAAGAATTCGGCAAGGACGAGAGCCATGGTGTATTTCGTCATCCGCTCCGGCGAAGCGAAGTGATAAGTGCCATTCACATCGCCAGCCGAAACGTGGCGTTCGACAAGGCCGAGGATCGCGGCACCGACATCCGTGGTGCATGTCGGGTGGCGCACAGCCCAATCGTCGCATTCGCGGCGCGCCGTTTTTCCATCGAGCAGCGCGCGGGCGACTCCGGCTGTGACGGCGGATTCCTCGAGGTCCGTTGTTGGGCCATAGAGGATTGGCACGCGGATCACGGCGGCGTTTTTGGTTTCCGCCCACATAGCGAGTTCGGCGTCGCGCTTGCTGCGCCCGTAATCGTTGATGGGGTTTGTCGGCGCGTCCTCGGCGTATGGCGGATTCGAGCCATCGAAGACATAGTCCGTGGAGACGAGGAGCATCCATCCGCCGATCCGCGCGGTGGCGGCGGCAAGCCAGCCCGTGGCATCGACATTGAGCTGTCGCATGGCGGCGGGATCGCGCGCTCCCACATCGGGGCGTCGCTCGGCCGCGCAATGGACTACGATATCTGGAGAAAACCCGGAAAGCGCGGCATCAATCGCGGCGCGGTCGCGAAGGTCCAGCCTTGCAAATCCGTTTCCCGCACGCGAGCATGCGGTGCCGATGACATTGAAATTCCCGCTTTCGGAGAATGCCTTCGCGACCGTGCGTCCGAGCAGGCCAGACGCACCGGTGATCAAGACTGTCGGCTTTGATTTCATTGGCGCGCCTTTGGCGGCAGAACCGCGGGATGGAGATAGATCGGAAGCGGGGCGGCCAACGCCGCGGAAGGCTCGGAAAGCGCAAGTTCGCCGATATCGCGAGCCGTGGGAATCGAAAGTGAAGAGGCGAGCTCTGGCGCGACGAGCGTTTCGATTTCGAGCCATTCCGCATCGGACGGGACGCCATTCTTCAGCGCATCGAGATTCGTTTCCACAAGGGCGAAATCGGATGCGTCGTGAGCGGGCGCGGAAGCATTCGCCGCGAGACGGAGCAATCTGCCATAAGGGGATTCGGGGGCGTCGATTGTCGTAAACGCGGCGCGCCACCAGCGACTACGGCGGGCGTCGCCTGCGACTGCGGCGACGCATCCAGGTTCTAGCTTGCGCAATGCGGAGAATGCGGCGGCGGCGGCGCTCCCAACGCCCGCGAGCGGAATGCCATCGGGAATGCCGAGTCCGTGCAGGAAGGCAATGGCGGAACGCGCGCCGGAGAAAGACCCAGGGCCGAGGCCGACAACGAGAAGTTCGAGCGAACCGGCGACGACACCGTTTTCATCGAGCATGTCGCGCAGTGCGCCGGCCCACGCCGTGGAGCCATGCGCGGCCATCTGGGGAAATTCGCGTTCGCACGCGCACTGCGTGCCGACAAACAGAGCCATTGATGGCGGGCGAGACGACCGTTCAAGTGCGAGTGTCCATTTTTCCTGTGGCTTGCGCATGGCGATGATCCTTGCTTTCTATTCGCGCGGCTTGAACATCTGCGTGCCGATGGCGTTTTCCTTCTGATCCTGGATAATACCCGCGCGAATTTGCGGTTGGAAATTCATGACGGCGGTCGCTACGACGAAAATGAAAAGTGCCCAGGCGAGGATGCGGGCGAAATAAAAGATGGTGCGGACATGGAGACGGAAGAAGAATTCATCTTCATCATCGTCATCATCCAACGGTTCCTCGACAACTGGCGCGGGACTGAATATGCTGCCGTCCGAGCGAATCACACCCCAGCCGACAAGATAACCGGCCGTGGAGGCCATCAGCGCGTATGCGAAGCATGGGAGCTTTGTAGCGGTGCCCGCCTTCATCATAGGGCCGATCATGCCCCACGGGGAAAGAGATGTGCTGGACAGGCCAATCATGGTCGCGATGGCGAGGATCACATGCAGCAGGATTGTAGAACCACGAGGGGTCCGTCCAAAAGTCCATGCGCCGAGTTCGATCGCCACAGCCCACGGGGCGATCGCCATGATGATCAGCAGCATGCTTGTGGATTGATGGATCCAGATTTGAATGGACAGTTTGAAATGCGTGACGATCGTCACCCAAAAACTGCTCGTCGCCGACATCGTGTGATGGAAGAAAATCTGTCCGCGGCGGATGTGCAGCGCATCGGCGGCATTGTTCATGAGGTGACCGACGGCCGAACCGAATGACGGGAGCGCATCCCCTGCGAGTTCGGGATGTCCGACTTCCATATCGACAAGCAACAGGTAGATGCCGGCGCCGAGTATGAACAACCCGCCAAGGGAAAGAATGTAGCGCAGATGCGCCCGCTCTGTGCGCGCAAGAAGGAAAAGCGTGTAGATGACGAACAATGGCGAGAGACGGAACATGTCCGCATTCTCGAAGAAAAAGAGCCCATATAGGAAGGCAAAGATGGCGAGGTGGCGGAATCTGCCGTATGCCATCGCCAAGACAAGGAATGTAAAGGTTGTCGCCACTAATGCGACCTCGAACATCTCCGGCCGAATCCAGCCCACGGATATCCAGTTTGGCTGGTGCGATACGAATGCTATCGCCGCGGTCATGCCGGCAGCCCACGCGGCGACCTTGCGCGCCTTCGCATTGTGGTAGGTGTTGCGAAGGAACAGCAGCATGAGACAGCGCATGGAGGCGAAGAGAAGCGCGGTTACCAAACCGGCGCTCATGCAGCTGATGGCGATAAGAATTGTCTCTGCGCTAGAGGGACAGTTCCGCACGAGGATGGAGGCGATGCCATGCCAGAGGACCAATTGCGAATCGACCCTTGTCTCCAGCAACCCTGCGAGATTGTTGGAACCATGGAAGCGGAAAAAGAAGAAAAGGGCCGAAACCACCACAAATATGATCCAGGTGGCGATGCGCGCCGCCGTGCCCCCGCGCGCATGTGCGCGGCGGAATGGCGACCTGTTCTTGACCTGGGTTTCATGATTGTATCTTGTCATGTTTCTTCTCCACTGCAAAGTTCACTGTCCGCCACGATTGTCAAGACAGCGAACGGGATACACTACTATCAGACGGCGTTCTGGACGGCGCGCTTGAAGCCATCGGCCGAGCGCCTGATGATCTCTTCATCGACGCAGAAGCTCAAGCGGAAGTGGCCAGGTAGCCCGAAGCCGCTACCGGGAACCGCGAGGATGTACTCCTTGAGGAGCAGATCGACAAACTTCTTCTCGTTGCCACCGGGCGCCTTGGGGAAGAAGTAGAATGCGCCGTGGGCCATGGAGAACTCGACGCCGGCATCGGACAAGACCCTCGCCATCGCGTCGCGGCGGCGCTGGTAGAGATCGAGCGAAACCGTGCTGTCCAGCGCCTTTTCGGTGAGCATCTGCCCGATGACGGGCGCGTTGACAAATCCAAGGGTGCGGATTGTCATGGTGCAGGCGTTCACGAGCATTTCGGCATCGGGCATGGCGGGATTGATCGCGATGTAGCCGATGCGCTCGCCAGCGAGCGAAAGCGTCTTCGAGAAGGAACCGAATACAACCGCGTATGGCGAAAGCGGAAATACCGGAGGGACAACCATGTTGTCGTACGCGAGAAAGCGGTAGGGCTCGTCGGAAAGCAGAAAGACAGGGCGCTTGCGGCCATCGGCGTTTACCTTGTCGAGCAGTTTGCCGAGCGCGGCCAGCTGGCCTGCGCCATAGATGCAGCCGGTCGGATTGTTCGGGTTGTTCACGATGATCGCGCGTGTGCGCGGTGTGATCGCGGCGGCGAAGGCGTCGATGTCGAGGGCGAAATCCGGAAGCTTTGATGGAATGGCTTTCAGTACGCCGCCGAAGTGTCCGCAGTAGGAGCCGTATTCAACGAAGTATGGAGATGGAACGAGAATCTCGTCGCCTGGTTCGAGCACGGCGCGGAAGAACGAGGTGATGGCGCCGGCGGCGCCACATGTGACGAGCACGCGCGACGCATCGATGGGAGTCTGCTGCTCTTCGGAAATCTTCTTCGCGAGCGCGGCGCGGAACGAAGGCATGCCGGCGTTCGGCGGATAGCCAAGCGATAGCGGACGCAACGTCGATTCCGCTATCTCGAGGAGCGCATCGTGCACGGCGCGCGGCGGAGGGACATCGGGATTGCCGAGGGAAAAATCGCAAACCTTGTCGGCTCCGACCTTGCGGCGGAGTTCAAGTCCGGTTTCAAACATCTTGCGGATCGCGGACGAGCTTCCCAGCTGCGCCTCGACTGCGGGATTCAAAAGTTGCATGCCTGCTCCAATGACATAAAATCCAAAAACGCGAATTCATCATTCGTAATAATACTATACTTGGCACACATATTGGAATTGCGAACTTTGGGAGGATACAAAGGAGGCAGCTTCGCGATTCAGGGAATTTTGGCGCTGGCGAAGGAAAGCGTCTCCTCTGTAACGACAAGATCGGGAGCGCGATTGAAGCCAAGGCCAATGCAAAATTCGGCGGCGGACTCGACCGTCGATTCGGGAGTGGAGGCGCCCGCGGTAAGTCCAACGGAATCCACGCCATCGAAGATTGATCGATCGATATCGCCAACGCCAGAAGCGAGGATTGCGCGAGCGCCCTCCGATGCCGCGACTTCGGCGAGGCGGTTCGAGTTTGCGCTGTTGCGCGAGCCAAGCACAATCACGAGTTCGACTTCGCGCGCAAGGCGGCGCGCCGCTTCCTGGCGGTTCGTCGTGGCATAGCAGACGCCATCGGAATGCGGGAGCACTATCGATGGGAAACGCCGCCTGAGCACATCCATCACCGCAATCGCATGGTCACGACTGAGCGTGGTCTGCGTTACGACCGCAACCATTTCGGGATTCGGCGGCGAAACCTTTTCCGCAGCTTCTAGTCCGTCGATCACGATAACGCTTTCAGGCGCTTCCCCTGCAACGCCAACCACCTCGTCGTGCGACGGCGAGCCAATCAGCAACGTGGTGCGTCCGGCGGCCGCATGGCGGCGCACATCGGCATGGGAACGCGCGACGAAAGGACACGTTGCATCAAGGACTGTCAGGTTGCGCGCGGCGGCTGTCGCGCGAATCGCAGGCGAAACGCCATGTGCGCTGAACAGCAGCACGGAACCTTCGGGAACATCCTCGATGCGCTTTACAAACTGCATTCCGCGCGCGGCGAGTCCATCGACGACCTGGCGATTATGCACAAGTTCGTTCAGGCAATAGACAGGCGCTGGATACTTCGCGACAGCGGCCTCCGCCATTCCAATGGCGTGCCAGACGCCCGCGCAGAAACCGTGGGGACGCGCAATGACAAGGCGCTTCGCGCTCATTGCGGATCGCCGTAGCCTTCTTCGACGTACTGGACGTTGTCATCGGCCTGGGCGGAATCTCCATAGTCCTGCTGATTGTTCAACGCCTCGTCGATCTTCTGCTGCATGCGTTCCTCGGCATCGGCAATCACAGCCGCGGCACTTTCCGCTGCGGCCTGTTCGGCTTCCTCTCGGCCCTCGCGCTTCGCCTCGTCGCGCAACTGCTGGTCGCGCTCGAGTTTCTGGCGTTCACGCATACGGCGACGCTCCGAGAAGGACATGGGCCTGTTTACCGGAGTACCGGGATTCACGGCATCAACGCTTCCCTCGCCTTGATCCTGCGGCGTACGCCCGGAATTTGGATGCCCAGTGTCTGGCGCGCGAGCCTCCCCTGCCCCCTTAACGCCAGAACCACCAATGCGTGGTCCTTTTGACGAGCCCGAGCCCTTTGCGCCACCAGGAGCCGCTTGCTTTGGACCCTCGCCAAGCTTGAGGTCGATCGTAACGCCATTCTTTTCGACTGTCGCGCACTTGTCCTCGAAACTTGCATTCACAAGCGTGAACTCGCCGGCAGATTCGCCAACTGCGAGGTAGTAGTTCTTTGGAGGATTCTCGCTGCAATCGTAGAACCCGACCATCACGCCATCGGAAGTGTTGTTGACGGCGCACATCCCCACCTGGTTCGCGAGCATCTGCTCCTGCTGCGCCATCATCTGTTCTTCCTGTGTCTGCACGACCGGCATTTCCGATGGGGATGGAACCTTTCCAAACGGCTGGCGGTCAATGATCGCCTGGTACGGCGCGAAGGCCTTGATCTGCTCGGGTGTCGCGGCATGCGCGGAAAGCGCGAGCGCCGCGATGGCTAGCAAGGCATGGATTGTTTTCTGACTATGGAGCATTGTTATTCCGTTGTGAGAAGTTAGGAGAGATATGCGAGCAACTCTGGATGGAGAATGCCGTTCGAGGTGACAGACGCCCCGCCGAAGACGGACGGAACGCCGGAGAGGTCGCTGAACCTGCCGCCGGCCTCGCGGACGATGCACGATGCCGCGGCGCAGTCCCATGGCTTGTCCCACAGCGATATCGCGCCATCGAGATGCCCCGATGCGACGAGCGCATAGCTGTATGCATCCATGAACCCATACGCATAGTCTGCGGTCGCAAGAAGCTTGCGCATTCCCGCCGCCGAATGTCCGCCGCCAACTGTCGGACCAAGCCCAGACAGCATCGCGCTTGACAGTTGCGCCGTCTTCGAGACATGGATTTTCCTGCCGTCGCAGAATGCGCCCATGCCCTTCGCGGCGGTATAGCACTCGTCGAGCGCGGGAAAATACATGCACCCGACGACGATTTCACCCGCGTCCTCCAGCGCGATGAGCACGCTGTATGTCGGGATGCCGCGCAGGAACGGGCGCGTTCCGTCGAGCGGATCTACAATCCAGCGGCGCCCGCTCGTGCCAGCGCGCTCGCCGTTTTCCTCGCCCAGGATCGCGTCGTGCGGAAACGCCGCGGAGATCCTGTCGGCAATCGTCTTTTCGCTCAGGCGGTCAAGCCTTGTAACCGGCGAACGATCGGACTTGATCTCAATCTTCGGGAGTTTCTTCGCCCCTTCGACGAGAATGCGGCCCGCCTCTTTCGCGGCGGAAACCGCGATTTCCAGTTCATGCTTGTATTTGCTGGCTGCCATTGCGAATGCCCGACGGTTTGCGATGCGGTTACTTTGCGACTGTCTTCGCGATGCGGGCCAGCGCCTTTTCGGGGCCGTCCTCGCGCAACGTGTCGAAGATATCCTGCGTCATCGGCGGCATGGTGCCAACTTTCTCGAAGAAGTCGTTGCGCTCCTTCACGGTCTTGAACATCGCCGCCGCCTTCGCGCCGAGGTACGGCATGTCGGCGAGCTGCGCGAGAATCGTGTGGCCAACGAGGATGCGGGCGCCGCGTGTAAAACTGTCCTTGTACTTCGACAGGACTTCACCGCCGAGATCATCGACGATCGGAAGCCCGAGCTTGTTCATCTCCGTGCCGATTACGATCGGCAGATCGCGCGCGTCGGCGCCCTTGACCATGGCGTCGAGATTCGCAACCATGCGCGCCTTCTTCGCGGGATCGGCGAAGTTCCAATTGCGCTCGGGGATGATATTCACGCCGGCGCAGCCCTTTGCGACCATCAAGTCGAGAAGCGCGTTTGCATCCGCTTCGCCGGCGCTCGTGCCGTCCAGCCATGTCACCAGCGGGATGGCATCGCATGAACGGACCCACGCGATGAAGTCGTTTACAGGCGGGAAAGTCGAAGGCGTGGGCGGGACATAGCCTATGCCGCCGCGCTTCGAAAGCGCCGCGCGAACCCACTCCTCGAACTTCGGGCGCGCCTTGGATTCCGTCTCGGCGGCCTCTTCGGGCATCTTCTTCACAAGCGGTGCCCAGAAGGCGGCGCGTTCCGCGGAATCTGGGATGGCGGCAATTGCCTTATCGACATACGCCGCGATGATGTGGCGTTCCGTCGCGACTCCCTTCGGGGTGTGCGGTAGCACTTCCTTCGCGTAGTCGAGGGCGATGCGCGGACATGCGGCGTTGATGCGGGCGATCAGCGCCTCGTTGCGTTCGCGCGCTCCGTCGCGGAAGGCCTGGAGCTGCGCGGCGGGTTTCGAGCCATCGGCGGGAAGGCGAGTGAAGCCGCCGCCCATGATGTACGAGACGCCAGGCTCGCCGGGCGAATTGATATCGCCTGATGCCTGCTCGGCGACATACGCGCGCGTTTCAAGATGGACACAAGTGCGGAGACCGAGCACGCGGCCTGCCTCAAGGAACTCCTCCATGCCGTCGAGCACGTCGAAGTCGCAAAGCCCGGCTGCATAGAAACCGCGCTTGCGCGCCTCCCATGCGACGCGGCTGGGCGACCAGCCGAATGCGTTGTACGAGAAGAACGAATGGCAGTGGAGATTGAAGTTCGAGCCTGGAGCGGGAAGCGCGGAATCGTTCAGCGCGGCAAGCGCGCAAAGGGCGTCAAAGCGCTTCGAGGAGTCGAAATCGTCGAGTTGCGCCTCGAGACGGTTCTTGTCGGTGAGATTCATTTCGTCAATCCTTTCGCGCGTTTGCCGCGCAGTCGGTCTCGATCATGTTCGCGACCAGGTAATTCCAATTCATGAAACCAAGATTCATCACGCCCGCGCCAGTCTCTGGCACGTAGTACTCGTGCATTCCGCCATTGGACTCGATGTCGCGGCCTAGCAGGAGCACGACCTTTTCGCGGAAGGCGGCGGCCTCGGCGGCGAAGCCGTAATCGACGAGTCCCTTGAAGACCATGTAGTTCGGGATCATCCAGACCGGACCAAGCCAGTTCGATGGATTGCTGGTCTTGTCGCAGTTGTACATCGGCTCGTTCGCGGCAAGGGTGCGGATGCCGTAGTCGCAGCCGAGCGCCTCGCGGTCGTTGAGGTGCAGCCGAACAAGGTCGGCCGCCTGCTCCTTCGTGGCGACGCCCGCCCACATCGGCATGAAGCCGGTCCAAAGACGGATGCGCATCGGCAGGCATGGCCAGAAAACGCCGAGCCCCGAATTGAGCCACGGGATATCGCGCTCCGTTTCGCACTGCAGGTCAACGGAGTAGAAGAAGCGGTCGCGACGATCCCAGCAATACTTGCGGATGTTGGCATCGAGAGTGGCGCGCTTTTCGCGGTATGCGGCCGCGCCTTCGCTGTCGCCCGTACGTTCGAGCACGCGCGCCATGGCGGAAAATTCCTTCGCCATGAGACAGTTCAGGTAAACGCTCGCGGAAGAGCACTTGGGGCGGCCGAAGGTGCAGGGATCGTTATCGACTCCGATCACCGCGCCGCTGCGCCATAAGTATAGGCCTGTCGCTGGATGGAAGTAGCGGGCATCGTAGTGCGCGTGCAGTCGCCTGATGTCGGCAAGCCGAGGGGCGATCCACGAATAGTCGCCGATCTGCTCGGAGACAAGCTCCACGAATTGCGCGAGTACAGGCTTGTGGACATTTGGCTCATACTGCGCGATCGCCTTTTCGTAAAGGCCGTCGGAGCCAGGATAGAACGAAGGCGGGATCGCGCCGTTGGAGAGCTGGATGTCGAGGAAGTTGAGGATGTTGCCCTGCATCGCCTCGACCATCGAATCGAAGGTTCCGCGCGACGCATTTTCCTGGCGCATCAGGCAGAAGAGCGAGACCGAGGCGAAGAAGCTGTCCCAGTCCCACATGCAATGCTCGTAGCCGCCGCCCGCCACGATGAACGGGCGCTTGAATACGCCGCCCGCGGCCTCGTGGCGCATCGTGCGATAGTTTCTGCGGAGGTGGTCGAGGATGATTCCGCAATAGCGGTCGTATTGCGAGGTGTCCACGCTAGATCACTCCCTTGCTCGACGGAATGCCGGCATCGCGCGGGTCGCGTTCGACGGCGATGCGCATGGCGCGCGCGACGCCCTTGAAGACGGACTCGTAGGCATGGTGGACCTCGTCGCCATAAAGGTGCTGAATGTGGAGGTTGAGGCGGCCTTGCACGACGAAGGCGCGGAAGAACTCCTCGATGAGCTTGACATCGAAGTCACGAATGCGCTGCTTTTCGCAGGCGATCCTGTAAACGAGGAATGGGCGGCCGCCAAGATCCATCGCGACCTGGCATAGCGACTCGTCCATCGGCAGCAGCATGGATCCGTAGCGACGAATGCCCTTGCGGTCGCCGAGCGCCTTGTCGAGGCAGGTGCCGAGCACAATGCCGATATCCTCGACGGTGTGGTGGTAATCTACGTCGATGTCGCCCTTCGCCTTCACGACAAGGTCGCAGAGCGAGTGGCGGGCGAAAAGCTCGAGCATGTGGTTGAGGAACGGCACGCCGGTATCGATGTCGCGTTCGCCGGTGCCATCGAGGTCGATGGAGACAAAGATGTCGGTCTCGCGCGTCTTGCGGGCTAGTTCAGCGACACGGTGGATGCCGCAGGGTGATGTCGATGCGTTCTTCTTCATGGTTTCGGCATTTTATCATGCCGTCCCAATCAAGCGCAATGCATTCGATTGAACTACGCGCCATCGCATACAACTTGCTTGTGCGTTTTCACCGTCATCGGCTATAATGCCAAATCATCTTTACTACCACGATGGGTTCGACATGGCAGACAAACGTACAATCCACAAGCAAGTCAAGCTTCCGGTTTCGACGGCGTTTGAAATCGTGCTGCAGGGCATCCGCATTCGTCTCGGCCGCTCAATGGTCACACTGCTCGGCGTCATGCTCGGCATCGCGTTCCTGATGTCCATCCTCACGGGCGAAGTAATCAAGGGCGGTGTCGCGAAGGAGACGGCCCTGCGCGCCGAACTAGGCCGGATGGAGAGTTTTCTCACTGCGGAAACAGGCCCTCTCGAAGGCCGCGACATCGCAGTCTGGTGCGCTGGAGAAACGGATGAAAAGGAACGCCGTTTCGTAGCCAATCTCGCGAAGGAAACCGGACGGCCGTTGTCATGGGCCGGTCAAAACGCCGGCCTTCCAGCGTCTGTTGCCACGCCCGCCGCCTCGCTTGCGGATGCCTCCGCCGATGCCGTGGCAATCATTCTCCTCGGCGATGGCGCCGCGCCTTCCGAAGCGGATATCGCCGCATCCGTGGCGCGCGCCCACCAAAAGGTCGTCGCGACAACGCGTGGCGCTTTCGCAATTGGCACCCTCCCCGAAGGCGCTTCGCAGATCGCGCTTGAGCGCGAACTCCGCGAGGATGAAAAACTGGCCATGGAGAAGGAAGCCGCGAAGTCGCGCTTCCGCACAGGCTGGATCACGGTGATCTCCCTTCTCGTCACGGTCATCGGCATTTCGAACGCGATGCTGATGTCGGTGACGGAGCGCTTCCGCGAAATCGGCACGATGAAGTGCCTTGGCGCCCTTTCGTCCTTCATCCGCACGATGTTCTTCCTCGAGGCTAGCCTGCTTGGCGTAATCGGCTCGATCGCCGGCGGACTCTTCGGGTTCCTCTTCTCGCTCGTCGCGTACTCGATTACCTTCGGCGGCGGGCTTGTGATCGCGTCACTCAATCCGATCCTCCTGCTGCTCTACTTCCTGATGAGCCTTGTCGCCGGCGTTGTGCTTTCGATTCTCGCCGCGATCTACCCCGCGCGCTTTGCTTCGCGCATGGTTCCCGCCACGGCCCTCCGCAGCACGATCTAATCCAAAGGCACCGAAATGAGCGAGACTGATTCCAAGAAACTTGACGAACTCTTCTCGATGCCCGAAGACCAGGGCAAGCGCTGCATAATCCGCGCCGTGGACGTAAAGAAGATCTACAAGACCGGCACGATCGAAACGCATGCGTTGCGCGGCGCGACACTCGACATCTACGCCGGCGAATACCTTTCGATCATGGGTCCGTCCGGGTCGGGCAAGTCAACGCTCTTCAACATGATCGGCGGTCTTGGCAAGCCCTCTTCCGGCAAGGTCTATATCGACCAGGTGGATATCGCGCAACTCGACGCCGATGAACTCGCATGGCTCCGCTGCCGCAAGATCGGCTACATCTTCCAGTCGTACAACCTCATCCGCGTGATGACGTGCCTGGAGAATGTGATGCTGCCGATGAGCTTCGCGGGCATGGATGCCGAAGAGGCGCGCGACAAGGCCATGGCGATCCTGAAACTTGTTGGTCTCGGGCACCGTCCACTCCACAAGCCCGCCGAGCTTTCAGGCGGCCAGCAGCAGCGCTGCGCCATCGCGCGCGCCCTCGCCAACAGCCCTGACATTGTTCTTGCCGACGAACCGACCGCCAATCTCGACATGCACACAGGCGAAGAGATGATCGAACTCCTCGCAGAGTTGCGCGACACGCTCGGCGTTACGATCGTATCCGCGACCCACGACCTCAAGATGCTCAAGTCCTCCGACCGCATCCTCTGGATCGAGGACGGGCGAATCGTCCGCATGGCGCATCCTTCGGAGATTGATTTCACCTCCGGCGAATTCCACTGATATTCCCCGCCTGAAGACGGAACTATCCCCGTTGTTTATTTGCGTTGCCGAAAAGGGTTTCGGCAATATATTCCGCTATATCCATCGCGTTGCGCAAAATTGTACTGGCGAAACCAGCCGTCATATTCGCGATTGACATTCGGTGAAACATGAATGTAAATTTCATCCCGAAACAAGAAAATATCAAATAACAACCCAGTTAGAGGGAGATAGACCATGAAAGAACAACGAAAACACAACAGACGCGCAGCCACGGAAACAGAAAAGGCGGATTCCAAACTCCGCTATCTGCTCGAAAGCGATCCCGAGCATCTTTGGCCAACAGACGAGCTCGGCATGATTCTCGGCTACAACGGCAAGCGCCGCTCGCGCCTCGTCAAAATGCTGAAGGAACTCGCGGCGGAAGGTTTCGCGACCGAAAAGAAGCCAGGCTTCTTCATGCTCGCGAAGGCGGGTGAATCGCTTACAGGCCGCATTTGCATCGTCCGCAGCGGCAACGCATATTTCGACGATGCGCCGTCTGGCCGTTCATACTGGATCGCCGCAGAGGACCTTGCGACAGCGCTGAACGGCGACATCGTCGAAGTGCGTCCGGTCTCAGGCGCAGCCGCGCGCGGCCATGCACTTTCGGCAAAGGTCGTGCGCGTTGTCGAACGCTGCGCCCGCGATATCGTCGGCACGCTCTTCAAGGCCGGTTCGGCACTTTATGTCGTGCCGCTCGATCCCGTTTACCGGCAGGATTTCCTCGTTGCGGACGCAAAGGGCGCAAACGAGGGCGACCGTGTCGTAATACGCTTCCGCGAATGGACGAACCGCCATGTCGCACCGGAAGCGGAAGTCGTCGATGTGATCGGCCCCGCCGACAAGCCCTCGCTCGACACCGAGACAATCTGCCGCCAGTACGAATTGCCAGGCGACTTCCCCATCAATACGCTGCGCGAGGCCGAGACTGTATCCAGTCTTCTCGCGACTCCCGGCAAGCGCGAGGACGCACGCGACCTCTACATCCTCACGATCGACCCGCCGACAGCGCGCGACTTCGACGACGCAATCTCCATGACACAAGACGACCAGGGCCGCCGCGTTCTCGGAGTCCACATCGCCGATGTCTCGCATTTCGTCCGCCAGGGCAGCGCACTCGACGCCGAGGCACGCGAGCGCGGGACATCGGTGTATCTTGTCGATCGCGTGATCCCGATGCTTCCCGAGCAACTCTCCAACGGCGTCTGCAGTTTGCGTCCCAATGAGGACCGCCTCTGTCTCTCCGCATTCCTGACCTTCGACAATTCAGGGAAGATGGTGGCGCGCCGTTTCGCGAAGACGATCATCCGCTCGCGCCTCCGCCTCGACTACGCGCAAGCGCTGGCGGTCATCGAAAAACGCGAACCACACGATTTGCCGAACCCTCCACCGGAAGCGGTCGAACTCATCCGCGCCACGGCGCAACTCGCGCAGCAACTGCGCGACAACCGCATGCGTTCGGGCGCACTCGACCTCGAAGTCCCCGAATGCGAGATCGTACTCGACACGGAAGGCCGCATGACGGGCGTCCGCATCAATCCATCCGACATCTCGCACCAGCTGATCGAGGAGTGCATGGTAGCCGCGAACGAGGCGGTAGCAACCGAACTCCAGTCGAAGGGAATCAACATCCTGTCGCGTCTGCACGAACCGCCGGACCCGGAAAAGATGGACGAACTTTCCTCGTCGCTCCTCGCGCTCGGCTTCCATCCCGGCCGTCTCGACGACCCACGCGCGCTTTCGCGCTTCCTCGCTTCGACCGCGAACCATCCGTTGCGGGACAACGCCCACACGCTTACCCTGCGCAGCATGAAACGCGCGGTCTATTCCGCGGATGACTACGGTCACTTCGGGCTGGCGAAGACACGCTACGCCCACTTCACATCGCCGATCCGCCGCTATCCCGACCTCGTGCTGCACCGTCAACTGGCGGGCTTCCTCACGGACGGCAAGCGCGGCGCGACGATGCCAATCGAGCAACTCCGTTCGCTCGCGGATCTCACGACCGACAGGGAACAGCGCGCGGACGATGCAGAGCACGCGCTCGTCGAGATCAAGAAATTCCGCTATCTCCAACAGCAGATCGACGACCAGTCGCCCGAGCCATACACAGCGGCGATCTCGCGCGTTTCAAACTTCGGAATCTTCGTGGATGTCCATGAACTGCAGTTGACGGGCCTAGTGCACATCGATGCGATTTCCTCGCGTTTCGTGCGCTTCAACCGCGCGACTGAAACGCTTGACGATGGACGCCGCACATTCAAGGTCGGCGATATCGTGAAGGTCTGCGTATCGCGCGTTGACTTCAACCAGCGCCGCGCGGACTTCTTCATCGTGCAGGACGAGCCGCAACCGAGCCGCGGATCCCGCAAGCCCACACCACGCAAGGCGGACACGCGCAAGACAGACACGCGCAAGGCCCGCAAAGACTCGCCGAAGAAGTTCGGATCGCACAAGACGGCCAGGCGCAAGCTCAAGTAGGGTTGGACATTTCCAGCCCGCTACTTGATCAGGATGACAATTCCGTCGTCCTGCCTGATAACGGTGTTCCCGTTGGGAACGAGGGTCTTGTTTCTTCTCGTGATCATCAAAAGGAGTTCTTCCTTTGGAATCTCGAGATCCCTGACCCTCATTCCAATCCACGGATTACCCTCTTCGACCTTTATTTCCTTCAACGAGATATCGATGTCGTCACGGTAGTTCTTTGCGCCAATGACCAGCTTGTCGTCCTTGTACAAAAAGGTGTCTCCCTTGGGAATCAAAGACTCGCCCTTGCGAATGATCATGGCCAGAATCAGTTCGGGAGGAAACACGATGTCCCTGACCATCTTGTTGGCCCATGGATGCCCCTCTATGACTTCAGAAACCACAAACTGAAGTTCATGCTCCGAACCCTTGTATGTCTTGATCTTCGTATATTCCTCAACAAAGCCTGCGCTGATGATGCCAGTGGGGATCGCGACCATTCCCACTCCGAGAAACGCCACGAATATGCCAAGTATCCATCCCGCCGGCGTCTGGGGTGAGATATCTCCGTAACCGATTGTCAACACAGTCGATACCGCCCACCATATACCCGAAAACGCATTTTTGAAGTTCTCTGGCTGGGCTTGTTTTTCCACGCTATACATGGCCATGGATGCCGCAAGTACCAATATGAAAATCATGCAGCACGATGAAATAATCTGCAACTTCTTTTCCTTGAGGACATCGGTAATGACATGGAAGGCGTCATACTGGGCATTGATTTTGAAAAGCCTGAATATCCTGAGCACCCTGAACAGGCGGAACGCCACGATTCCGACCGGGAAGAAAAATGGCAGATAGAATGGCAGGAATACCAGCAGGTCTATCAATCCGTTAAAGGAAAAGACAAACGAACAAACCGCTTTCCAGAAAGACTTCCCGGGATAAAGCAAATCGGCGGTGAGAATCCTCAGGATGTACTCGACCGTGAAGACAACGATGGTCGCGAATTCCACTATTCCAAACAACCTGAAATACTTTTCAAGTTCGTCAAAGGTCGCGCAAAACGTCACCGCAAGATTCAGCACGATCACAAATACAATGAAGTAATCGAACAAGCGGCTGGGCAAGTCGCTTCTGTTCCCTATCTGGATAACGTCAAAAATGCGTTTCTTAATCTTTCCAATCATGCGATTCACCATTTTCTGGGGCGGGCAAGAGTGTGATTGGCAAAATCAAAGTTCATCCTGGTATGGGATCGGGATGCGAAGGCGTGCGCTAAGCATACGCATTTCATTGAGGAGGGTCGCATCCTTCGTGCGGGCATACGCGCCGATCAGGTCATACATGCGCTGGCGCGCCCATGAACCGCGAAGGTCGTCTGTCGCATCCGCGGGGATGGACTCCGCGATCGGCAGCTGGAGCAACACGTCGCAATCGCTTTCGGTCGATGTGCCCAGCACCTGCACAAGCACTTCCTTTTCGCTCGCCGGGATCGCGCCGTAGAACTGGAGAGGACGGTCCGCATAAAGGTTCGACGCCTGGCGCGGGAAAATCTGCGCCTGCGATGCGGCCGGCACGACATAGCGAACGCCAGAGAGAACGGGCCGCCCCAGGCTTTCGGCAAGCGATTCGATTGCGTCAGGAATGTCCCAGCGGCGAGTAGCCACGACCTTCGACTCCCCTCGGTTGCAATACGCAAGCATGTCGAGCAGATACGAGTTCGCGTTGGCATGCGTGCCGAGAGTGAAGATTGAAACGGCTCCGTCGTTGGACTTCGAGAGTTCGCCGATGAGCGCGGTGCTTTGCGTGGGGCCGACTGTGGCGCGTCCGTCGGAAACAAGCAGGATGATCATCGGACGGCGCGGATCGCGCGGGAGTTTCAGCAATGCATCTATCGACGCATAGACATCGGTTTCGCCTTCGGACTTCATCGCGCCGATAAACTCCTCCGCCCGTGCGAAGGCATCCCGCGAAGGCGCGGTCCAATCCGGGAAGAGCATGGTGACGGAATCGTTGAATCCCGCCACGTTGAACCGGTCGTTCGGCCCAACGATCGAAAGCGCTTCGACCATCGCCTTGCGACAGAAGCCAAGTCGCTCCAGCGCCAGGCTTCGGGAGCAATCCTGCGCGAAAAGGATGTCCTTCGGCGCAATCGGCAGTTCCGCAGCATCGCGGCGATCGACGGAAAGACGGAAGTACACGGTGTCCGGATCATCCGCATAACGGCGCGTGACGAGCGTGGCAGCGAGACGGTCGTCGAGGGGTCTGCTGTCGCCGACATCGTCTGGCGACAACCCAAACGATTCCGACATCGCAGCCGGCTTGACAGATGGCGGAAGCTCGACCGGCGTGAGATCGGTTGAAGCAATCGCCGATGGAGGGGCGACATTCTCGGCCGGAGCCGGAGCGGGAACCATCGCGGGCGTGACCACCGGGGAATGCTCCGAAAGCTTTTCGCCCTTCAGCACTGCGGCGGAAGGCACATAGTCCGGCGCGGTCTCGATGCGCTCGATGCGCGGGATCATGCGGCGAGGAAGCTCGGCGACTTCGTCGCGCACGCGGAACTCGATTACCTCCATGATCTGCTGGCGAGGAATCCAGATGTTGTCGTCGGTCGGCGGAAGTTCCGGCGCGGGAATGCGGGCGTTTTCGGAGCGCATCGTCGCGCGCGGCGCGGGCGGAGGCGCAGTAAGGGCGCGGTCCGGGGTGCGCACGAGTTCGCCGATGCTTTCAAGCGAAAGCGTGCCGATTGAAACCGGCGCGTCCGAACCTGAGACGCCAGAGGCCTGGGGCGTCGCCGGACGATCGAAAATCTTGAGCGGATCGACAGGATCCTTTTCGAGTGTCGTCACGCGCAGGGGCGGCTGTTCCTCGCTTGCGCCTTCGTCCGTCTTGGGCACGCGGGTGGTGTTGAGCTGCCAGTCGCGGACAAGGTTCATGCACACGACATGCAGTATCAGCGAAAGCACGATGGCTCCGGCAAGCAGGAGAATGTGCCTTACGTCGCGTCCCTCTTCGCGCTCAAGTTCGTATGCGGGTCTCATGGCGCGTGGGCCTCGCTTTCGACTTGGGCCGGCGTATCTGGAGCGATGCGCTCCTTCCATGCCTTCGCCTGCGCGGAATCGGGATAGCGCCCGACGAGTTCGGAGGCGATGGTCATTGCTTCGCCAGTGCGGTTGAGCTCCACGAGAATGGAAGCGGCATGGTCCATTGCGGCGGGGACTATTTCTGGATCGTCGAAGAGGATATAGACCGCGTTGTCGTAGCGGAGCGCGGCTTCCTTGTCGCCACGCGCAAGCGCCACGCGGGCGAGCGCAGCGGTCGCGCGAGCGCGGACGCCAACAAAGTCCGGGCCTGCGGCACGCCGCGCGGCGTCGGAGAGCGCCGCTTCGGCTTCATCTACCTTGTTCGCGTCGAGCAGCAGTTCGCCGAGGCGGAACGCGGCTTCGGGAGCGTATCTGCTGTTGACGTCAATCTCAAAAGCCTTGCGATAGGAGGAGATGGCGGCGGGCGCGTCATTCGCGGCGCGCTTGGCGCGGGCGACAAGCACGAACCCGGCCTGCTGCCACACGGGATCGTCGCTTGTATCGAGAAGCGTTTGCGCGGCGAGTTCGGAGGCGGCGAAGTCGCCGCGTTCGAATTGGAACTGCGCTAGCCAGTCGAGGTTTTCGGGGGAGAACTTTTCGCGGGTCGAGGATTCGAGAAGCGGCTGGAGAAGCGCGGCGGCATCATCGGTGCGGCCTTGCGAGCGGGCGATCTGCCCAAGCAGGAACATCGATTCGCGTTCGATGTCGCGGGAGGGCTGCGAGGCGAGAACCTCGCGAAGGAGACGCTGCGCCTCGGCGTCATCGCCGGCATCGTGGAAGATCATGCCGCGCCAGAAGCCGACATCGTTGCGGCGGGCGTGGGTCGGGAAGCGTTGGATGAAGGCGTCGAGCGCGGTGGCGGCGGCATCATTGCGTCCTGCGCGGATGTCCGCCATCGCGCGCTGGTAAAGCGCTTCGGGCACGCGCTCGTCGTCGGGGAAGCGAGCGATCAGCTCCTGCCAGTCGCGGATCGCCTCATCGTTTCGATCGGCGATGGAAAGGCAGCAGCCCGATGCGAAAAGCGCGGCGGGAACCAGTTCGTGCGCAGGGAACTTGTCGCGGAACTCAAGGTATGAGGCCGATGCCTCGAGCCATGACTTCTGCTCCTGGAGGAGATTCGCAAGACGGTACAGGGCGTGCGGGGCGAAGGGCGAATCAGGTGCGCGGCGGATGAGCTGGCGGTATCGCTGGACGGCGCCTGGCGGATCGGGGATTGCATCGGCGGACTGCGCCAGGACCCATAGGAGATCGTCGAGCAAATCGGCCGGGGGATTGTCGAAGCGGTCGCCTTCGGCAAGGGCGTCGGCATTGCGTCCATCGCGATGGAGCGTCTGGATTCGTTCATAGCGCGCGAATGGAACGAGGGCGGAATTTGGGAAATCCTGCAGGAGGGTGGCGTAGTCAGCCAGTGCCTCGGCGCGCATTTCCAGGCGGTTCTCGGCGCGGGCGCGGAGGCAGAGCACATTCGGCGCGAACTCGCCGCCACGGTCAGGCGTGGCGATGATTTCGGTCGCGAGGCGACGCGCCTCGACAAAGCGTTCCGCTTCGTAGCAGGCTGTCGCGGCATTCAGACGCGAAGCCGTTGCGCGGCGCTCGCCGGGATACTTCTCGATAAGCTCGAGATAGCGCGCGGCGGCTTCGTCGGTCTCGTTGCGGGACTCGGCCAGGCGGGCCAGGCGGAATATGGCCTCGGAAGCAATCGCTGGCGTGGCTGGGCGGTCCGCGACGGAGCGGAAGAGGGCGCGCGCTTCCGCCACTGCGGCATCGTCACCCTGCGCCGCCTTGATTTCGGCGATGCGGATTGAGGCGGAATCTACAAGATCCTGGTCCTTGGTAACGCCGAGGACAATGCCATAGAGCGTCGCCGCCGTGGCCTTGTTGCCCGACATCGAAAACGCCTCGCCAGCATTGAAGAGCGCGATCGCGCGGAGTGTCGGGTCTTCGGCCGCATCCGCCGCGAGCGACTGGAGCAGCGGCGCCGCTTCGGCCGCTTTCCCGGAATCGAGTTCGGCGAGCCCGATCTGCAGGCGGGCGCGAAGGCCATTCGGCGATTTGGGCGAGGCATCGGCGGCGACACGATATGCGGCGAGCGCTTCGTCGAGGCGATTCAGCTTGCGATAGCATTCGCCGAGACGGTACGAAAGCGCATCGCGGTCGGCGCGGGCGGGATCGGCCGCGAGAATCGACGAGTATTCCTTCGCCGCCATGTCGAAGAGGCTGCGCTTGAAGAGGCCATCCGCAAGGCTGGTCGAATCGTCGGACTGCGCGAACGCGGAGACGGCGAGCGAAGCGGCCAGGGCGGCAAGGAGGACTTGACGGTTCTTTCTCATGGATTGGCGGGTTCGTTGCCGCCATCGGTGGCGAAGGAGATGTTCCAGATGTCGGAGACGCGGCATGTATCGACAACCGCCATGACATGCTCGTAGGCTGTCGCCTTGTCGGCGCGGATCACGACAGGCTGGCCGGGGAAGTTCTGCACGAGGCGTTCGAGGCGGGAGCGAAGCTCGTCGCGGGTGAGCACCTGGCGGTTCACGCTGATGCGGCCGTCGAGTCCGACATTGATGATGATCTCGCCGGGAAGGCGGTCCGGCATCTTCGCGGACTGCGCGGAAGGAAGGACGATATCCACCTCGTATTCCCATTGGGAGAAAACGGAGGATGTCACGAAGAAGCAGAGCAGCAGGAAGACCACGTCGAGCATCGGCGTGGTTTGGAACTGCGGCAGTTCGGATGTGCGCTTTCGGAAATTCATGGCTCTTCGTGGGGAACGAGGTCGGCCATGACATCCGTCACAGCGGCTTCAAGGTACGAAATCTGGCGTGTGGCGCGGCGGCGCAGGAATGCGAAGCAGATGAGCGCGGGGATTGCCACGACAAGGCCGAAGATGGTGGTGACGATCGCCTGCGAGACACCTTGCGCAAGGATCACCGGCTTGGCGGCGGCGACATCGTGCGCGACCGAACCAAAGGCCTTGAGCATGCCCATGACCGTGCCGAGGAGGCCGAACATCGGGGCGACGACTGAAATATCGAGGAGCCATTGCGTGCTGCCTTCGATCGACTGCGCCTGGCGCGCGCCCTCGGATTCCATCGCGTCCTTCAGGAGGTCGCGGTCGGCGCGCGGCGTGTTGCGGAGGAAGTCCAGGCCCGCGAGGACAACGGACGCAAGCGGCGAAGGACGCCCCTCGCACGCGGTGCGCGCACCCTGGGTGTCGCCGATGCGGAGTTTGTCGGCCAGTTCGAGACGGAGAGCGCGTGGCGCGACAGCGGAAGGGCGAAGCACGATCAGCAGGTAAACAACCGCCGCAAGGCCCAGCACGGAAAGGAGCGAGAGCAGGTACATGATTCCGCCGCCGTATTTCCACGCCTCGCTAAGCGACATGCCGTATTCGGCTGCTTCGGGTGTATCGGCGACTGCGGCGGGCGCCGCGGGCGCGACTGACGCGGCGCCGGCCGGAGCCGCGATGGGAGCGGGCACTGCGGTCTGTGCGAATGCGGGCGCGGCGAGCGCCATGGCGGCGCAGATTGCCGCGAGCGTAGTGGATGTCTTCATCGTTATTCCTCGTTACAGAAAGTAGTGGTCGGACTGGTTCAGGGCAGAAGGCGCGCGAGAGTCGATTCAATCACGCGGCGGTTCTTGCGGAGGCATGCGCGCGCCTCCTTGATCGTTTCGGCGTAGATGTCGAAGTCGAGGCCGAATGGAGCGCCGAGATGCGTCTTCTTCGCGATCGTGGCGTCGGGATCCATGCCGCGGAGATCATCGAGGTGGTCGCGCACCTGGTGGTAGGCATCGCGGAAAGGCATGCCTCCGGCAACGAGTTCCAGCGCGCGGTCTGTCGCGAAAACGCCCGGCTCGTCGAAAGCGGCGCGCAGTTTATCGGGATGGGCGACAAGCCCGCCTGCGAGGCGCGTCATGATGCGAAGCGTGGAACGGGTCGTATCGAAAGCCTCCATGAGAAGCTTCTTGGTGTCCTGCAGGTCGCGGTTGTATCCGCCGGGCATGCCGACGAGAATGCCGTTTGCTGCGGTCGAAAGCGCGACGACCTGCGCGGCCTTGGAGCGGATCAGTTCGCAGACGTCGGGGTTGTACTTCTGCGGCATGATAGACGATCCAGTGCAGAATTCGCGCGGGATCGAGAAGTAGCCGAACTCAGGCATCGAAAAGAGGATCAGGTCCTGGGCGAGACGCGAGACAGTGACCATGACCTGCGCGAGCGCCGAGATGATCACGCTTTCGGTCTTGCCACGCGAATTGCCGGCGGCGAGGACATTGCGGATGGGCCCCGCGAAGCCGAGAAGGTCCGATGTGAGCTGGCGGTCGATTGGCAGCGGCACACCGTAACTCGCGGCGGATCCAAGCGGGCAACGGTCAACATAGTCGAAGGCGCCCCATGCGACATTGAATAGAGTGTCGAGCAATTCCTCTGCGAAGGAAGTCGCCCAGACGCCCACGGAACTGGGCATCGCTGGCTGCAGGTGCGTACGGCCGACCATCGGGATCTTGCGGTTCTTCTTGCCGAAGGCGACAAGCGCCGCGACCAGCTCGACGGTTTCGTCCATCGTGCCGAGCATGGCATCGCGCGCGAAGAGGCGGATCGCAGTGGCGGACTGGTCATTGCGGCTGCGGCCGGTGTGGACGCGCTTGCCGAGGTCGCCGAGTTTTTCGGTGAGGTTGCGCTCGATCGCAAGATGGCAGTCCTGGTCCTCTTCCGTGATCTCGAATTCGCCGGCGCGGGCCTTGTCGCGCAGGGCCGCAAGTTCGCGAAGGACATCGGCGCACTCCTTCTTCGAGAAGAGGCGCGGCTCGTAGTCCATTGACGTGAGCATGGTGACATGCGCCGCGGTACCGTAGCAATCCCACTCGGCGAGACGCAGGTCGAGAACAGGGTCATCGCCAACGGTGAACGCGAGTACATCGGCGTCGATGCGACCGACAACCGTATCGCCGGCCTTCTTAGGTGTTGTCTGCAATTTCATTCCCCAGTTGTTTCGGAATCCGCGCGGCTCCTCGCGCCGAGAGTCTTGCCAGCCGCCGCAGCGGCCTCGATCATGCGCTGTCTGCGGCGCGCCGCCAGAAGCGCGGTGTCCGCCGCAGCGGCATCGCCTCTTGCGACAGCGTCAAGTGCGCCGGCGAAAAGCGTAGCCGTCTCGCGCAATGCCTGGTCGCGCCCGACGACAGAAGCAAGAATCGCCCTCGCGCGGCGGGCCGCCATGCCTCTCACACGCGGCGAATCCCCAAGCGCGACAAGCTGTTCAAGCGTGATTGAACCATTTTCAAAGTCGCAATAAGGAATACCAAAATCACGGGGATTTATCAACAACTGCGAGCGGAAGCGGCGCACTGAACCCGGAGTCGTCATGCCTGGCTCCAGGACTACGTGCCCACGGTCGAGCATCCATGCGTCCCAGGACTCGTCGAAGTTCGCCAAATCGCGATCCTGCGCGAAGCATGATGCGATCAACTCTGGTCGCCATTCTTCGCCGTCGCCCATGCGACGCAACAACTCGGCGCATGCGTCTTTCGACCTCGGCCGGTCGAGCAGCCATGCGACGAACTGCGAAGACAACGCTTCTTCGGATGGGGAAATGGAGTCGCGCTCGCAAAGCGACAGTGCCGATTCAAGGCGCCCGTGAGACCAGCGGGACCAAGTGAACTCGAAATCCGGCTGTCGGGCCGACATATCCAACTGGCGCGCGAGACCAGCAAGGAACCAATCGGGGAAGTCTGTCGGGGTGTGTCCAGGTTCGGTATTCCGCGCCAGCTCGATTCTCGCAAGGACCGACACGACCTCGCGCGCCAGCAAGGCCGCATCGATGTCCGCCATCGGAGCGATTTCAATCTGCGCACGGATTCCTCCATCCCTTGAAAGGAAAACGCGATGGCGGATCCCCTTCACGTCCCCGCAATCAAGAGCGATGAGAATGGGCTTGAAGCATGGCTTCATTTCCCATCCAGTTATCTTGCGCAGGCCAGTGCGGATATCGCCGGCGAAATCCAACACCGTGGCGCGTGCGGCGAGATTGCCTTCGGATGCAGTGGCGACAAAGCAACCGTCGGCGCTTTTCAAGGGCAACGCCGGCATATCCCCGGCAAGCGCCGATCGCATGGCGACAATCGATAACGCAATCGCAATTGATTTTGAAATGAAACTCATCGCAAGTTGTTTTGGAATCATACCAGATATTGCAGTGTTTTGTCCCGTATGTCTTGCCCACCATGCGAGACCCCTTTTCACGCAGAAAGCGGAAAAAGCCGCTTGCAAGCAGACAGCGTCGATGGTATATTGTGCTTTCTTCAACCGCGTGAAAGTGGTTCATGCGGAGAGGTGGCCGAGCCTGGTTTAAGACGCAGCACTGGAAATGCTGTGTACTCCTAAAGGGTACCGGGGGTTCGAATCCCCCCCTCTCCGCCAATCCTTTGAAAGGGAAACCCGCGAAACCGAAAGGTCTCGCGGGTTTCTTGTTTTCGCGGGGGACAATCACCATGAACTATTCGGCGACAATCTTGGCGCCAGGGGCATTCTTCTTGACGGATGCCACGCCTGCGAGGGCGGCCTTCTTCGTCTCGTATGCCTCGCCGACGGCGATAGTCTGGCCATTCTTCGCCTTGAGGCGGAAGCGGGTCTTGCCAGCCTTGTCGGAATAAACTTCGAATTTAGGATTGGTAATCTTCGCGAAACCAGCAACGGTCTGGTCCTCGATTTCGGCAATGGGCGCATTTGCCTGGACACTGGCGATACCGCCCTTGAGAGACTTCGGCGAGGCATAGACCTGCGATGACGCGACTACCTGTCCATTTGTGGCAAGCAGGTTGAACACAAGGCCCTTGCCCTTGCCGGCCTTCCTGACTTGGAACTTGCCCATCTCTGTACTCCTTTGATCGGGTTGAATGATTGGGAAACAACTGCCGCATGAAGACGCATCTACCTACAGCGCAAGTAATTCTAGGGAATTACCGTATCATTTGCAAGGAGATAATTGCGTTGCGTTGTGTCACAAATCCCCGACACAGGCAACTAGGCAAATAAGTATGAGAAACTTGTTCATTCCCTAGCACCCCTCGGTTCCACTGTGATACAATGCCGACATGAATGATTCCACGAATGACAACACGCCTGTCACTCCAGAAGAGCTCGGACCAGATGCCGCATGGCTCGGCCCGCGCCTGCGCCGCCTTTCCATCGAACTTTCGCCCTGCGCGAACTGTTCCGGACGCAATGCGCTCCACGGCCACAGCCTCCCCAGCCAGCAGTCGATAGTCGTAACGCTCGAAAAACTTATCGGGATCCTCTTCCCCGGCTGCCACGGCCATGGCCCGGACGGCGGCGAGGGCGACCCCGTCCACCTCCATCGCACCCTCACCGAAGTCGCTCTCCGCCTCCGCGACCAAACCTTCCAAACACTCGCGTACCATCAACCCTGTCCCGCATGCCACGATTGCGGCGCCTGCCGCGAAAAGGCGAACGACGCCGTCTCCGCGCTCCTCGACTCCCTGCCCTGCATCCGCGACATGCTGAAGGAGGATATCACCGCGGCCTACGAGGGAGACCCCGCCGCGCGCTCCACGATGGAAGTCGTGCTGAGCTATCCAGGCCTTTACGCGGTTACCGTGCATCGCATCGCCCACGCGCTTTACGCCGCCGGCATTCCGCTCATCCCGCGCGTAATGAGCGAACACGCGCACTCCCGCACCGGCATAGACATCCACCCCGGCGCGACAATCGGCCCCGGCTTTTTCATCGACCACGGTACCGGCGTCGTGATTGGCGAAACCTGCGTTATCGGCCGCAGGGTCAAGCTCTATCAAGGCGTGACTCTCGGCGCACTCAGCTTCGCAAAGGACTCCGACGGCAACCTAGTGAAGGGCGTCAAGCGCCATCCCGATGTCGAAGACAACGTTATCATCTACGCCGGCGCGACCATCCTCGGCGGCGCAACACGCATCGGACACGATTCGGTCGTTGGCGCAAATGTCTGGCTGGTCCACTCCGTCCCACCCTTCTCCAAGGTTTACAACCAGGAACCCGCCCCGGACATCCGCACGAAGGCATGATGGTAAACCTTTTACCTCTTACCTGTACTCGATAGCCCCTAGTATCGCGCAAACAGTCTGTGTTATAATCACCGTATGAAAACGCAACCGAAGGATGTGCCATCGAACGGCCTATACCGCGGTCGCGGCGTGGGCCGCGGCAGGGTTGCGGGCGTATCGCGCCTGCTCCACCGCGAGTTGGCGTTGGACATCCTCGAAAACTGCCGCATCGGCACTGGCGACATCCCTGCGTCTGTAACCTTTGAATCGCTCGTGGCCAAGACGGTCAAGCAACTTGAGTCAAGCCGCGCAAAACTCGGCGAACGCCTTCCCGAAGCCGCTACGCTCCTCTTCGATTCACATCTCACGATGCTGAACGACCCGATGTTCCACGACCGCGTCCGCGATGAACTGCGCGCCGGAAGCCGCCTCGACAAGGCAATCGCCGAAACAGCCGTCGCATTCATCCGCTTTTTCGAAAGCAGCCCGCACGACTTCCTCCGCGAGAAGGCTCAGGATATCGAAGATATCTCCATCCGCCTCATCGAAAACCTTTCGCCCGTGAAGCAAGGCGCCACCCCTGCGGAAAACGGTTCCGCAATCATAATCGCGCAGGAATTGCTGCCATCCGACATCGTCCGCATCGCGCAAACACGCGCCCGCGCAATCATTCTGACTTCCGGTGGTCTCACCGGACATGTCTCGCTGCTCGTAAGATCGCTCGGCATCCCGCTCGTGATCGTGAACGCAGCGGAGTTCCTGCGCCTGAAGGACGGCACGCCACTCATCGTCGATGGCTCGGACGGCACCGTAATCGTCAACCCGTCCGAAACCACGATCCGCGAAGTCGAACGAAACTCCGCCGCGACCAGGACTTGCTTCAAATTGCCGAAGATAATCCATTGTACCAAGACGCGCAATGGCGAGATCGTCCGGCTGATGGCGAACATCAACCTCCTGAACGAAGTCGGCGACGCCCTTTCCGCGCAGGCCGAAGGCGTCGGCCTGTACCGCACGGAAATCCTCTACCTGATGCGCAAGGAACTACCGACGGAAGACGAGCAATGCGCAATCTACCAGGGAATCCTCGAACGCATGGGCACAGACCGTCCCGTGATCTTCCGCACCCTCGATGCCGGCGGCGACAAGGTCCTATCCTACTTCGACGACCCGTCCGAAGCCAACCCCGCTCTCGGCCTGCGCTCGACACGCTTTACCCTGAAGCATCCCGAAGTCTTCGACTCCCAGATCCGCGCCATTCTCCGCGCCGCCGGCGACCGCGAGACCGTGGGCCTCATGTTCCCGATGATCGGATCGATCGACGAGTGGCGCCTGGCGCGCGCGCGTTTCGACGCCTGCGCCAAACAGATTGAACACGAGACCGGCGTAAAGAACCATATCCGACTCGGCATGATGGTCGAGCTTCCAGCCGTGGCCGACATCGCGGCCGACTTCGCGAAAGAAGTCTCTTTCTTCTCGATCGGCACAAACGATTTCATCCAGTACACGCTAGGCGCCGACAGGACAAACGAAAGCGTCGCCGATTACTACTGTCCGCACCACCCGTCGGTCTTGCGCGGACTGAAGCGAATCGTCGATGCCGCGAATGCCGCCGATGTGCCCGTCTCAGTCTGCGGCGAAATGGCGCACGATCCACGCTACATTCCCTTCTTCCTCGGTATCGGCGTCCGCATCCTGAGCGTCGATCCTTCCTATCTCCCCGCGATTCACGGGCAAGTCGCGGATCTCGACACCATGGAAACGGCGGAATACGCGGCGAAACTCCTCGCCGAACCGACAATCGCCGGAATCGAGAAACTCCTCTCGAAGTAACCACCACCTACCACCTTTTACCTATCACCTTTTACCTCTTACCTATCCCTCCACCCCCACTCCCCCGAAAGGATACTCCAATGAAAGTTTCGGCAGCATACGTCAAGGCACCGTTCAACATCGAATTCCGCGAGGTCGAGCTCCCCTCCCCTGCGGCAGGACAGGCAATCGTGGATGTCCTCGCGACAGGCATCTGCGGACACGACATGGAGATCGCCCGCGAGCTCGCTGGCGACTTTCAGCCTTTCGGTCACGAAATCTGCGCCAAGGTCCGCGAAGTCGGCCCTGGCGTAACAAACATTAAACCCGGCGACCAGGTAGTCCTCGAATCCTCGACCTTCTGCGGTGTCTGCGACGATTGCCGCAACGGCCGCCCAGACCTCTGCCGCAAGCTCTTTGGCCCCGTCGCAGGCCCCGCCGCCGGGTTCGCGCAGTCAATGCTAATCAACGCGCGCGCCGCCGTCTCCGCCGAAGGCATCGATCCCGCCATCGCCGCCATGGCCGAGCCCGTGGGCGTCGCATACGACATGATCCGCATCGCCGAACTCGGACTCGATGACAATGTCCTGATCGTCGGCTGCGGCGCTATCGGCCTCATGGCGCTCGCCATCGCGCGCAAGCGCACTGTCGGCACGATCGTCGCCGTGAACCCATCGAAGGGCAAGCTCGCCGCCGCGCTCGAACTCGGCGCCGACGCCGCGTACTCCACGAAGGAGACATCGCTCGACGAAATCGTCGCCAAGCACGGCAAGTTCAACAAGGCGCTCGTTACAGCGCCGCCCGCAGCGATCCCCGGCGCGATGTCCACCCTCGCGTACGAAGGCATCTGCTCGTACATCGGCTTCAACTGGGGCAATGGCGACATCACTCTCAACACGACCGCCATGCACCTCGGCAAACAGCAGCTCCGCGCCTCGTTCGCCTCACCCGCCTGCTGGCTCCCAATCGCCGTGGACCTCCTCCGCAAGGGCGTCGTTCCCGCATCGATCGTCTCGCACCGCTTCCCACTCTCGAAACTCGCCGACGCCATGCTCCTCCTCCGCACCGACCGCGAAACGACACGCAAGGTCGCCATCATTCCCGAACGCTAGCGGCATAACGACGGAGCAAACGCCATGATCGCCTCGATGCGCGGCATACTCGCCGAGAAATCGCCCTCAACAATCCTTCTCGAAATCGCCGGTATCGGCTACGAGCTCTCGATTACGCTGGCGACCTTCGAGCGTCTCCCGCCAACCGGCGAAGAGTGCCGCCTCTATGTCCATCACATGGTGAAGGAAGACGACGAACAACTCTTCGGTTTCGCGACCGCGGACGAAAAGCGCGTCTTCCTCCAGCTCCTCACCGTCAGCGGTGTCGGCCCCAAAGTCGCCATCGCGGTTCTCGGCGGCATCGCCGCGACAGAGCTTTGCGCCGCGATTGCCGACAAGGACATCAAGCGCATCTGCGCCGTGAAGGGCATCGGCAAGAAGATCGCAGAGCGAATCGTCGTCGAACTCCACGACAAGATTTCGCCCGCCGACGCACTTGCCGGGGCCACCTCTGGCGGTATCTCCGCCGCTCCTGGCTCCGCGGCAAACGACGCGCTTCTCGCCCTCGGCGCCCTCGGTTTCCAGCCAGATGTCGCCCGCAAGATGGTCCAGGCCGCAATCGACAATGGCGCCGACCCCAACAGCACCGACCAAATCGTGCGCAAGGCCATCTCTAGAAAATAGCCTAGAATCTCTAGCAATGCTAGAAATGCTAGAACATCTAGAAATGCTAGCCCTCCTAGACAAAGCCGACAAACCTCTTACCTATTACCCCCCCACCCAAGGTTTCCCATGGCTGATTTGATTGTCGCTCTCGATGTCCCGAACAAGGCCGAAGCCGCGCGCGTGATTCGCGCGATTGGACCCGCAGCGGATTTCTACAAGATTGGACTAGAACTCTTTTGCGCGGAAGGCCCCTCCGTTGTCGAAGAAGTAAAGAACCTCGGCAAGCGAGTATTCCTGGATCTCAAGCTCCACGATATTCCTCGCACCGTCGCCCGCGCAGTTTCGTCGTGCGCGCGCATGGGAGTTGACCTGCTAACACTCCATTCGTCAGGAGCGAAGGCGATGGTCGAAGCCGCTCGCGAAGCGGCCGATGCCGCGGGGCCATCCGCGCCACGGCTTCTGGCGGTGACAGTCCTCACCAGCCTTGACGGCACCGATCTTGAATCGCTTGGAATTTCGCGCACGCCAGCCGAACAGGTTGAAGCGCTTGGACGCCTTGCGTACGGTTCCGGCGCAGATGGCCTTGTCTGCTCCCCGCGCGAAGCCGCATCGCTCCGTGCCGCGCTTGGATCGAAGGCATTGCTCGTTACCCCTGGCATCCGTCCGGCCGGTGGAGCGCTCGGCGACCAGAAGCGCGTCGCCACTCCGCGCGATGCAGTCCTTGCCGGCGCGACACATCTCGTTGTCGGGCGTCCGATCGTCGAGGCTCCCGACCCATGCGCCGCCGCCGAGGCCGTCGCCGCCGAAATGCGCGCGGCAGTGTAACATCAGTTCCCCGTCATCTTCAAAAGTGCGTTGAGATGACAACTCGCCGCCATGAAACCACTGGATTTGGATATGTTCACATGTCCGTCCAAACCTTACTGTAATGGCGGCGATTGACCCCGCGAGGGTTCTTGGGATAACATTTCTCCATGCCTATTTTTAAACTTTCAGATCGAATCTCGAGGCTGTACAAGGCAGCAGTAAAGCGCGGCGGCGCATTTCCCGTCGAGCCGAATCCTTTCATTCTCGATGTCGCGCTGTGGCGCGCATGGCACCCTGGGATGTCGATTGTCCAGACTCGTGCCACGATGCTTCTCGAAGCCGTGCGCATGATGCCGATTGAAATCCGTCCGGACGAACAGATTGTCGGCGCGCATATCCTCGGTCTCAATGCACCGTACACCGGCTTTTGGACAGGCGAACGCGACAATGCCGAGAAGTGGTTTGCAAAACTTGGCGTCGCCGAAAGCGATTTCGCAGCGGTGCGCAATGTCGCCAACCATTGGCTGTCACGAGGAGATTGGCCCACGGAGGTGACGCTCCCCACTCCAGGTTCTGATGTCGGCAAGGGCGATTGGAACGGCAACGGACGCGACGTGTTCTGGGCATTCGGCTGGCAGGAAAACCACAGCATCCGCGACTATGGCAAGGTAGTCCGTCTCGGGTTTGGTGGTATCCGCGCCGAAATCGAATCCGCACGCGCCGCCTGCCGCCTGGACGATCCCGACCTGCCGCGCCGCGAATGCTTCTGGAATGCCGCGCTCGCGGTGTGCGATGCAGGAATCCTGATTGGAAAGCGTCATGCCGAGGCGGCGCGCGCCCTTGCGGCATCTGCGACAGATCCTGTCGAACGCGCGCGTTTCGAAGGCATCGCGGCGCGCTGCGAATGGGTTCCCGAACATGGCGCGAGAACACTCGCGGAAGCGGTTCAGGCGTTCTGGTTCGCGCACGTCCTCACTTGCGGCGAGGATGGCATCAATGCGAATTCCATCGGCCACATGGACCAATTTCTCAATCCAGCGTACGAGGCCAACATCGCCGCAGCGAAGACCGCGGGACGTTCGCAAGAAGCCGTTTCCGCAGAAGCCGACGAACTGCTCGCCGAACTTTCGTGCCTCATGTACCTCGACTATGACGTGCAGGCGATTTCGCTTGGCGGATGCGATGCGCAAGGCAAGAGCGCAGCGAATGCAATCAGCCAGAAGATTCTAGAGACAACGCGCGCCCTCGGACAAATCCGAGACATCTCCATTCGCGTCCGCGCCGACACTCCGCCCGAATTGATGCGCACCACCGCGGAAATGATTTGCGATGGCGGCGGAGTGCCATTCCTCTTCAATGACGACGCCTTCATCCCCGCGCTTGTTTCCCATGGCATAAGCGAGAAGGACGTGTGGGACTATGCGCCGCTCGGCTGCGTTGAACTCACGATTCCAGGCAAGACAGACCCTCATGCCGTTTCGGGGTGGTTCAATATCGCAAAGTGCGTCGAACTCGCGATGAATGATGGCGTCGATCCGCGTCTCGGCGAACGCCTCGGCCCCGCGACTGGCATGCTGCGCGACCACCACGACTTCGAATCGTTCTGGCGGGCCTACGACAGCCAAGTCCGCTTCTTCGCCGAACGCATGGCATACAACTGCAACCGCGGCGAACTGCAACAGCGTTCTTTCGGCCCACAACCATGCTGGTCAACGTTGACCGACGATTGCATACCGCGCGGACGCGATCTCACAAATGGCGGCGCGCGTTACTTCTACCACTCGGTCTGCCTGCTCGGCACCGCGAATGCCGCAGACTCGCTGATAGCCCTGAAGAAGTTCGTCTTCGACGAGAAGTCGATTGATCCCGACGAGCTGCTCGACGCGCTGCGCGCCGATTTCGCCGGTCATGAGGATTTGCGCCAGCGTCTTCTCCACGATGCGCCAAAGTACGGCAACGGAATCGACGAGGTTGATCTGCTGGCGAAACGCGTCGATGACCACTTCATCGACTTGATGGACGCCCTCCGCAGTCCGCAGGGCGGGCGTTACTTCGTCCACCTCTTCTCATTCTACTGCAACCTGAACTTCGGTCGTTCGCTCGGCGCGACACCCGACGGACGCAAGGCGGGTGAACCTCTCGCGTATTCGCTCTCCGCCCAACAGGGGCGCGACATCGAGGGCGCGACAGCCCTCATGCGTTCGATCGCGAAGATGCCCCACACTCGCGCGGCCGGTGGTTCCGCGGCGATTGTCGAACTCGACCCCGCAGTGGTAAGCGGGCCGAATGGTCCAGACCGTTTGCTCGCGCTCGTGAAGAGTGCCTTCGAAATGGGCGTTGGGCAACTCCAGTTCAACGTCGTAACCGCCGAACGCCTGCTCAAAGCGCAAGCCGATCCCGAACACTTTGGCGACATCCCAGTGCGCGTCGCAGGGTACTCGCAAAAATTCAGGCTTGTGCCAAGAGACCTTCAAGACCATATTATCGCCCGTACGAAACACCAGAGGTAGCCAATAGCGGCGCGCCGTTTTTTTTTCACAAGACACCAATGCAACTCACCCTTCTTCACGCAAAGCTCCATCACCTGCGCGTTACAGCGTGCGAGCCCGAATACCAGGGCAGCCTGACCATCGACCAGGATCTCATGGATCTAGTCGGCATCCTGCCATTTGAGAAAATCCTCGTCGCTAACCTCGCCAACGGAGAGCGCTTCGAGACCTATGCCATGGCCGGCGAACGCGGCAGCAAGGTCGCATGCCTCAACGGCGCCGCCGCCTTCAAAGGCTCGATCGGCGACCGTCTGATCGTCATGGCCTGGGCGCACTTCACCCAGCGCGAAGCCGCGAAACTACAGCCGAAGATCGTTCAGTTCGACGAGCGCAACAATCCTTTCACACCGAAGAAGAACCCCTTCCAACCGCCGGCCTTCAGGTAATTGGCGAACTACTTAATTCAAAGCGGAGAACAACGGCATGCAACAGACAGAGACAGTCCAGCAAAGCGACATGGAACTCATCCAGTCCGCGCACTCGGCGTACCTGAAGATGAAGGAACAGCTTGCCCAGGCGATCGTAGGACAAGACAAGGTGGTCGATGAAGTGCTGATGGCGATCTTCAGCCGCGGCCATGCGTTGCTCGTCGGTGTTCCAGGCCTCGCCAAGACGCTTCTCGTAAGCACGCTGTCGCGAGTACTCGCCCTCTCTTTCAAGCGAATCCAGTTCACCCCCGACCTGATGCCTAGCGACATCACTGGATCGGATGTGATGGAAGAGGACCGCTCGACCGGCACACGCGCCTTCCGATTCGTTCCCGGACCTGTCTTCGCGAATCTTGTGCTCGCTGACGAAATCAACCGCACGCCTCCGAAGACACAGGCGGCGCTTCTCGAGGCGATGCAGGAACACCGCGTGACAGTCGCAGGCAAAACCTACAAGCTCCCCGAGCCATTCTTCGTGCTCGCGACGCAGAACCCGATCGAACAGGAAGGCACCTATCCGCTTCCCGAAGCCCAGTTCGACCGCTTCATGTTCAACATCGTCGTTGACTATCCGACCGCCGATGAGGAAAGCCGCATCATCCGCCAGGTCACCAGCGGCGCCGAAGCAAAGGTCGAACCTGTTCTCGATGCCGATTGCATCCTCGCACTTCAGGATGCCCTGCGCCGCGTGCCCGTGGCCGACCACGTGATCGACTTCGCACGCGACCTCGCGCGATCCACACGTCCCGCTTCACCAGACGCCCCTGACTTTGTAAAGGAAATGGTGTCCTGGGGCGCTGGTCCACGCGCCGGCATCTATCTCGTCACGGCCGCAAAGGCTCGCGCCGTTCTCGATGGACGCTACCACGCGACCACGGCGGATGTCGCCGCAGTCGCCCTCCCCGTCCTTCGCCACCGCGTGATCACGACCTTCAACGCCGAGGCTTCCGGCGTAAAGAGCGACGATGTGATCCGTCAACTCGTCGAAAAACTCCGCCCCTCCGAAGACATCCACGTGTAAGGCAAAACTTTTACCTCATACCTCTTACCTTTTACCTCTTACCCCCATTGCCTCTCCCATGCCAGAACCTTCCTACATGCGACTTCTTCCCCGCGAAACGCTCTCGAAGATCGGAGGTCTTGAGCTCCTCGCGCGCGGCATGGTGGAGGGATTTGTCGCTGGGCGCCATCGAAGTCCGCACAAGGGATTTTCCGTTGAGTTCGCGGAACATCGCGCATATACGCCTGGCGACGACCTACGCAACTTCGACTGGCGCGTCCTGGCACGCACCGACCGCCGCTACATTCGGCAGTACGTCGAAGAAACAAACATGCGCGTCACCATCCTTCTCGACGCGTCAGGTTCAATGGCATACGCTGGCGATGCTGCGGCCCCTTCGCCCACCGGCATTGGTGGCCCGCTCAGCAAGTTCGACTACGCGCGCCATGTCGCCGCGGCCCTCGCGTACCTGCTCGTCAACCAGCAGGACGCAGTCGGCATGGCGGTCTTCGATGACAAGCTGCGCTCGCGTTACCCAGCCCGCTGCCGTGCCAGCCAGGTACGTCTCCTCCTCGAAGAACTCGACAAGACCGAACCGGGCGGCGAAACATCGATCGCGCCAATCTTCCATGACATCGCCGAGCGCATACCGCGCCGCGGACTGGTTGTCATCCTAAGCGATCTTTTCGATGATGCCGATGCAATCCTCAACGCCCTCCACCACTTCCGTCACCGCCGGCATGAGGTGATTCTTTTCCATGTGATGGCCGATGAGGAGCTCAACTTCCCATTCGAGGATTTTACCGGCTTCGAAGATCTCGAAAAGCCTGGCGAACCACTCCGCACCGACCCACGCGCAATCCGTGCAGGATATCTCGACACCGTCAACGGATTCCTCCGCAAGCTCAAGGCGGGCTGTGGACAAATGAAGGTCGATTATGTGCCGTTAAACACGCGCACCTCATACGACCTCGCCCTCGCCGACTACCTCACGCACCGCCGCGCAATGCCGCACATCTAATCGCTTTGACTGCCAATACGTCGAACGCCCAGTCTGCAACCGGCACTCGCCAAGATTTTTATTTGCTTTTTAGGACAAGAAGCGTCGCTGTTGGCGGACAATTTATCCGCACAGGTATCCCACACGAGCCAAGACCTGCAGAAGTATGGCCTACAAGTTCCCCAAAGCGCCACAAGCCATGTTGGAAACGGCGTGGGGTAGGATCATTGTTCTTGATGGGACGACCACCTGGCAAGCAAACCTGTCCACCATGCGTATGCCCCGCAAGCAACAGTTTGAATCCAGCCTTTTCTGCGCGTTTAAAGATGCATGGAGAATGCGATAGAAGAACACGGAATGAATTTTGCGGCGCGCCGTTTTTTGCGCGATCAAGATCATCGGTTTCGTAGATGTTCGGATCGTCGATTCCGCAAATTGCCAGTGTCGCGCCATTACGCTCAATCGTGACAGATTCATTGAGCAGGAAATGCGCACCGGCCGACTCGATTGGCTCGACCATATCCAACGTGTCATGATTCCCGAGCACGGCATAAACTGGCGCACGGATTGCCTTCACAATCTCAACAGAGCCATCCACCGCTGCCTCCCATGGTCCCACAGTAAGATTGCGGAAGTCGCCAGTAATCGCACATGCGTCACATTCAATTTTAGAAAGGAATTTTGCCGCGGCTGGCGCAAACGGCGGCTCTAGGTCAACATGCAAATCGCTCACATGCAACAGCCGAAAGCCATCGAACTGCATTGGAAGTCCAGATATCGGCACTTCAAAGCGCTCAAGACGGAAATCAAGAAAATTCCGCAGCCCACGCTCATACAACCCAAGCATCTTGAATACCGTTCGTACTATCGGCTTAATAACATGCTGCTTGATGTATGTAAAATGCACTCCAAACGGGTTGTGGTACTCCTCTTCCCTCTCGATTTCAATCGCCCGTCTCTTTTCGAAAAGGCTCTTTCCAATTCGCTCGCTAATTTCTTTCATCTTAAATAGTCTGTCCCTTTAAGCATTTCCAACTTTCAAGCATCATTCGCCATCGCGTTGATTCGTAGGTTGTTACGCCATCGTCACAGGATTCTTCTGTAGCCGCCTTGCCGAGCAGATCCGTATCCCGTTCCACTCCCTGCACATCCCGATGCCGTAGCCACCCGTCTTCCTGCCCTCGCTGAAGTGCACCGCGAACTTTTCGACCACTCCATCCACGAAACCCTTCGTCCCAACCGCGAAGCCCTTCGTGAAATGTCTCACCTTGCACCGCAGCATCACCGGCAGCTCTAGCTTTCCATGCCCCGCCAGTCCCTTCCGCACTTCCTCATGGTCGAGCGTGTCCAGGCCCTTCACATACAGCAGCGCGCGGTATTGCGGCGCGACCGCCCCGAAGTCCGGCTTGTTCGCTTCTGGCCTGTAAATCCTTGTAATGCACAATCGCGCGTACCTGTCGCCAGCGACAGCCGCGCCATAGCT
>JAZQOE010000116.1:0-5098 GCA_045627705.1 Kiritimatiellia bacterium | reverse complement strand
TTGTCTGGGGTGGGCGATGCCATGGAAACATGGTGTCGCCAGTTGTGACTTGTCATGAAAATCGGCATTTTTGGCGGCACGTTCAATCCCGTGCATCTTGGCCACATCCTCGCGGCGCAGTCTGTCCGCGAAGCATGCGGTCTCGATCGCATTTTGTTCGTTCCCGCCGCAATGTCGCCATTCAAGGTCGGCGCGGATTGCGCCTCGGCCGAGGACCGTCTGCAAATGGCGCGTCTTGCGCTGGATGATGACCCGGATGCCGAAGTGAGCGACGTGGATATCGCGCGTGGCGGCGTGTCATACGCGATCGACACCGTGCGCGACATTCAGAGGGCGAATCCCGGAGCCACGCCTTACTTCATTGTCGGAGCGGATTGCGCCGCCGGGCTTTGCCATTGGCACGATGCACTTGCCCTGCTCAATGAATGCGTGTTCACGATTATGACGCGCCCTGGATCGTCACTCCCCAGCGACGAGGAGTGGAACCTCCCCTCCCCTTGGCCGGAACGTCTTCGCGCCCAGTCGATCGTGGGCCGCATGTGCGACATTTCGTCATCCGAGATCCGTTCCCGCGTGGCTTCCGGTCGCTCCATCCGCAATCTCGTTCCCCGTGCCGTCGAGGACTACATTCTCTCACACGGCCTGTACCGCGCAACGGAGGCCGCCAATGCATAGCGTCACCTTTTACATCGAAGGAGCATGAAATGCGCAACTCAAAAGAACTCGCCCTTGCTGTCGCCGCCATACTTGAAGAGAAGATTGCATCCGACATCCGCATCTACGATATCTCGGAAGTTTCGACCCTTGCCGATTTCATGATTGTAGCGACTTGCACATCCGCGCCCCACCTGAAGGCCCTTGCCAGCGAACTGCACGTCCGACTGAAGCAGCTTGGCGAACAGGGTACACGCGAATGCGGCGATCCGGAAAGCGGATGGATTGTCTTCGACGCCTTCGACGTGGTCGTCCACCTCTTCGTGAAGGAGATGCGCGACTACTACAAGATCGAGGAACTCTGGCCAGACGCCAAGATCGTGGACGCCACCGATGCTGCCGAGGAGGCCAAGCCCGCAAAGACGCCGCGCAGCCGCAAGACAACGAAAAAGGCCGATGCCGGGGGCGGCGTCGCAACGCAGGCGAAAAAACGGCGCGCCGCGAAAAAGGCCGACGCCGAGGGCGGCGTCGCAACGCAGGCGAAAAAACGGCGCGCCGCGAAAAAGACCGAGGCCGGGGACGGTGTCGCAACGCAGGCGGAGTTTTGATCTAGTTTAGGATTCCCATGTATCTCAAGACTCTTGAAATGGTCGGATTCAAAAGCTTCGCGAACAGGACGAAGCTTGAGTTCGAGCCAGGAATGATAGCGATTGTCGGGCCTAACGGCTGCGGCAAGAGCAATGTTTCCGACGCCATCCGCTGGGTGCTCGGCGAGCAGCGTCCTACCGCCCTCCGCGGGTCGAAGATGCAGGACGTCATCTTCAACGGCACCGATGGCCGCAAGCCGCTCGGCATGGCAGAGGTGAACATCACCTTCGCCGATTGCGAGGGCGTGCTGCAGACCGAGTACAATGAGGTGACCGTATCCCGACGCGTCTTCCGTACCGGCGAAGGCTCATACTTCATCAACAAGACGCCATGCCGCCTGCGCGACATCCAGCGCCTCTTCATGGGTACGGGCATCGGCACCACAAGCTACTCGGTCATGGCGCAGGGCCAGATCGACGCGATTCTATCGTCGAAGCCCGAAGACCGCCGCGCAGTATTCGAGGAAGCCGCGGGCATCACGAAGTTCAAGGCGGACCGCAAGGACGCAATGCGCAAGCTCGAGCAGACCGATGCGAACCTGCTGCGCATCGCCGATGTAATCCGCGAATCGCGCCGTCAGATCGGCTCGCTCCAGCGCCAGGTTGGCAAGGCGCGCCGCTACAAGGAACTCCGCGAGGAACTGCGTGGACTCGACCTTTTCGTCACAAAGCGTCGTCTCGCCGAGCTCGATGGCCGCCTTGGCGAAATCGTGAACGAGGCGACTGCGCTTTCCGAACGCATCGCTTCGGGACAGGATTCAGTCGCCGCCGCGGAAGCGGGCGTTCAAAAGGCGCGTGAGGATATCCTCGACGCCGAACGCAAGATCGGCGCGCTCACCGAGGCCGCCGCTCAGGCCGAAGGCCGCTTGCGCCAAGCCAGGCAGATGATCCAGGTCAACGAACAGCGCGTCGCCGAATACCAGGGATGGTCGGAGCGCGACACGCGGGAGATCGCCGAGACGACGCGCCAAATCGGCATTTCGCGCGATTTGCTGGCGCAATTGATGGATGCGCAGCGCCGCATCGAACGCGAAGGTGAAGCCGCGGCGGAAGCGCTCGAAGCCGCACAAGACATCTACGAGCAGCACAAGGCGGAGGCCGATGCCTCCCGTGCCGCATTGCAGCAGGCGCGTTCCGAATCCGTCGAAATCGAACGCAGGTGCGCGAATCTGCAGAACCAGATTTCCGCCCTTGAATACCGTCAGCGCGAAACCATTCTACGCAGAGAGCGCCTTTCTGCGGAACGCGACCAGCTCGCTGAAACGCTCGCCACGATCGAGTCATCGCGCGAAACGCTTTCGCAAAAGCTCGAAGAACGGCGCGCCGCGGCCGAAGTGCAGCAGGAGCGCCTCGAAACGCTCGAGGGCGACCAGGAATCGACAAACGATGAACTTGCCGAAGCGCGCAAGGAGGCCGTCGATGCGCAGTCGCAACTGGCGGCGCGTTCCGCCCAGCTGGACCTGCTCACCGAACAGGAGGAAAGCCATGCGGAATTCCAGGCTGGCTCGCGCCTGTTGCTCGACTCCTCGAATCCCCTTGGGCTGGCGGAGGGCGCCGTGCTCGGTCCGCTCGCCGATCGATTCAAGGTCGATGCCGAATTCCGCCCTGCCCTCGAATCCGCGCTGCGCGCATGGATCGACGCGGTCGTTGTCGGCACTTCCGCCGATGCGGCGACAGTGATAGCGCGCCTCGCCGCGCATGGCGACCAGTCTTCCGCGCGTCTTGTCGTCGCGGCAGGCGCGGCCGCTCCTGCCGCCGTGGCATCGCTTCCGCTTCCGCGCCTGCTCGACAGGATTGGCGTCGCAGATGATTTCCGCGATGCCGCAGAGCGCCTTCTCAATGGCGCATATCTCGTGGATTCGCTCGACCAGGTTCCCGCCGAGATTCCCGCCGGATGCATGGTTGTCACAAAGGATGGCGCCGTTTTCCGCGGCGATGGCTGCGTCGAACTCTGGTCGCAAGGCGACCAGGCCGACAGCCCGCTCGCGCGCCGCATGGCGATTGCGGACGCCCGTGCCGGCGTCGAGGAACTCCAGGGCCGCGTCGAACGCGCGACGGAATCGATTGAATCGCTTTCGCAACGCGCGACAATGCTTGCGGCTTCGATTGCCGATGCCCGCCGTTCGCTCGAAGTCTGCCGCCGCGAAGCCGCGCAGCAAGAGGGCGAACTTCAGGGCGTCACGCGCGACGCCGACCGCGCGCGCCAGCGCCATGATGTCGTCGCCGCCGAATTCGAGCAGCTCAGGCAGCAGACGCAGGGCGCAGATGCCGAGCGCGACCATCTCGCGTCGCAAATGCAGGCAGCGATGGACAGGCGCACTGAACTGGTAGATGAGATCGCGCGCCATTCTTCCGATCTGGAGGAAAACGAGGCGCGTCTCACCGTCAGTACGGGCGAACTTACCGAGCGCCGCATCCGCCATGCGAATCTGGCGCAGCAGCTGCAGCACGCGAAGGCGCAGGCGGATGCGACGGCGCAGCGGCTCGAGGAACTCGACAAGCAACTGCACGGCCGCGATGAAGGCGTGCGTTCGTATGCGGAGCGCATCGCGGAACTCACTGCCGATATAGTCGCGACGAGGGAAAGCCTGGGCGACATCGAGGAAGAAGTCGCGAGCTTGCGGGAAACCCTGGAAATCGGCCGCGGCAAGCGTGCCGAGATGTCCGCCGAACTTGATGGGAAGGAAGCCGCGCTGGGCGGACTGCGTTCGGTGTTGGACGCAGACCGCGAGCGCAAGGCGAAACTCGATCTCGAGCAGGCCGAGGCGTCGCTGCGGCGCCAGAACCAACTCGAGCGCATCCAAAATGAGTATCAGCTCACCGAGGAACAACTTGGAGCCGAGCCTGATCCTGTCTTCAATGACGAACCTCCGTCGCTCGACGATGCCGATGCGCGCGTGGCGGAACTTTCCGCCGCCATCCAAGCCCTGGGCCCCGTGAACCTCGTGGCCATCGAAGAGTGCAAGGAACAGGAGGAGCGCCTTGCGTTCCTGCAGTCCCAGGAGGCCGACCTCACGAAGTCCAAGGAACAGATCATGGACTTGATCCGCATGATCAACAAGAAGTCCAGCGAGATGTTCCGCGAGACATTCGAAAGGGCGAACGAGAACTTCCAGAAGATGTTCACGAAACTCTTCAACGGCGGCACGGCGAGCCTTACGTTGCTCGAAGGCGCGGAAGACCCGCTCGATTGCGGCGTCGATATCATCGCGCGTCCCCCTGGAAAGCGCCCGCAGTCCGTCTCGCTGCTTTCGGGCGGCGAGCGCACGATGACGGCGGTGTCGCTGCTCTTCGCGATCTACATGATCCGCCCAAGCCCGTTCTGTCTGCTCGACGAATTGGATGCGGCGCTCGACGACTCCAACATCGGTCGCTTCGTCCAGGCGCTGAAGGACTTCCTCGTGCAGTCGCAGTTCCTGATCATCACGCACAGCCCGTACACGATTGCGGGCTCCGACCTGATCTACGGCGTGACAATGCCGGAGCGCGGCGTTTCGCGCATGGTGTCGATGCGTCTGCGCGAGATTGGGTCGCGAGATCTCGAGGTCATCCCCGAAAGCGAAGCCAAGGAAGAGGAAATGCCGGCCAAGGGACGCCGTCGCCGCAAGGCCGCGAAAGTCGATGACACCGCCCCGCTTCCCCTTGAAGAGACCACTGATTCGGAATAACGAAACCTATTGCCTATTACCTTTTACCTGGTCGGGTTATGGAACCGAACGATCTACTGATTGAAGCGAAAGGCCTGAAAAAAGTCTTTCGCGACTTCTGGCGGCGGCCGCGCGTGACGGCCGTCGATG
>JAZQOE010000115.1:0-9071 GCA_045627705.1 Kiritimatiellia bacterium | reverse complement strand
GCCGCGCGCTCGGCGCTCCTTCGGCCTGTAGGGCAGCTGGGACGGCGATATGCCGATGTCGCCGTGGTGGATGTGGCAGTAGACGCACCGCTCGCCCGGCAGGTTTTCGAACCCGAGCTTCTTCAGGTGCGCGAGGGCGTCATAGGGCGAGCGCCTGTTGTCGACGATCTCGATGCGGAGCAGCCTGGCGACGGTCGGGGTGGAGAAATTGCGTGTCCCTTTATGAGCGTTTTTGCCGACTATTACTGTGTTGACCTTTGCGGATACTCGACGATATATTGGCGACATCTTCAGCGGGTACTGAAGTCTTTCATTAACGACCAGGCCAAATGGCAAAAAGGAGGAACAGTCGATGAGTATAAAAGTCCACAATATCAACGGAACATCGGACAACAAGTGCAAGTGCGGTTCTTGGGAAAAGCACTGGGAGGAGTTCAACGAATTCCAGCTTCCATGGCCGTCGCGTTGTTCTGAAAAGGATTGTCTAAATTTTGCGGAACTTGGCGCCCATGTCCAAAAGGAGGATGGTTCAAGTTCCCAATGGTATATCATTCCACTGTGCAGAGAACATAATGCCTGTCGGGGCGAATCCATTGAAGTTCGCGATGACACCTCGTTTGCATCTGCCAACCGTGGAAAGACATGTGGATATTAAAAGAATCGCGAATGCAAAGATAGCGTGTTACGTTATGCGCAAGGCGATGCAAGTGCCGCAATGAGCGAGTGATTTCCCTGTCCATTGATCGTTCGACAACATGACAAGGTCATCGACCTCGCCCTGCAGCGGCGTTAGCATTGGATGAAATAGTGTCTCCCCTTAAGCGCAATGCCATTATCACTTTTTTGATGAAGCACACCATTATTTCATTTGTTGCGCCAAAAAATCTTGAACACCTTGCAACATTTCGACAACTTGGGCGATTGAAATTGCATGTCCCTTTAAGCGCAATTGTGCTCAAAGGGCGATTGATGGAACACACTATTTCAGCGGGAACAGATAGCGGCGGCCATGGGACTGACCGCCCTACCCTCATTGGCAAAATTCGCATTGGCGGGAGAACGACTCGCGTCTCATGTCTCTCGCTCTCGCATTTCAGGACCGCGAGACTGGAGACGCAAAACATGAAGGGACGGTTGCTAAATTTCGGGGCAAGGTGCGGAGCCACTTCCACAATTCCACATTCAGCATTAAAAAACGGCGCGCCACTTTTCCACATCCGAGAAAAGCGGCGCGCCGTTTTTTTTTAGTTCTTAAGCCACGAATTAAATCTGGCCAGCGCGGGCCATCGAACGAGCCTCGACGCTTTGGATTTCGGCGAAGCCCTGGGAGCTCACGGGATTCAGGCCATCGCTGGCCTCCATCGAGGAGTCCGCCTCGTTGTAGAGGGTCGCGGCGCAACCGGCGAGCGACTCGAAGAAGACGTTGCCCTTGTAGAGCTGGACCTTGACGACGCCCGTGGCCTTCTCGGCGAAGACGCCGATAGCGGCGCGCGCCGCAACGGTCGCGGGATCGTAGTAGCGGCCATCGTAGATCTGGTCGGCGACAAGCTTCGAGAGCTGCTGGAAGAGAAGAGTAGAACGGCGGTCCATCGTCGCCTGGTAGAGGTAACGCAGGGCGCAGCCGAGAAGCTCCATGCCAGGGGCTTCATAGACGCCGCGGCTCTTCGTGCCGATGATGCGGTTCTCAAGCGCGTGCTTCATGCCGAGACCGTTGCGGCCGCCGATCTCGTTCACGAGGAGCATCGCCTCGAGGGGCGTGACATCCTTGCCGTTGATCTGGACGCAGCGCGCCTTCTCGAAACGGAACTCGACGATTTCCGGCTTGTCGGGGGCCTGGAAGGGCCAGACGCCCATCGTGGGCTGCACGATGGTCATCGATGTCTCCATGCTCTCGAGATCCTCGGCCTCGTGGGAGAGACCGGCGAGATTGCAGTCTGTCGAATACTTCTTCTTGCCGCCGACAAAGGCGACAATGCCGAACTTGGCGAGGTAATCGACCATCTGGGTGCGGCCGGGGAACTGCTTGAGCAGGCCGGCGTCGCGCCACGGGGCATAGACGAGCATGTCGGGGGCAAGCACGTTGGTGTAGCGCTCGAAGCGCATCTGGTCATTGCCGCGGCCGGTCGCGCCGTGGGAAAGGACATTGCAGCCGCGCTTGCGGAGTTCGGGAATGAGACCCTTCACCGTCACCGCGCGGGCGATGCCGGTCGAATTCCAGTAGCCGCCATCGTACATGGCCTGCGCCTCGACGACTTCGAAGCAAGCCTCGGCCATCTCGTTCTTGAGATCGACAATCACGGTATCGACGCCGCATGGGGCCATGCGCTTCGCGACATCGTTGATATCCTTTTCATCGGGTTGCCCGACATCCGCGGTGAAAGCGACAGTCTCGATGCCTTCCTCGGTGAAGCGCTTCGCGATTGTCTTGCTGTCCAGGCCGCCTGAAACACAGACGCCAATCTTGCGTCCCTTGAGATCATTCAGTGTAAGAGCCATTGCAAGTAACCTCCAAGTTGAGTTGGGAATATTACCATTCACTCTCGTTTCCAGTCAATAATCCGCCATCAAAGTCCTTGCGCGATAGGCATGGAAAGTGCTTTCAAAATGCCATGAGACTTTATTCGAAAGCATTTCCAGTTTCATGCGCGATCGCGACAGTCCTTTGCGCCAGCGCGCTCGCGGGCGCATTGCCCGACAAGACCCCGCATATTCTCGTGGAGAACTTTCGCCGCGCCATCACCGGAGAAGGGAATCTCCATGCCCAGACCATCTCGGAAGATGCGGCAGTCGGCGAATCATGCGCCGAGTTTTCATGCTCATGGGGCGAAAACCGCAGCTACCACACCGAATTCCGCTTCGCGGATATGCGTCCGATCCTGGCGACCACCCCAGGCACGATCAAATACTGGATCCGCGGCGATTCATCCGGCAACCACCTGCAGATCATCATCTGGCATGGACGCCAATGGACAGACGATCGCGGCGAACAGCGTTGGGGCGACACCCGCGAATACTCCCTCGAAACCGTGGTCCTGGACTTCGACGGATGGCGCGAATTTTCGTGCCACATCGATCCACCGCCCTCCGGGCACAAGCTCTTCTGGCGCGCCATACGCCTCCACCCGCGCGGCGAAGCCGAATCAAAGTTCGCACTCGACGACATGCGCTTCTATCCCGACAAGGATGCGCCAAAGGCAGTCTTCGACATGGATGCCGGCCAAGTCGGGCAAACCATCCGTGGCTGGATCGACCTCCGCAACTTCACCGATGAAGACGCCACTTGCCGCCTGCGCATGAGCATCGTAGATGCAAATGAAAACCCAGTTGGCTCCATAGACAGCGAAATCGCCCTCGAAAAAAAGTCATCGCTTTGCCGCGACATTGAAATCGTCCCCGACGACCTTACTCCATTCACGCCGCCATTCCGCGTGCAGGGAGACATTCTCTCCCCCGAAATTCCCTCCGCCGCCGCGCGTATCGACCACCCTGTCGTCTTCGTGAACGCGCACACCGCCTTCGACCTTTTCGCCGATGTCTTCGGCACCTGGGGTTCACGCGATTGCGACGCCGCAAACGAGCTATGGCGCGTTACCGAAAGCGAAGCATACCGCTTCTCGCCATTCGCCGCGCCAAATGTCTCCTTCCGCCGCGTACAGATCGACCAATCTGTTCCGAATGCTCCCAAAGCCCCATACGCGATGCGTGTCGAGACGCATGGCCCAGGCGCGATCTTCAACTACCGCCCGATGGCCGAGCGCTATCTTCCCGGCGATTCCGTAAGCGTCGGCTTCTGGATTCACGGCGATGGGTCCGGCATGCCCCTCTACGCGATCCTGCATGACTTCAGCGACATGGCGGACTACTGGTCCGGCGGTTGGAAGCGCATCCACGCCGAGCCACAGCTTTGCAATCTCGACTTCACCGACTGGCGCTACATCGAAATCGACCTCCCCGGCAACGGCCTGCTCCGCCATACGCCCAAGGGATCGACCCCCGATATCGACTCGCCGCTTGAACTCGCCGGCTTCCGCATCGGCCGCATCAAACCGCCAAAGGGCAAGGACAACCAACAGGAGGAAACTCCCGAAGCCATCTCGACCGCAGTCGAATTCGGCCCCATCTTCGTCCGCACCCAGCAACCATCCGCAGAGGCGCAGGCCCTCTTCCTCGGCGCATCCGATCCAGAACTTTTCTGGAGCGACGACACATCCGCCTTCGCGATTGTCCAGAATGGCGCGATCGAAGACGCGCGCGAATTCCGCCTTACATGGACATTCCGCGATGTCGCCGGACAAAACCTCGCGAACGGCATCGAGGAATTGACGCTCGCCGCCGCCGAAATCCGCACAATCGACTTCGACCTCTCGGAGTGCGCGAAACGCATTGCCGACGGCAAGTGTGAGGGTCCCTTCTCGCTCAAGGCGACGCTCGCCCCGGTGGCCGATGCTTCCGCCGCCGTCTCCCGCGAACTCGTCTTCGCGAAGCCCAATGCAATCCACATCCAGGGCGATTTCGAAGATGACGATGGAACGCTGATGCTCGTCGCGCACGATACGCCGAAGGAAATCGCCGAGGAAGCGCTGCGTCCACATCGCGTTGCCTCCAACGCCCATTCTGGCCTTGGCGCGCTTTCGATTCCGTGGTCAACGAACCTTCCAGCCTCCTTCGCAACCATCGCCCCCGATATGCCTGGCGAGGCGGTCAAGGTTTCGCTCTGGGTCCATGGCGATGGTTCTGGAGCGCGTTTTGTCCCGGCTGTCGCCGACAAGATCGGCATCAGCAAGGGCATCAACTATGGCTCGTGGGATTTTCTCAACCTCCGCGGCGAAAATGGCACGCCCGCTACAGTGACTGTCGATTGGAAGGGTTGGCGCAAGCTGGAGTTCCTCGTCCAGCCGATTCCAGGCAATCGCGATTCCGCGATAACGATCGAAAGCTTCGTGCCGAGCTACCCGCTCGGACTCCACCTCGGCGTGCTGCCACCATCCACCACAAATGGAGCGACAGAGGGCGAGCTGCTGTTCGATGACGTGATCGTCGAGACCCACATTCCTTCTGACAAGCGCATCGGCATTGCATTCGCCGAACCCGCTGCCGAGAATCTACGCGCACCCGGCGCTCCCGTCGCAATCCACGTATGGAACGACGACGCCGTCGCACGCTCCGTCAAACTGGCGGGCGGAATCTACGACTGGCGTGGGAAGCGTGTCGATGGACGCGAAGGCTCCATCGATGTCCCGCCGCATTCAAAGGTTGACTTCACGATTGTCGAAGCGCTTCCTCAGGGCGTCTTCCAGGCACGCGCCTGGATTGTTGGCGAAGATCCGTCCACGCGCGTCTCTCCGCTCGTTCGCGATCTCGTCTGCGCCGATCCGCAAGAGTTGATCGGCGAGAACTGGCACGAGATGCTGCTCGACCCATGGAAACTCCGCGGGCCGGTCGGATGCCGCTTTGAAATCGTCGATGACGAATGGGACTGGGCGGAATACCACCCCGGCAACTACCAGGATGTTTCATCTCGCAAGCGCATCCAGACGGTCGCCAACCGCGCGGGCGATCCCTGGCTTCTCCTCGGCTACTGCGCATACTGGGCCGCCGGCGAAGGCTACGAAGGCATCAAGGCTGGCGCTTTCAACAGGCGCGGACGCGACATCGGCCACGGCGTAGATGTGTTCATGACGCCCGAACGCATCGAGGATTGGGACTCGTATGTGCGCGACCGCATCCGCAATCTTTCCCCAGAAGTCGATGGCTGGGTACTCTGGAATTCACCCGATGCGCCGGGTCCGCTCCATGTCGAAGAAAAGCGCATGGCCGAAATGCTCGACCGCATCGCGTACTGGCAAGACTTCTACAAGTCAGAGGCGCCGCTCATCCTCGGCGGCATCACTCCTGAAACAGGTGTCGGATATCTCGAATCGCTTTGCGCATCAAATGCGCTTGGAGCTGTCTCCGGCGTACAGTTGCGTCTCGATCCGGGACGCAGCTCGCCAGAAGACAACCGCCTCATTGCGCAGGCCGCGGCAATCCGCGACGCGATGGGCACGAACTCGCTTGGCATCGCGCGAAAGATCATCGCGCCGGAACTGGACTGGGCCGTCGAACACGATGCACCCGGCAGTCTCGACGTAATGGAGCAGGCAGCATACCTCGCGCGTGTCGCCCTTCTCTTCGGAGCAGAGGGCTACCGCACGGAACCGAATCTCTTCAACAGCGAATTCGACCGCGTTGGATTCGGCTTGCTCTACCGCATGCCGCGACTCTGCACCCCGATGGAAGTCAAGATGCCGGTCCAGCAGCTCAAACCGTCGTGGGTCGCCCTTGCGCGTCTGCACTCGCTGCTGCCGAGTCTGCGTCCCGCCGCAGTGGTCGATCTCGCCGACACACGCAATGGCCGCACGCATTGCCACGTCTTCTTCGATCAATCCAGCACGGATGTCAGAGCAGCAATCTGGCGCACGGATTCATGTGCCTGGCTCGACTTCGGTCCAAGCGGCATCGAACCCGCAAATGCAATCGACTTGCTTGGCGCAAAGGCGTTACGTGACGACGCGGGCCGCTATGCGATCGGCCAACTCCCGATGCTATTTACATTCTCGTCGCAAGATGCCGCCGCAACCGCGAAGGCGATCGCGATGTCGCGTATCGCAGAGGAAGACGGCACTCAGCATTGGATGCAGAGGATACTCGCCCAGTGCGATAGTGACAGTGTCGACGCCGAGGGCGGCGTCGCAACGCACCCGCAGGACGACGCCGAGGCAGCCATCTCAACGCACAAGGGACTCGACTGGCTCGGCAATCCGGTATCAGCGGCTGTTCGCGAATTTGCGGCGGGAGAAAGCGAAACATTCGAAGTGCCTGTAGAAGATGGAGCGGGAATCGTACTCCGCCAGCAATGGTGGTTGGGAGATGCCGTCGAAGGAGCGGCCGCTCCTCTCGTCGATATCGCGGTTGACGGTGCATCCGTCGCCACGCTTGACCTCTCCCGCACAGATCCCGCGCTTTCGTCCGGCCTTCGCGGATCGTTCGCCGTGATTCCCGCGGACAAGCTTGCGGGCCGCAAGAGCGTGAAGGTCACGGCTTCATATCCGAATGGCGGCAACTCGCTCAAGTGGGACGCATTTGCATGGCGCACGGGCGAAGAACTGCCGCTCGGATCGCTTGCGCCGATTCATGCGGATCAACCAGTGGAATCGATGCGCATCGATCGCAATGTAATTGGCGGACCGGTGCAGATCGACACCGAAAAGTTCGAGTATGGGATTGGCGTATTCGCCCCATCGCTTGTTGAATACGCGCTCGACGGAAAGGCGTGTCATTTCCTCGCCAAGGTTGGCATTGACGCCGCGACCGAAGGCAAGGGATCGGTCATATTCGAAGTCGCGCTCGATGGCAACAAGGTCTGGGATTCAGGTCTGGTATCGGGACTCGATTCCGCCAAGGAAGTCGATATCGAAATCCCGGCCGGCACCAAGCGCCTCCGCCTGACCGTTACAGATGGCGGCGACGGAAACCGCTTCGATGCGGCCGATTGGGCCGAAGCAAGGATAATATTTAGGTAACAGGTAAGAGGTGATGCGTGTACGGTCCACTGTTTAGCCACCATGCGGCCCGAAGGCCGGGGGATTGTTCGTCCCTGACGATCTTGCGCCGCAACTGATATTAGCGGCAACCGGGCTGTGCGTTGCGACGGCGCCCTCGCCGTCGCCTCCGTGCGGGGTCTTGCGGCGACGGCGATACGCATGCGTGACGAAACGTGGACACGCCCCGATTCCACCCTTAAGTACCAATATGCCGATAAGTTGCGCATGGCGCAATACTTAAATAGTCTGTCCCTTTAAGCACAAACCTTTGCACGATTGCCGACGGCGGGGACGCCGTCACAACGCACGCAAACCGCCATGCCGAAGTTCATCTGAAATTCGGGATCGGTACCGAGATTGATATGCCTTGCAGACGCGCCGAAACGCGATGCACGTTCGCGGTCGCCGCGAGAGCGAAGCGCCATTTTCGCGCCAAGCGCCGCGGCATTGCCCACAAACCTCACCTGCGACACATCGATTCTAGCCGAAACGGGGACACACCCCGATTTTTTGAAAATGTCGCCTGGCAGGCGACACATTGCCCGAAGAAAATGTATATTTTATGCGGCGTCGAAACCAAGGAAGGTCCTTGGACGACATAGTGAAACCAACAGAAACGAGGATACAAAATGATCGACGCCACAATGACTCCGACAATCTCGGCCCAGCCGCAGGAAGAGTCGCAAACTCTGGATGCAGCCTTCCAGCCCACGTCAAGGCTCGACTTCCCGCCGCGCCTTACCTACTACCATCCAAGCTCCAAAGGCTCTGGTTCAGCGGTCGCCTTCGAACTCGATCCTGCGACCTCCGACAAGGATGGTTCGATCTATATGGCGATTGCCGTGCAAAACGGAACGAGCGCACCCGCGACTGCGGGGCAGCCGCGCCGCCACGCTTCGTTCGACTGGCGAAACCGGATAATGGTCAAGTTGAACTATGCCGAGGTTTCCGAGTTGATGATCGTGCTTTGCGGCATGGCTGCTTCAAACAGCAAGAATGGCAAGAACGGCTTCTACCACGATACCGCCAATGCCACCACCATGATTGACTTCCATCGCGGAGACGACCCGTCGCGTCCGGGATTCTTCCTTGGCGTCACACGGATTCCCAAGAACGATCCCGAACACAAGCAGAACATGGGATTCGTCTTCAGCCCTGGCGAAGCACTTGGCCTGCGCCTTGCGATCGAGCATTCCATGGGCCTGCTTGCATTCGGCATTCCGCGCGTTCGCCAGCGCCCTTCAATCGGCGCACACACCCCTCGCGAAAACGAGGTCGCGCCGTTCTAGGGGTTCAATGAATCATCCAAGGGACCAAGGGACAGTGGCCAAGTCCCTTGGTCCCTTTTCGAAATCTCTGTGGTCGCTTGAGTCTCTGTTTCCTATCCCTTACTCGGCAGGATGGCCGATGGACTGGGCGAGGATGACCCGCGATGTCGCGGGGAGCTCGAGCAGTTTCGCGATTGCGGCGCGGTCGATGGCGCCGCGC
>JAZQOE010000114.1:0-7622 GCA_045627705.1 Kiritimatiellia bacterium | reverse complement strand
CGCTTCGGCCTGGATTGGGTCCGAAGCCGGAAGACTCCAGCCTTGGAACGGGACGACGGGGTGGATCGTCGTGGAAGACGCGCCCGCGGAAGGGCTTGACGGGTTTACGCGGGCGACGCCCGTGCCGGTGCCGTATGCATGGCTCGACAAATACGGCCTGGGCGGCGGGACGACGGAGGCTTACGAGACGGCTGCGAATGCCGCCTCCTCGAACGGCATGAACAGGGTCTGGGAAAGCTACGTGGCAGGACTCGATCCGACAAATGCGAACAGTTTCCTGTTGGCGTTGATAACAATGGAAAACGGTGCGCCGCTAATTTCGTGGACGCCTGAACGTCCCGAGACAACGCCGCTGGAGTGGTATGTCGTCGAAGGAAAGGCGAGCTTGACCGATCCCAATGAAGACTGGGCGCCGCAGAATCCTGCGCACAGGTTCTTCCGGGTTAGGATTGTCGTGCCTGAATAGGCGCCGTGGGAGACCTTGTGGCTTGCGGACGATGTCGTTTGCCGCGATTCTGCGGAGACGACATCGTGCGCATGTCCGGCTGCGAAGGCGGTGGAGGGGAAGGCGCGGCCGAAGTCTGCGGCATGTCGGGGCATGCAATTGCCGGGCCATTAACATTTCAAAAATTCCTCTTGCATCCATCGCGTCCGGAGCGTATGATTACCCGCGTTTTCCATCTTGCTCGGGTGGTGAAATTGGCAGACACGTATGCTTGAGGTGCATATGGAGAGATCCTTGGGGGTTCGAGTCCCCCCCCGGGCACCAGCCCCCTTTGACAGTAAACCCGCGAAAGTCCAATAAAACAAGGCGTTCGCGGGTTTTGTTTTGTATGGCGTGGATATCTTGCATCCCGGCTGGCAGAATGAGAATCAGGCCAATCAAAGGAGACTTGAAATGAAGCTGAAGGAAATCGTCTCGCATCTTGATGGACTTCTTGCGATCGACTCGTTTCATGACGTGTCGAACAATGGGTTGCAGGTTGAAAATCCGGGGGAGGTGACGCGCATTTGCTGTGGCGTCGATGCCTCGATCGAGTTTTTCGAGGCCGCCGCGGCGAAGGGCGCGGACATGGTGATTGTCCACCACGGACTAAGCTGGGGAGACTCCCTGAAGCGCATCTCCGGCTTGAACTACAGGCTCGTTTCCTTCCTCATAAAGCACGGTATCGCGCTTTACGCATGCCATCTTCCGCTCGACGCCCACCCTGCGCTCGGCAACAACGCGCGCCTTGCGCAGTTGCTTGGCTTGCGCGATGTGAAGCCATTCGGCACCTATCATGGGCAGACGATCGGCTTCAAGGGCCTTCTCCCGCAGGCATTGCCGTATGATGCCGTGCGCGATTTGATCGCCGACAAAGTTTCGCCGAATCTTTCCGAAATGCGCTTTGGCAAGGATGTCGTGGGTTCGATCGGAATCGTTTCCGGCGGCGCGTCCGACATGGTTGAAGAGGCGGCGGGGGAGGGGCTTGACCTTTTCCTTTCCGGAGAGGCAACGCTCGTGGGATACAACCTGGCGCGTCATCTCGGTATCAACGCCATCGGCGCGGGCCACTATGCGACCGAGCGTTTCGGTGTCGAAGCCGTGGGAGCGCACGTTTCGCGGACATTTGGAATCCCCGCGGAACTCATCGACCTTCAGCTGCCATATTGAACTTGCCCCGGTTGTTCTGATATACTCTGCCCCGTAAAGATGGTTACGCTATTGCTTCGGTGCAATTCTGCGGAATCAATTTTTTCATGCCATTTCTCAAACCAACCCGAAAGGAGTATCAGACATCATGATGAAAGTGCTATCGATCGACGAGGCAGCAGTGTTTACGACTCCCGAAGTTCATGTGGCTTCCGACGGCTTCCGTCTCAACTACCGCAGGTATTCGCCTGTTGTACAGCCAGGCACAAAGGTTCCGCTGGTTCTCTTCATGCACGGCGCTGGTGAACGCGGCGACGACAACCACGCGCAGCTTGTCCACGGCGTCCCGGCCCTCGTCACCTACCTCCGCACGACCAACACGCCCGCGATTGTCATCGCGCCACAGTGCCCCGCCGCGCCAGGACAGTGGGTCGAAGTGAACTGGGGAAATCCCAGCCACACGATGCCGGCTGAACCTTCGCGTCCGATGAAGGCTGTGTTCGAGCTGCTCGACAAGGAAATGGCCTCCGGCAAGGTCGATCCCGACCGCGTCTATGTCACTGGTATTTCGATGGGCGGCTACGCGACATGGGACATCCTCCAGCGCCGCGGCGCCGATTTCGCGGCTGCCATGCCGCTTTGCGGCGGCGGCGACCTCGCGCTTGCGCCGCGTCTCGTCGATATCCCGCTCTGGGTCTTCCACGGCGAAAAGGACGATGCAGTCCCCGTCTGCCGTTCGCGCGACATGGTCGCCGCGATCAAGGCGGCCGGTGGTACCAAGGTCCAGTATCGCGAAACCCCTGGCGCGGGCCATGACATTTGGACCGCAGCCTACTCCGAAAAAGAAGTCTGGAACTGGCTGTTCTCCAATCGGAAGTGAGTTGTAAATGACAATTACACCTTACCCTGTTGACCAGGCGATTTTCCCTCCCGTTGAAATGTTGGAGGGAAATCGCCTGGCATCTGAATGGGCGGAAGCCGCCTTGTCCTTCCCCGAAAAGCTTCCGCCTTTCAGCTTCGTCTATGATGGCAAGCCCAGCCCCGACATCATGGGAGACTGGGAAATGCGCCGCGGCGAAGCGACGCATGGCGATCGCGGACGCAATGATACCGTCGCCGTCTGGCGCGATCCGCAGTCAGGACTGGAGTGCGAACTCACACTTTCCACGTTCGAGCATTTCCCCGCTGTCGAATGGCTGTTGCGCTTCCGTAACACGGGCGATGCCGATACGCCGATCATCGAAGGCATCAAGCCGCTCGACATCGATTGGCAGACGCCTCAAACGCCCACTTTGCGCACCTCGCGCGGATCATGGTGCTCGCGCACGGACTTCCTCGTTGAAGACACCCCGCTCGACAACGGCGCAACGCGCAACTTCGAAGCTGGCGGAGGACGCTCTTGCAATTCTGTCGCGCCGTTCTTCAATCTGATCGGCGCCGATGCGGGCCTAATCCTCAGCATCGGCTGGACCGGACAGTGGGAGGCTGCATTCCGGCGCGCGCCCGATGGTTCTTCAGTCCGCGTGTCCGCCGGCCAGCAGGCGACGCACCTCATGCTCCATCCGGGCGAGGAAATACGCACGCCCCGCATCGCGCTCCTCTTCTGGCAGGGCGATGCTCAGGACGGACACAACATGCAGCGCCGCTTTGTGCTGGCGCACCATTCGCCGCGTCCGAACGGCGAACTCCTGCGCGGTCCGATTTGCTCGTTCTTCTGGGGCGGCATGACAACCGACCAAATGCTTGAGCGAATCGAATTGTACAAGCGCGAGCGCCTCGACTACGACTTTACGTGGGTCGATGCGGGATGGTATGGCCCTCCCGACAGTATTTCGCCGGATGAATTCACTGGCGATTGGGCGCGTCACGTCGGCAACTGGTCGATCAATCCCGCCGCGCATCCGGATGGATTGCGTCCTGTCGCCGACGCCGCGAAGGCCGCCGGAATGGACTTCCTCGTGTGGTTCGAACCGGAACGCGCGATAAACGGCACGCCGCTTTCGAAGGAGCATCCCGACTGGTTCCTTGGTGACAAGTCAGCCGATGGTTCGACGCTCCTTCTCAACCTCGGCGATCCCGCCGCGTGCGACTGGCTCATCGACTACATGGGCAAGTTCATAACGGAGCAGGGCGTATCCTTCTACCGTCAGGACTTCAACATGGATCCACTCGGGTTCTGGCGCGCGAACGATGCGCCTGATCGCCAGGGCATCACGGAAATCCGTCATGTCGAAGGCCTGTACCGCTTCTGGGACGCGCTTCTCGAACGCCATCCGAATCTCACCATCGACAACTGCGCAAGCGGCGGACGCCGAATCGACCTCGAGACGATTTCGCGTTCGATTCCACTTTGGCGCAGCGACTGGCAGTGCGGCTGGGTCAACGAGCCAACGCCTGGACAGACTCATCTGATGGGTCTGTCGATGTGGGCGCCGCTTAGCGGCACTGGCGTGCTTGGTTACGCGCGCCGCATGAACGACACCTACAACTTCCGCTGCAGCATGGGCCCGGCCATCCAGTTCTCGTCGTTCTCGTATGCGGCGATGCCGATTCAAGACAACTACCCGTGGGACTGGTGGCGCGCCCGCATCGCGGAGTTCCGCCGCGCCGCTCCCTTCTACTACGGCGACTACTATCCGCTCACGCATGACACCGCGTCGGAAGAGGAGTGGGCCGCATACCAGTTCCACCGTCCCGATCTCGGCGCCGGCATCGCGATGGGATTCCACCGCAGGCTGTCGCCATTCCTTGCCGCGAAGTTCAAATTGCGCGCGCTCGATCCTGACAAGTCGTACGAGATCGAGGACGCGGACAGCGGAGCCAAATCCACCGCCACCGGCCGCGAGTTGATGGATGGGGGAATCCGATTCGACATCGAGTCCACACCGGGCTCGCAACTCTTCTACTACACGGAGAAACATCAATGAATGAAATCAATGTCACGCATGTCGCCGATTTCGAAGTGACAGGCGATGGCGCCAATCCCGCATGGGCGAAGGCCGAATGGCGCGATCTTACGCGCGTCGGACAAGGCCACGCAACCTACACCGCGCGTTTCAAGACGCTCTACTCCGACACCGGCATCTACTTCCTCGTCGATTGCCCTGACCGCAAACTGACCTGTACGATCGAGGCGGACAACCAGAACATCTTCACCGAGGATGTCGTCGAAGTGTTCCTGTGGACCGACGAAGCGCAGCCGATCTATTTCGAGTACGAACTTTCGCCGCTCAACTACGAGCTTCCAATCATCGTTCCGAACCACAAGGGCCGCTTCCACGGCTGGCTTCCCTGGCACGGCGACGGTCCGCGCGCCACGCGCCATGCGACCGCAGTCCGTGGAGGACCGAAGGCCAGTGGCGCCGCGGTCGAAGGGTGGAGCGGGGAATTCTTCATCCCCTTCGCGCTATTCCAGGGACTCGGCAACGAACGCGCTGTTTCCGGCGCCACATGGCGCGCGAATGTCTATCGCATCGACTACGACGATGGCGAGGCCTCGCATTGGGCGTGGAATCCCGATACCAGCGCAAACTTCCACGACTTCCGGAATTTCGGCGCCTTCCATTTCGTGTAATTTAATTAATGAGAATTTACCTCGACTTTGACGATGTCCTCTGCGAGACGGCGCGCCGCCTTTCGGAATTGGCTCGCGAGATGTATGGCCGCGATGTGCCGTATCGGCGGATTGCGGCCTTCGACCTCCATCTCGCGTTCGACTTGAACGAAAAGGAATACAAGGCGCTCATGGCGCGCGCGCATTGCGACGAGATAATCGCGGCGCTTCGCGCGACGAACGGAATGGTCTCTTCGCTGAAGGAACTATCGGCGCACGGACACGACATAGTGATCGTCACGGGGCGGCCTCCGCACACGAACGCGGTCTCGCGCGAATGGCTGTGGAAGCGCGGACTCGGCAATCTGCCGTTGCATCATGTCGATAAGTACGGGCGCGAACCTTCTGCCAGCGGCGTGCCGCCCGGCGCGCGCGCATGGACGCTCGGGGAATTCAACCGCGAGCATTTCGATGTCGCGATCGACGATGCGCCAGCGATGTTGGATATCCTTGCGCGGCGCAAGGACTGCCGGACAATCGTGTTCGACCGTCCGTGGAACCGTGGATGGTCATCGCGGGGAGTCATGCGGTGTTGTTCCTGGAAGGAGATTGTTTCAGCCATCGGGAACTGACATCGCCGCCATGCCGCATGTCATGGCCGGCGGGAAATGGTGTACCCAGCTGGACTTGAACCGGCACCTTTGGAATTGTGAGTCTCAGGCTCTGGCCAACTGGGCCATAGGCCCGAAAAGAATTGGTATCGTGTAAAGGAAATCTTCTGAAAATGCAATGCCGTCATTTCATCACCGAAACCTTATCGACACCCATCGAAGGTTCATACGACATCATCGTCGCCGGCGCCGGGCCAGCCGGCACCGCGGCCGCTGTCACTGCGGGCCGCCTCGGGGCGAAGGTCCTGCTCGTTGACCAGGCACATGCTGTCGGCGGTATCGCGACTTCCGGCCTCATGAGCCACTGGACTGGCAGTACGCGCGGCCCGCTCTACGAAGAAATGCTGGAACTTGAGTCGGTGCCGGGTCCAGAGGAACATTGTTCTGCGCGGCATCTCATCAATCCAGACAAGCTGAAGCTCGTCTTCCTCGACATGCTGGAAAAGGCTCATGTCGATGTGAAGCTCTACAACTTTATCGTCGGTCCGCTGATGGACGGCGAAAACAAGGTCGGCGGAATCATAACCGAGAGCAAGAATGGCCGCCGTGCCTGGCGCGCCAAAGTGGTGATCGACGCGACTGGCGATGGCGATGTCGCGGCGCGTGCCGGCGCGAAGTTTGTACTCGGCCGCGAGGACGACAATGGAATGCAGCCAGTCACGATCATGTTCAAGGTCGCTGGCGTCGATTATCCCAATGCCGTCTTCCCTGGTTCGTTCGAGACGAATTTCGAAGTCCCCGAAGGGCGCATCCAGGATCTTGGGCGCAAGTACCTGAAGCATCCGGCGGGGCATGTCCTGCTCTATCCTTCGACTCTGCCTGGCGTTGTCACGGTGAACATGACGAACCTGACGGGTATCGACGGCACGAAATCGGAGGACCTGACGAAGGCGGAGCGTATATGCCGTCACCAGATAAACGAGATTGTCGATTTCCTTCGCGCCCATGTCCCAGGCTATTCGCGCTGCCATCTCATCAGCACGGCATCGCTCATGGGTGTTCGCGAGACGCGCCATTTTGTCGGCGAGTACACTGTCACCGCCGAAGATATCGTCGAAGCGCGTGTCTTCGACGATTGGATCGCGACGCGCTGCAATTTCAATTTCGACATCCACAATGTCGAGGGCTCAGGGCTGGACAAGAATGGCGCGCAGGACAAGTTCCGTTCGAATGGCGGATATACCATTCCATACCGCGCGCTGATTCCAAAGGGACTTGAAGGGCTCCTGCTTGCCGGCCGCGACATTTCGGGCACCCACAAGGCTCATTCGAACTATCGCGTGATGCCGATATGCGTGAACATTGGCCAGGGCGCGGCCACGGCTGCTGTCGAGGCTATTCGCGCCGGTGTCCCGCTGCGCGAAGTCGATATCGCGAAAGTCCACGCTTCGCTCGCCGCCCAAGGCGTCGAAGTGTAGTGGACAAAAAAACGGCGTTTTTCCGAAAGGGTCGAAATCCCTAGGAAAAACGCCGTTTTTTGTTGTTGATGATACTCTATTGTCATGCTATCGTGTCACTCAACTTCTTGAATCCGTATCTCTTCGCTGATTGGCCATAGGTTTACGCGGCACATTGTGACAGTTTGACACCTGGCCCCGATTACATTGGGGTCTTTCGCTCTTGATCCACTTGCAATCGCCGGCGGCGTTTCGTATAATATATGGACTATTAGTCCACAATAGGAAGGAACGACAAGCATGAGCCAGATACCTCCGGAGATAGCCCGCTTCCGCAAGCCGGGCACGCAGATCAAGCGCATCAATGG
>JAZQOE010000113.1:0-8730 GCA_045627705.1 Kiritimatiellia bacterium | reverse complement strand
CTCTGGCAAGGCCGCTTCGGCAGCACTTTCGTCGAAGGCGGCGGGTCTCTTGCCGCAGTCGCGGCATACATCGAGTTGAATCCAATCCGTGCGCAAATTGTCGAAGACCCGAAGGACTACCGCTGGAGCAGCTATGGCGCGGCGGTAGCGGGCGACAGGTACGCACGATTGTGCATTACAAGGGTTTATAGGCCGGAAGCGAACAAGCCGGATTTCGGGGCGGTTGCGCCGCAATATCGAACGCTACTGTATGCGAAGGGCGTGGACGCGCTCGACCACGAGGAAGTACGAAAGGTACTGAAGGAACATGGCAAGCTTGAACTGCCTGTGATGTTACGATGCAAGGTGAGGCATTTCACGAAGGGGTTCGCGGTCGGGACGAAGGGATTTGTGGATGGAGTGGTCGAAAAGTTCGCTGGTCACTTCAGCGAGGGCAGGAAGACGGGTGGCTACGGCATCGGGATGTGCAGGGAGTGGAACGGGATACGGATCTGCTCGGCAAGGCGGCTGCAGAAGAACCCGGTGACGATGGCGTAAGCGGTTGAAAAGAAGAAGGATGGATGAGATGAGAAATGAAAGTTAATTGCTTAAAGGGACAGACTATTTAAGTGTGAAATCTCCTTCCAATGCTTGTGGCGCAATCGCTGGGATTATGCTAATCTCAAACCATGCCATCGACCTTCCAGCTTCATAGCGGCCGATCCAGAGACGGCCAGGCGCTTGTCGAGGTCACGATCGCCATGCTGGTGATCGTTGTAATCGTGACAGGCGTAGTGGAGTTCATACGCCTTGCCGGCGCAAAGGGCGAAACTATTTCCGAGGCTCGCGCGGAGGCCGGGCGCAAGGCGATTTCGCATGGTCTGGCCATAACGCGCAGCCCCGATTTCATCCGCGACTGGGAAGAGGGGGCCGACGAGTTGCGCCACACAGCCGACGACAAGCAGCGCTCCGATTCACCTTCGCGCTTGCGGACTTTCACCGACCCTACGGTCGCACAGGCTTCCGACTGGTCATACCTCCAGGATTGCAAGAACGACGGGATCGTGCGGATGGGCAGCGGCTCGTTCCCCGCGAGCGCGCTTTCGATGTCGCATGCTGAAGAGTCGCGGACGGTCGAGCTTTCGCCCGCGATGCGCGATTGGATTGTCGGCAAGGAGTCCATCCGTGTCGCCACGGAGGTCTGGATGCCGCGCCTGGAACTCGATGGTTTCGACGACTGATGCCTTTTGTCCGCTCCCGCGAAACCGGGAACGGCTTTCAAGAAACACAAGGAAAGGAATACGCAATGATCAAGCTGATGCAGAATGCTATGACAATCAAGAAGGGATCCCTAAATTTCATGGACCAGAATGGGAAGGTCATCGGGTTCAATCCCCGTCCTGATGGCAACCCGCTCGCCTTCTACGTTTACAACTCCGCAGGCGAAATGCTCGATACCGACGGCAAGTTCATCGAGCAGTATCTCGATGGCCTTCCCTATTGCTTCGGCAATGACGGCCACATCATCAAGCACGACAAGGTCGCGGATGTCGAGGACAAACTCGTCATTTCGCTGGTACCTGATGCCGATGCCGAACCGCTTGAACTGCAGATCGTCTGCATGAACAGCCTCTACTACACCGCGGACTTCGTCCTCTCCGACGAGGACCGCATGATGTTCACCCCCCCGCAGTCCGATCCCGATGCCGCGAAACTCGCCGAGATCAACCGCGTGATGGGAGAGCTCGCAACCGTCCGCAGGCAAATCTCGCAGGCATTGGTCGATCTTGATCAACTCAAGAAGAAACTGACTGCGAAATAGGCGCGAATCCGCCATGTGGCAGTGGCGCGGCAGCATGCGCCGAAGGAGTCAATGACCATGAGAACACCAATGTGGTTGTCACTTTCCATTCCCATGCTTGCCGCGCTTTCGGCCTTTGCGGCCGCTCCTGCGCCCAGGGCTGGTTCAACGACTGATGAACTGTCGGGTCCATACGAGGATCCGCTCCAGACGCAGATTCCATTCGGCGTGCGTTCGTTTTATCTCACGCCCTGGCGCGGTTACATGGATACATGGCCGGCCAGCCGCTGGCTCGAAATGCCTGGCGTGACCTTTGGCGGACACCCTGCGACCGCGAAGATCCTCGCATCGGCAGGCTTCCATGCTGCCCGTGTCGAATGGGGCTGGTGCAATGTCACCTGGGATGGCGACCGCTTCAGCGACGAGCCTGCGAAGCGTGAAACATTGCGCGGCTTGCGCGATGCCGGCATGCGTCCGCTCATCCTTCTCAACGCCCATCACGGCCTTCCCGGTCCCACTCGCACCCACAATGTGAATCTCAAGGAGGATGCGCCGAAGGGTCAGCGTTTCGTTGTTCTCGACGATACTTCGGTCGTCCGTATCGGCTATTGCGGTCTCACGAATCTCAATGACTACCGCGCATCCTTCCCTGAAATCATCGCGGTCGGCGAAGGTGGCCGATGCGAACTCTCCGCGCCATTGCCAGTGGATGTCAAGGCCGGGCCGATAGCCATCACCGAGACGAAGTACCGTCCTTTCTCCGGCGCGGTTTTCGCCGATGGTACTCCCAATCCCGCTAGCGCGGAAACGATGCAGGGCTGGCTTGACTATGTCGGTGCCGTGTGCCGTGTCGCGAAGGAGGGTCTCGGCACGACCGGCAACACCGAGGATGCCGGCTTCGACCTCGAAGTGTGGAACGAATACACCTTCGGCAGCTGCTTCCTCGACATCAACAATTACTTCGAGCCTGACCTTGAGTTCAAGGAGCCGATGGCCTATCGCGGCGCCAACGGACGAGAGGTGAAAGGCAGCGAGGCGATTCTTCCGCTTACGGTCGATTACATCGCCGATCCCGCGCACGGTTGCCCCGGTGTGCGCGTCCTGAGCGGCTTCTCCAACCAGCGTCCGTGGGATGATCTCGCCGGCCGCTGGCCAACGCAGGCTGGCATTTCGCGTCACTATTACACTGGCGCGGGATTGATCGTTATCAACCCGGACCACCCTGATTCCGCAAGCAGCCGCCCGGTGAATGCCCTTGGCGAGATGGATGGCGAACATCGTCCGCCCGAATGGCACGGTGGCATTCCCGGCTCGTTCTTTATCCCCGACCAGCGTTGGGCGCTTCCGGAATATTGGCACTACGGTATCAAGACGGAATTCATCATCCGTGACATAATGCCGTTCCCGCCTGTCATGGACCACCCGTGGGCGTTCGTGACCCATTTCCGCTATGGCGACAATGGCGACGGCCGTCAGGGCATGGTGTGGCGTACCGAAACCAACTTCTGGCGCTGGGAATGGGCCGAGAAACTGATCAAGCAATACAACCTCGACCAGAAGGATCCGCGCCTTGTCTCGCTCATGCACCAGATGGGCGCCCGTTGGGTTCTGCGACTTCTCATGATGTCGGCGCACAAGGGCGAAACGACCCATACCGTCTTCCAGGCGAACGAGCCAGACGATTGCGGTCTCGGAGTGATTCCTTCCTCATACTTTGAATTGCTGAAGTCTTCCAACGGCGAACCCACCCCCGAACTGTGCGCGGCGATCGGTCCGCAGGTGCAGACTATCGGACGCGTCACCGCGATCTTCCGCAAGGGCGCGGACATCGACGTCGCGCGCAAGGTGCGCGTCGATAAACTGGTCGAACACGATCCGCGCCTTGTATGGAAAGGCAATGGGACCGCGGACAATCCCGACCGTTTCAACCGCGACGATTTCGCGATTCTTCCCTTCCAGCTTGATGCCCGCACTTTTGAAATCGCATACTATGTCGTCACGCACGATTGCACGACCGTGTATGATGAGTCGGCCGATCCTCTTGATCCCGCGCGCTACTCTATGCCTCCGCAGACCTTCGACATCACCCTCGGCAATGTGCGGGGCAAGCGCGCGAAGGTCACGGCGTATGATCCTGTCGCCGACACATCAGTCCCTGTCGCGATTGTCGCCAGCACTGCCGATACGCTTACCGTGCGCGTCGAGTCCGTCGATTACCCGCGCTTCTTCCGCGTCGAGGAAAAGGAAGATGGACCGATGCTTTCCGGCGTTGCGTTCTCGCGCGATGACGATGGCGCGCCTGTCGTGACATTCACGGGCAATGTCAAGGGCGAGGTCGAGGTTTCGTGCGGCACGTTCCCGAATCGCGTACCGACTGAAGGCGCTGGCTCAACGAAGATGGTGAAGGTAAGGCGCGGAGAAACAATGTCCGTCCGCCTTGAAGGCGCGGACCTCGCGACCGATGCCGTTTTGCTTCGCTATCGCGTAGATGGACTTGAACTCCGCTGGCCGCAGTGGGACTACGATTTCCGCGGCCGCCTCAAGTATGCCCTTTCCGAAGAAACGGGGTCTGTCCCCGGGAAAACGGGGTCTGTCCCCGAAATTTCCGCTCCCACGGAAACTATTCGTGACCTCCCGCTTTCCGACCCGTCGCAGGCTGTTCACGATTAAACCTGTTCATCCGAACCAACCGGCTGATTCAGTTTTTGTCGGCTGCATTGCGGGGGCGCCCTTGAGCCAAAGAGGTAGGCCTGCCGCGACGAAGATCACTTCATCGGCTACAGCCGCCACGGCTTGGTTGAGCCAGCCATTCAAATCGCGGAATTGGCGTCCGAGCGGCGTGGCGGGAACAATCCCCATGCCGACTTCGTTCCCTATGACCACGATGCCGCGCGACGTGTTGCGCAGAGCATCCAAAAAAACAGCGCGCCGTTCTTCCCATGCGTTTTCGTTCGCGTGGTAGAGGACATTTCCAAGCCATGTCGAAAGGCATTCGAGAAGTATGCCGTCGCACTCGGGAGCGGCATTCGCGATTGCCGAAGCAACATCGAGCGGTTCCTCATGGCATCCCCACGCTTCACCGCGTCGCGCCTGATGGCGCGCGATCCGGTCGTCCATCTCCGCATCGGTATGTTCAGCCGTGGCGAGGTAGAGCGGATGCCTGAAGCGGGCGAGCGCAAGCTTTTCCGCAAACGTGCTCTTGCCGCTTCTGGCGCCACCGAAGACGAATGTCACCCGTGGATGTGAATCGCTCATTCGAGGATGTCCTTCAGAATTTCGATTGATGAAGCGGTGTCGGCAAAATTGAAAACCTCGAGCGAGACGAGGCCATCGTAGTCCGCGAGCGCATCGACGAATGCGCGAAGACGCATCTGGTCGCATCGGGCAAGGGAGATATGGTCCTTGCCATCGTGTTCGCCGTGGAGATGGATGGCGCGCACGCGGCGGGAGTGTTTGCGAAAGTGCTCTGCGGCATCGCGGGATTGCAACCAGAGGTGGCCGACATCGACGCAGACGGAAAGATCGAATCGCTCGACAAGCGGTTCATTCCACTCGAATGGGTTGCGCAGGTTTTCGATGCAGAGACGGCGCGGATCGACTCCGGTTGCGAGAAGGACTTCAAGTTCGCGTGAAATGTCATCCTGCCACTGCCGCACTCGCGCGGGCGAAACATTTGCCTCGACTCCCTGAAAGTGCAGAATTACAGTTGGAGCCGGAAGTGGCGCAAGCAGATCGAGAACGCGGATGGATTGCCTTGTGAATGCCGCGCGGACGGCGGGATCTGGGTCGCCGAGGTCGCGGTCGATCGGCAGGTGTATCGAATAGGTCATGTCGTTCGCACGTGCAAGTTCCGCGAGGCGATCGACCACTGTGGGCGAGGGAAGATTGGCGAATTCGGGAGACTCGAAAAGGATCAGTTCGACATCCTCGACCTGCCCCGCAAGCGCTTCGACGTTGGGGAGGATTTCATCGGGGTGGACATACGAGGTCGAACCGAGACGCCAGCGGCGCGTGGAATGCGCGGGAAGCGTAGGCAGGGGCAGATATACGGCCATGACCAAAAGCCCCAATTGTGTCGCGAGACGCGATTATGCCTTGTGACGATAGACGATACGGCCCTTGGTGAGGTCGTACGGGGAGATCTCGACGGAGACCTTGTCGCCAGTCGAAATCTTGATGAAGAACTTGCGCATCTTGCCCGAAATATGGGCGAGAAGCTCGTGGCCGTTCTCGAGGCGGACACGATACATTGTTGCGGGCAGCACCTTGACTACGGTGCCGATTACTTCGATTGAATCGTCGTTTGGCATGGTTTGGAAAGGTTACATAAAGGCTTGAGGCAACGCAATGGAAATTTGCGATGTGCTACGGGTTGGTTCTCCTCATCAGCGCCCAAAGAGACTTGCAACATCCTTGAGGGCTTCGCAGTCGCACCAGTTGGGGCAGGATGCAAACCAGAAGCGGGCTTTCGCGCAGGGCAAGGTGGCGATGTGCTGCGCGTACTCCACGATTGTCGGATAGTCTTGCAGACCATCGGGGGAGACACCTGTGAGGTATGCGATATCATTGCCGAAGACATCGTGCATACGCTGCAGATTCATCTGGGGGTATGCAAGCTCGAAGCCGTGAATCTTGAAACCGCCATCATGCAACGACTGAAGATGGTGTTCGTATTTTCCGCAACAATGGATGAATACGCCGCCAAAGGTGTCGGCGATACGCTTCAGTCGCGGAAGTTCAAATTCGCGGTATATGTCGTCGCCAACGAGTGGCATGTAGTCCTGCGTGATGGCAATGCCACGAGTGGCCTGGAGTGTGATGAATGGCCAGATGTTTCCAATCACTCGCTCCGCTCCGATTTCGCGGATGAAGCGGGATGTGTAGTCGATCAGCGTGTCCGTAATGTGGTCGATGGCGCGATGGATTGCCGCTGGCTCATCGTAGAAGGCGCAAAGCATTTCATCCTGCTTCATCACGAGCGCAAGAGTGTTCAGCGAACCCTGCAAATCAGGAGTGCGGATGAAGAGCGGTTTGCCGGGGAAACGTTTTTCGAGGTCGCGGAAGAGAACGATGGCGCGGTGGAAGTCTGTTTGCTCGAAGGGCAGGGGACGCAGTTTCGCGAGATCACTGACGTTATGCGCAATGGGTTTGACGTGGATGAATCCATTCTTTGGCGCAGGGATGATTTCGCCGCCCCAGAAACGCGCGGTCGAGATGGTGCCGAAATCTGGCCAGAAACTTGGGAGGATGTCCTCCTCGCGGGTTTCGGCATCCTTCCAGATGCATTGTTCTGCCAGGTCGAGCATTTTCGCGGCATCTTGTTCCTGTCGGTACACGGGTTCCGTGTAGATGCTTACTCGCGGCGAGTTGTCGCGGGCATCCCAGAAGTCGTTTGCGCGATCGAGTGCGCGCGCGATACGTTCATCGGAAAAAAACTGCTTCATTGTATTTCGTCCTTGCGGATTTCCAATGCGGAAGATTATAGCGATTGAATAATATACGGACAAGAGACTCTGCGGAATTGTTTGAAAACGCTTTTTGGTTTTTCATTTAAACCGTCATTTGTTAATATGATTCAAATCGAGTTGCGTTGTTTATCGTGTGTGTTTCTCGCGCGGGTGCGTGCAGGGGCTCCGCGTTATTGACGGCGCATAGAGGTGTCGCGAATGCGACGCCATGGAGTTCGAGTTATGGCTCAGACAAGTGTTTCCACCGCGATGGAGGCCCCGAAGAAGGCTTACAAGGGCAAGAAACTCCGTGTCGCGATCATTGGTTGTGGCGGTATCGCCCAGACGCACCTCCACAGCTACAAGAATATTCCCGAGGTCGAGATCGTCGCCGGCGTGGATGTAGATGTCGAGCGCCTCAAGATCATGCGCGACACCTGGGGCGTTTCCGAGGATTGCCTCTTTGGTGCCGATTTCAAGACTGGCAAGACCACGTCGCAGACGGCCTGGAAGGAAATGTTGAAGGTCATGGGCGACAAGATCGACGCTGTCGATGTTTGCACGCCGAATGGCTGGCACTGCCAGCCCGTCGTCGATTGCTGCAACGCCGGCAAGCATGCGATCACCGAGAAGCCGATGGCGATGAATCCAGCGGAGTGCGAGAAGATGATCAAGGCCGCCGAGGCTCACAAGGTCAAGCTGTCCGTCGGTTTCCAGCACCGCTATCGTCCCGGCATGCAGGCCCTCATGGAGGCGCGTGACAATGGCGCCTTTGGCGACATCATGTTCGTCAAGGTCCAGGCCCTTCGCCGCCGCGGCATCCCGAACTGGGGCGTCTTCGGCCAGAAAGACAAGCAGGGTGGTGGCCCGATGATCGACATCGGCGTTCACATGATCGAGGCCGCATACGAGTTCATGGGCTGCCCGAAGCCAATCGCCGCCAGCGCAAACTGCTGGACCTACATGGGCAACAAGGAAGAGGCGACGAAGGTCCGCTGCCCATGGCCGAACTGGGATTGGAAGACCTACACTGTCGAAGACCTCGCGATCGGCCAGATTCGTTTCGACAACGGCGCGATCATGCAGATCGAGGCCTCCTTCGCGGCGCATGTTCCCGAAGAGAAACACTGCTTCTCCGCGATCGGCACCAAGGCCGGCTGCAAGTGGCCGGATCCCGTGATCTACACCGATCAGAACAACACGATGGTCGATATCACCCCGCACTTCCTCGGCGACGATGGATGGGAGGCCATGTTCACCGCGAAACTGAAGAACTGGGTCAGCGGCTGCCTCAATGGCACCGAACTCGGCGCTTCGGGCTACGATGGGCTCTATGTCCAGAAGATTCTCGACGGTGTCTATCGCTCCGCCATCGCCGGCAAGGAAGTCGCGATCAAGTAATCGCTTCCCGGCCAAATCCAAAAAGCGGCGCGCCGCGGAATTTTCCGGCGCGCCGCCTTTTCGGTACACCGATTGCAATTCGCAAATAACAGGGGGATTCCC
>JAZQOE010000112.1:0-12044 GCA_045627705.1 Kiritimatiellia bacterium | reverse complement strand
CGCGTGCCACGACGCTCACCAGCTCGATCTCCGCGCCGGCGGGGTCGATCGTGGCCGGAACGACCATCAGGTTGTCCACGTCGGGGCACGGGGTCGAGACGTCCACGAGCGGGACGCCGTCGACGAGCGCGTCGTACGTCGAGGGGACGCCGCGGCGGTGCTCGATGTTCAGCGCCGTGGAGGCGTTGCCCTGCGGGTCGAGGTCGATCACCAGCACCGTCTTGCCGAGTTCCGCTAGACATGCGGCGAGATTAACGACAGTGGTCGTCTTGCCAACGCCGCCCTTCTGGTTTGCGATGGCTACAACGCGCGTGTGGCGCCTGGGTTCTTCGTTTTCTGGCATCGTGTGTTCTCCAAAGCATCAAAAGGCATTTTTGTGGGTTATCCCCTGCCTGGCAAATCAAATTAAATCCTTGATCGCGTTCGCCACGTTGATCAAGTGGTCGGCGACACGTTCCGCGTTTGCGGCGAGGGAGAGATACTGTGCGCCAACGTCCGAAGTGCAGATTCCGGCATCGAGGCGCCTGATGTGATCCGCCGCCATCGCCTCGGTAAGATTGTCGATCTCGTCCTCGATCTTCTGCGCTTCCTGGTAGGCATTCGAGTCGAGCTTGATGTAGGCCTTCAGGACAAGGAGGAAGAGGTCGCCGATGCGCGAGTTCACATGGCGGATTTCCCTGATTGCGTCCTCGGAGAAAAGCTCGTGGGAGGTGTTCAGCTTGTCGGCGTATTCCACGATATTCTCCGCGTAGTCGCCGATGCGCTCGAGGTCGGAGACGGTATGGAATACGGTTGAAAGGTAGTTGTGGTCGCGCTCGCTCAGGGGAAGCTTCGAGAGGCGGACCACGAACTTCGTGATTTCCTTGTTGAGGAAGTTCAGTTCGTCTTCGTTGCGGCGGAACTGGTCGATCGCGGAATAGTCCATCGTGCAGACGATGTCGCACGAGAGATTGAAATTGCGGATCGCGATATCCGCCATGTTCACGATCTCGTACTTAGTCTGCTGGACGGCGATCGGCGGAGTCTTGAGCAAGTGCTCGTCGATGTAGTAGAGGCGGTTCTCGTCGCGGCGCTCTTCCTCGCCCTCGACGACCACGCCCTCGATCGTGCGGACTTTCCTGCCGGGAACAAACTTTTCCGAAAGGCGGACGAACCATTCCGTCATCGGCCACATGACCAGCACCGTCACAACGTTGAAGATCGTATGGAACATCGAAAGCTGGAACGGAGGAATGTCGGGGAACATCCTGAGGAACGGCGTGCCGACTGTCATGCGCCCTCCCGTAAGCGCGGCGACAAGCTCGACGACCGCGAGGAAGACGAAGACGCGCACGACGTTCGTGACGACATGGAACGAGGCGACGCACTTTGCGCGGTGGGTGCTGCCGACACACGCGAGAAGCGCCACGACGCACGCGCCGATGTTCGATCCCAGGACAAGGTATATGCCTTGGTCGAGCGAGATCAGGTGCGTCACCAGCATCGTGATCGCGATGGACGAAGTGACCGACGACGACTGGATGATCGCGGTAAGCACTACGCCCACCAGCACAAGCACGAGCGAAGAGCCGGGGAAGTTGATCGACGCGATGAACGACTGGACGGCATCGACCTTCGCGAAGACCTCCATCGAAGAACTCATCATCGAAAGGCCGACGAACAGTATGCCGAAACCGGCGAGCAGCCCGCCTACATCCTTCGCCGTCTGCCTCTGCGCGAAATACATCATCAGCGCGCCTATTCCCGCGAGGCCGGCGAGGATGATCGACGCCGAGATGGTGGTGCTGCCGCCAAGGAAGCCTATTGCGACGATCTGGCCCGTTACGGTCGTGCCGACATTCGCGCCGAGGACGATCGCGCACCCCTGGAGAAGCGACATGATTCCGGCGTTGACGAAACCGATCGCCATCACGCTTGTCGCGCCGGAACTCTGGATTAGCGCGGTTGCCGCAGTGCCGATGCCGATGCCGAGGATGTTGCTCTTCGAAGTCTTCGCGAACAGCGACTTCAGCTTGTCGCCGCCAACAGATTCAAGATTCGTGCTGATCAGCTTGATAGCGATCAGGAACACGCCTATGCCGGAAAGAAGGCCCAGCAACTGCCTAAAAATGTCCGCAATGCTCATGTCGATGCCGTGGTGAACAATCAGCAGGGAAATTCATGATACCACACCATCGGACTATGCGCAATGCAATCGGGACTTGCCGCGTTGCGCATGCGTGACAGTTCATCGCGCAGGTCGTATAATCTACGAAATGGTTAATCTTCCCAATCTTCCAGTTTCGCCGGCATTGCCGAAAATTGCGTCCGCACTCGGACGCAATCGTCCGGTGATCCTGCGCGCGCCACCAGGCACGGGCAAGACTACGCTTGTCGCCCCGTACCTGATGGATGCCGATTGGCTTGCCGGGAAGAAGATACTCCTGCTCGAACCGCGCAGGATGGCGGCGCGCGCCGCGGCGCGCCACATCGCGCAAATCCTCGGCGAAGATGTCGGCGAAAGCATCGGCTACCATGTGCGTCTCGAACGCAAGGTCGGTCCCGACACCCGCGTCGAAATCCTCACCGAGGGCCTTCTCACCCAGCGACTCCTCCGCGATCCCGAATTACAGGATACTGGGCTTGTAATCTTCGACGAATTCCACGAGCGGTCGATACACGCAGACATGGGTCTCGCGCTCTGTCTCGATTCTCGCTCCGCCTTGCGCCCCGACCTGCGGTTGATCGTAATGTCGGCGACCCTCGATGTCGATGCACTTTCATCCCATCTTCCCGATGCGGAAATCGTGACCGCCGAAGCACCCGCATGGCCAGTGGAGACGCGTCTGCTCGACCACACTTCCGATGCGCCGATCCACGTTCAGGCCGCGAATGCCGCGCTCCGCGCCGCGGCAGCGACCGATGGCGGCGTGCTCGTATTTCTTCCGGGCGAAGGCGAAATCCATCGCACCGACGCGATTCTCCGCACGATGACGCTTCCGCCGGGCACAACCGTCCATCCGCTCTACGGCGCGATGCCGAAAGAAAAACAGGATGCCGTCCTCACGCCGCCACGTAACGGACAGCGAAAGATCGTCCTTGCGACATCTATCGCGGAGTCGAGCCTGACGATTCCAGGAATGCGCGTAGTGGTCGATACGGGCTGGATGCGAGTTCCACGCTTCTCCGCGCGCAACGGAATGTCGCGTCTCGAAACGCTGCGCATAACACGCGACCGCGCAGACCAGCGCCGCGGCCGCGCAGGACGCGAGGCGCCGGGAATCTGCTTCCGCCTGTGGGACGCCGCGACCGACGCCGCGCTGCTTCCATCTTCCAATCCCGAGATTCTCGATACGGACCTCGCACCGCTTGTCTTGCAAGCCCTGTTCTGGGGAGCACCATCGCGCCTCGACCTGCCATGGATCACACCGCCACCCGACGCGACATGGCGGCAGGCGCTCGAACTGCTTCGCGAACTGGGCGCTGTCGGCGACGATGGACGGCTGACCCCCGACGGACGCCGCATGGCTTCGATGTCGGTCCATCCGCGTTTCGCACGCATGATTCTCCGCGCGGCGCAATTTGGCGCGGCGCGCCGCGCGTGTCTCCTCGCCGCCGCGCTCGGGGAAGCTGTCGCCGACCCGCGAATGCGCGGCGTTACAGATGCAAGCCGAATCCTCGACCTGATCGACGGAGTACGCGGCGACCCGGCATACGCCGATGACGGCGCACCGCGCGACTGGATCGACCGCGCAAAGCGCCTGGCCGAGCAATGGGCGCACCATTTTCCCGCGCATGATTCCGCGCGTATCGACGAGGGAAGGATGCTCGCATGGGCCTTCCCCGACCGCATTGCGCGTCACCGCGGAGCACCAGGCCACTTCCTCATGGCCTGCGGACGCGGCGCGACGCTTGAGCCAGAATCCATACTCGCAAGGGAGGAATGGATTGTCGCGGTGGAATTGCGCGACGACGGACCCGACGCGCGGATCCGTCTCGCCGCCGCGGTATCGCAAGCGGATGCGGTCGATGACAATCCGGCAAGCATCGTCCAAGAGAAAACGGTTTCATGGGACAAGCAAGTGGATGCTGTCGCCGCCGTCATCCGAACCTCGCTTGGCGCGATTCCGCTAAAATCCGCGCCGCTCGTCGATCCCGATCCTAGCGCGATGGCGCGCGCATTGTGCGAAGGCGTCCGCGCGAAGGGAATCGAGAATCTCAATTGGACGAAGGAAGCGCGCAATCTGCAGGGCCGCATTCAATTTCTCGCGGAGGCAAGGCCGGAGGATGGATGGCCGGATGTCTCGGACGACGCGCTCGACGCACGCCTTGAGGAGTGGCTTGCGCCGTATCTCGACGGATTGACACGCTGGACGCAAGTGCAGAAGATCGACCTGCGCGAGCCATTGCTTGGCCTGCTCGGCCCGATGCGCAGGACGCTCGACCAGATGGCGCCGACACATCTGCCCGTTCCCAGCGGAAGCAACATCGCAGTGCGCTACGACCGCAATGGCGGCCCCGTAATGTCGGTGCGGATGCAGGAAGTCTTTGGAATGGCGCAAAGCCCGACTGTCGCGGGCGGACGCGTGCAAGTCGTGATGGAACTGCTTTCGCCCGCGATGCGTCCATTGCAGATCACCCGCGACCTGGCGACCTTCTGGCGCACGACATACGCGCTCGTGAGGAAGGAAATGCGCGGACGCTATCCGAAGCACGACTGGCCCGAAGATCCCGCGGCGGCGATACCGCACCGCGGACGCAAGGCTGTCCAGCATTAGTTCTCTTCGGTCGGCTTGCCATCAAGCTGGATCGAAGTACTTGTCCAGCACATCCGAAACGGTCTTCGCCCAGACCATGATGTTTTCGGGACGGTAGCCGACGGTGCTGATGTCCTTCAGCGTGATATCGCACGGAGTCCCGTACTTCAGGCACGCCTTGACAGTTTCCTCTATCTCGGCGCGGACGACATCGGGGTTTGTCACGCTCGCGACATTCGCGGGATTGGGCTTGCGTGAAAGCACATAGTCGCCGCCAAGCGCTTCGGCGGTGCGTTCGACATCCGCCCACGGACTTGCACCGACCTTGCGAAGATTCGGGAAGCGCTTGAGGATGTGGATGCGATCGTGCAACGGCTCGCAGCAACCGTAGTAAGTGAAGGCGAAGCGCGGGGCGAGACGCAGGCCGTACTGGACGTCGAACTCGTAATGGGCGTCGGGGGAAATCGTGGAGAACATCTGCGCCATCGTGCGAAACCAGACATCCGACGCATGGTAGTGGCCATCGGTCGAGGCATTGGGATTCGTAATTGCGGCGGGCGTGCAGTGGATGTCCATAGAACGCGGATCGAAAACGCCCAGTTTTTCCTTCTGCTCGATCTCGACTTCCGCCGCGCGGGTGAAGCACTCGATGATACGGTGCAGGTATTCGGGACGCTCGTACATGTCGAGCAGGATCGGCTCGACGCCGCGAAGGCGAGAAATCCAATCCCACGGCGCATGGTATGTCTGGTACCCGCGAAGTTCGACGGGGAGGATGCCGTCAAGCACTTCGGAGGCGAAGGCGATTTCGGCGGCCTCGCGCTCGGTGTCGCGGGTAATGACGGGGAGATGGAACGCATCGAGGGCGCGCTCGTCTTCGAGCACGTCGTGGTAGTGGTGCGATACGATGTTGTTCGCGCTGTCGATCGAGAGCTGGTCTTCAACGGCGTCGATGCCGCATCCGGTCGAGCCGACAGCCATTCCAATCGGATATACAGGCTCGATGTAGTTGTCGCATGCGAAGTGGCGCTCCCTGAAAAGCGCGCGCCTGAATTTAAGCTCCATCCAGCGCAGTTTTTCGTCTCCACAGACGCAATCGAGTTCGCCCTGGTAGTTCATCTCGTGCCAAGGCAGCTCCTCGATATTCACCGGCGGGCGGACAATCTTCAGGTCGTTTGAATCGCGGAAGCGCCGGCGCATCCGGACATGCTTGTCCGAAAGCGCGATGTCACGGTACTGTCTCGCAAGGTCGCGGACGATTTCGACGTCATTGTTGTTCATCGGATTCTCACTTGTGATGGCGATGCCCTCGATCTGGGAACTGCCGGGGAACGAAAGCGGTTGGAAGGCTGTCCCGAATGGACACCTGCCAAAAGCCTACTGCCTACGAAGCCTTCGCGGCGGCCCACTCGTGCATGGCCGCGACGCGCTCGTTCCACTGCTTTGGATCGGCGCGCTCCTCAAGGAATCCGTCGAACAAGGCGAACACAAAGCTCCAGAATTCCTCGATCATCGCCATTCGCGTCTCGAAACGGGCGATGGGATCGAAGTCAAGCGTCTTCGGCAGTTTGAGCCCGCGGAAGGCGAGGCTCGAATCCACGATTCCGCTCCAGACCATGTCGTCGCGGGCGACGGTTATTTTCACGCTCTTGAGCTGCTTGCCGCAGACAAGCGCGATGCCCGCCTCGCGGCTAGCCAGCGGCGTGCCCTTGCGCAGCACGGCCTCTACCGCGCCGCCGGCGTTTGCGCCGTCCTCCAGCGGCATGCCGAAGAATGTCGCGGGACCTTCGCAGATCACGCCGTAGGTCGATCCATCGTCGAGATTGAATGTGCCATGGCCACCATCGACGCTGTTCCACAGCCATGTGAGGAACTCCATGCCGAGGTCGAGCTGTTCGGGCGGCGGGACTTCCGGATCCGGCGAGAACGACGTCGGCGAGAGGTCGCGCGTGTTGACCTTGCAGCGCGCAAACGCGGCGATGTCGGGATTGACAACGTTTGGCGTCTCCCCGCATGTCTCGCGGAAGGACGCGATGAGACGCTCCATCGCCTTGTCGCTCATCGCGGATGAAAGCAGCAGCTGGTTGCGCAAATCAAGCACGGTTGGAATGCCGGTAAGCGTGGGAGGCATGTCTGGAAGAAGCTCGTCCATCACGCGCGCCTTGATCTCCGCACGGACCTGGCGGGGAAGCGTGGTCGTGTCGCGCGCCTTCATCTCCGCCTCCTCCTCGAGCTTGCAATAGGCGCGGAGAAGCGCCTCGGGCACCTTCTTCTCCGCCTGCATCAGCTGGACGTTGAGGTGGGCGCCATACAGGCAATTCTCTTCGCGGATCTCGCGGTCGAGAAGGTGGCGGCCCGTGACCCAGCCGCGGATAGGCTCGCGTCCGAGGGTTTCGATCGGCGGCGCCGCGTTCGCGGCGAAACTATCGACGATTCCGCGGTCGTAGTCCTTCCGCAGATAGAACATCCTGAAACTTACGCTGCCTGTATCAAAGGCCATGTGAATCCTCCAAGGGAAAGGGTTCGGAAAAGATTAGACGAGCAGGTCGATTTCAAGGCCGGAGGGAGACGGACGCACATCCGACACCCCACGAGTCTTCTTCGACACCTGCATTATGACCGCGCGGTAATCGACGCGAATCTTCCCGCGCGCCGGAAGCCATGCGAAGGTAGGATCGCCATGCATCGAGCCGCGTGCGACCTGTTCCTTGAGGCTTGTCGGGAAAGGAGTGTTAGCGAACTCCATGCCGCGCGTGAGCGTACGGCCGTTCCAGGGCGCGAAGTCGCGGGAGAACTTTTCCTCCCAACTGCCGACCCAGGGGAAGTCGCGACGGCGCCAGTGATAGGCGACAAGTATGCCCTGCTCTGGGTTGACCGCGCTGAACCATGCGTCTTCGCGCTCTGCGTCGATGTGCTGGGTCGAGAAATCGGAGTTCGTGCGCGGACGCTTGCCAATCGTGCGGAGATCGACCCTGCCGCCATCGGCGCCTGGACACAGCGGCCAGTCGAATTCGGTGTCTGTGGCAAGACGCTGGTCATCGCTGAATTTCGTCGGGAATGTGTGGCCAACGTCGCATGGGATGTCGAAGATCGTCACGCCTGGCTGGACAAACGGCGCGCCGAATGTCACATGTTCGGCGAAGGTAAACGGCGTGTCGCGCCAGAGGAGGTTCTCGATTTCCTCGCTGAACTCGACAATGCGGGAATCGGGACGAATCGTGATGCTGCGGATCACGCGAAGCCCCGCGTTTGGAAGTTCGGCGGTAATGCGCAGACGGGCGTGGCGCGGGGTGACACTGCGTTCGAGCTGCTTCCAGCGCGTCACGCCGGCCTCGCCGTGTCCATCGGCGCCGAGTTCCTTCTCGGCCGCAGTGGCATCGCCGAAGTAGTGGAGACATAGAAGATGCCCGTAAATCGATGCGAGAAGTGGCGAATCACCCCACTGTCCCTTGTCATTGGACTTCTTATAGTGCCAGGGTTCGATCGTTGACCATGGCGGAGTCCAAAGCGGATTCACCTCCGGCTTTGCATCAAGGGTAAGACTTGCGATATGGCCGCCGCCCTCCAGCACTACCACGCGGATGACGCCGTTTTCCAGTTCCCAGGCCGAGCGGCCTTGATAATCGATGCGTTTGACCTTCATGGGGTCGATTTTACGCCTGCCCCTCCATGCGGGCAAGCCTGAGTTTGCCGAAAAAGCCAATCGCATTGCAACTCCATCGACATTGAAATAAAACCACGGCTTTGCTATCTTTTGCCGAATGCAACTTTTCAAATGGACATGCCCGCTTCTCGCGCTGCTGATCTTCGCCGGAAGCGTTTTCGCACAGGCGACAGGCCAGGGAAAAACGGGGACACACCCCGAAAAACCTGTCGTCTATGTAGGCATAAAACCTGTCGCCTGGCTGGCAAGGGAACTCTCCTGCGACCGCATCGAAGTACGCACTCTACTCCCCGATGGTGCCGACCCGCACACCTTTGAAGCCACTGCGCGTCAAATCACTCAACTATCTACTTCCCAAGGATATGCATCAATCAATCTTCCATTTGAACGCCGCCTGAAAACGGGGTCTGTCCCCATTTTCAACCTCCAAAAAACAGGGTCTGTCCCCGATCACGAAACGGGGACATACCACGATTTGGAGTTCGATCCGCACGTATGGCTCACGCCCGACGGAATGCTGGAACTGGCAAAGAACCTTGGAGCCGCGATGGACGAGATCGACGCGGAGGGAACGGAAAAACGGCGCGCCGTTTTTTCCGCCCTTGAAAAACGGCTCGCCGCGATGGACGAAGATTTCAAGGAAATGTTCGCACCGTACAAGGGGATGACGATTGTCTCCCATCATCCTTCCTGGGCGCGTTTCGCCGCGAGATACGGATTGCGCCTGGAGGCGATCGAGGAGGAAGGGCGCGAACCATCGACCCGCAGGCTGGTGCAACTTATCGAGGACGCACGGAAGCACGGCGTAAAGACTGTCTTCGCGGAACCGCAGTTCAGCAGAAGAACGGCCGAAGCGTTCGCCCGCCAGCTCGGCGGAGAAGTCGTGGTCATCGACCCGCTTTCGGGCGATTGGGAGACGAACATCCGAGCCGCCGCAAAGGCATTCGCCGCCGCGCTGGAAGTGGAGACGGCGGAATGAGCGCCGACGCCATGGAACAGGCGGTTTCAGTGCGCGACGTATGCTTCTCGTATGGAGGCGGACAGGAGACACTGCACAATGTCTCCTTCGAGCTTCCCCGTAATTCCTTCACCGTAGTCGTCGGCCCGAATGGCGGAGGGAAGACGACCCTCCTGAAACTTCTCCTCGGCACGGAAGCGCCTGGCTACGGCGAAGTGCGCGTGTTCGGGATGCCGCCCGTGGAAGCGCGCAGGCGCATCGGGTATGTCCCCCAGCAACTTCTATTTGACCCTCGTTTTCCCGTGAGCGTGTTGGACGTAACCTTGATCGGCCGTGTTGACCGCCACCGCTTTGGACCGTATCGCGCGGCCGACCGCAAGATCGCCATGGGAGCGCTTGAGCGCGTCGGCCTCGCCGATTTAGCAAACCGCGCCTTCGCCGCGCTTTCGGGCGGACAACGCCAGCGCGTCCTCATCGCGCAATCGCTCGTGACGTCGCCAGAACTGCTTCTGCTCGATGAACCTACAGCGAGCGTCGATCCGTCCGGGGCGGCGCGCCTCTACACGCTTTTCAAGGAACTGTCGGCGGAACGCACCGTGCTGATGGTCTCGCACAATCTGAACGTCGTAACAGGCAACGCCACGCATCTTCTCTGCGTAAACCACACTGTGGTCATGCACCCGCTCAAAGATGGCCACCACCGCCTTCACATGGTCGATGGCGGCATGGTTGTAGTGGAGCACGACAAGGACGACCACATGATCGACGCCTCGGCCGCGATGCGCTCGCCACACCACGCGGCTCCGCCGTGCGACGCCTGCGAGCATTGCGACCATGCGGATCGCGCCATCGGGACGATTGGCGAAGGGGGTGCGCGATGATGCTTTTTCTCCACGACCTGATCGCATATCCTTCGCTCCAGTGCGCGGTTGTGGCAGGCATTCTCGCCGCAGTCGCAGCCGGGGTGGTCGGAAGTCTGGTCGTCGTCCGCCGCTCTACCTACATGGCCGGATCGATTTCGCATGGAGTCCTTGCCGGCCTTGGACTCGCGCGCTATCTCCAGCGCGCGCACGGCGTAACCTGGCTTTCGCCGATGCTCGGAGCGGTGCTCGCGGCGGTGCTCGCGGCCCTCGCGATCGCCTTCGCGGGCCATCGCGGCAAGGCGCGCAACGACACCGTCCTCAGCGCGATCTGGTCGATCGGCATGGCGATCGGCGTTTCTTTCATGGCCGCCACGCCTGGCTACCAGGACGACCTAATGAGCTACCTTTTCGGCAGCCTCGCGCTTTCGGGACCAGCAGAAGTCGCGTGGATGGGCGCGGTAGCCGCAATCGTCCTGGTCGTGGCCTTCCTCTGCTTCGACCGTTTTCTCGCAATCGCGTTCAGCGCGGAAATGGCCAGATTGCGCGGCGTGCCCGTGCTGCTCTACGAATGCATTTTCCTAGTTCTCACGGCGCTGACTGTCGTAATGCTCGTGCAGGTTTCGGGCATCGTGCTTGCAATCGCGCTGCTGTCGCTTCCCGCCGCGGCCGCAGGTTTGCTCACTAGCAGACTCGGACGGATGATGGCGCTCGCGACGCTCATCGGCATCATGGCGACCTTCGGCGGCCTGGCAATCAGCTATGGCCCAGGACTTCCGCCAGGCGCGACAATCGTCGAACTGGTCGCAGGCATCTACCTTTTGATTGCGCTTGTCCGCCGTCTCGCGCATCACGATGGAGTCCATCGCCATGAATAGGACAGTCTTCAGGGCCGCGTTCCGCAGTTCGCTTCCCGTGCTGATGGGATACGTCGCGATGGGCATCGCGGCGGGCGTGTTGCTCGCGGTGAGTACCGACATCCCGCTTACCCCGCTTTGGGGATTCCTCACCAGCGCCTTCGCAGTTTCGGGAACGCTTCAGTTCGTGTTCGTGGACTGGGTCAAGAATGTCCCGCCACTGCTCGACGTCGCGCTGGTCACGCTCTGCATCAACTTCCGCTACTGCCTTTACGGCTTCACGATGCTCGACCGCTTCCACGGCCTTCCCTGGCGGAAGAAGTGCTACCTGATCTGGTCGCTTACCGACGAAACATACGCGCTCGAAGTCGAGAACCGCGTGCCGCCTGGAGGCGACTCGATCGAATACTGCACGACCGTCGCCGCGCTCAACCACTCATACTGGATCGTCGGCGTATTCGTGGGCACGATTGCCGGATCGGCGCTCGACATCGAATGCAAAGGCGTTGACTTCGCGATGACGGCGCTCTTTCTCGTGATTCTCACTGACCAGTGCCGCGAACGCGCCGCGCGCCTCCCGGCATTGATCGGTCTTGCCGCCGCGCTCGTCTCCCGATGCTTCTTCCCCGTCGGGAAAATGCTCATACCCGCAATCGTGCTGATGCTCGCTGGGATGGCCGTATCGCTTCGCCGGCTTGCGCCACGTACTGAAACGCCATCGGACGCGCCAGGCGCAAAACGCGGGAACGGAGGCGCCGAATGACAACTCCCCCCACCCCATCGATCGCGTACCTTTTCGCGATTGTCACGGTCAGCGCCGCCGTCACCCTTTTCCTGCGCGCCTTCCCGTTCCTCCTCTTCGGTTCAGGGCGCAAGCCGCCTCGCATCGTCGAACTCATCGGCAAAATGCTCGCGCCAGGTGCCATCGCGATGCTGGTCGTCTATTGCTTCAGCGGGCATCTCGCAGGC
>JAZQOE010000111.1:0-22126 GCA_045627705.1 Kiritimatiellia bacterium | reverse complement strand
AGAAGTGGAACGATGGCATGTGGCCAGAGTACTGCAAGGCCCAGATGGTCGAGGAAAAGGCAATCGAGGACGCCAACGGCAACCTCCAGGATATCGGCCACTGGGAAAACTGCGACGGCCACTCCGACCGCCCCGTGATGGATACCTGCCTCGCCGCCCTCCAGTTGATGGTTTACTACCGCTACCTGCCCACAACGCAGGCCAAGGCCACCAAAGTCGATGAGGATATCGTTGTCACCGCCAGCGACGACAACGACATCGCCGTCGATACCGGCGACCTGTAGGGATTCTTTCCCGTCCGGCAGGCGGTAGGGCGCGCTGTCTCAGCGCGCCGCGGCGGTTTGGGGCAAACCGCCCTACCTCTTCGAATCCGCATCCCGCCCGGCAGGCGGTAGGGCGCGCTGCCCCCAGCGCCCCGCCGCGGTTCCTCCCCATGCCGCTACGCGATCGCCGCCGATACGACGCCGGCGACGCGTTCAATCTCGGAATCGGCGAGCGCGGTGCCCGATGGGAGACACAGGCCGTTTGCGTAAAGACGCTCCGCCACGGCTCCGCCAACGCACTCGCAGTCCTTGAACACGGGCTGCAGATGCATCGGTTTCCAGACGGGACGCGATTCGATGTCTTCCGCTTCCAGCGCAAGTCGGACATCCTCTGGCGTGGCCCTCGTGATACCGCGGTCGATCTGCATTACTGTCAACCAACGGTTTGAACGCCCATACGGCGCCTCCGGCATGAACGAAACTCCAGGCAATCCGCCAAGCAACCGTTCATAACGCCCGAAGATGCGGCGCTTCGCCGCGACATGGTCATCTAGCACCTCGAGCTGCCCGCGCCCGACGGCGGCCAGCAGATTGCTCATCCGGTCGTTGTAGCCGGATTCGGTGTGCTGGTAGTAAACGACAGGCTGACGTGCCTGGGTGGAAAGGTAGCGGGCCCTTTCGACAACCTTCGGATCATCGGAGACAAGCATCCCGCCGCCAGACGTCGTTATGATTTTGTTGCCATTGAAAGAGAATGCCGCGGCAAATGCGCCCTTGCCCGCCGGCCTACCATTGCACATCGCACCGAGAGCCTCGGCGGAATCGGATACAAGCGGTACACCGTATCGATCGCAAAGCGCGATAATACGCTCCATGTCGCAACATTGGCCATACAAGTCAACGGACACCACGGCCTTCGGCAGACGGTTCGCCTTCGCGTCTTCCGCGAGTTTTTCTTCCAGGAGATTGGGGTCGAGCGTCCACGTCGCGGGATCGACATCGATGAAAACGGGCGTGGCCCCAAGATGGGATGCGGGACCGATGCTCGCGATGAAGGTGAGACTCGGACAGTACACCCTGTCGCCCCGGCCAACGCCAAGGCAGACCATCGCCAGCTTGATCGCGGCGGTGCCGCTGGCGAGCGCGACCGCCGCGCGGGCATCGACCTTCGCGGCGAACTCGCGTTCGAACGCATTGACCATCGGCCCACATGGCGCGACATAGTTCGACGCAAAAGCCTCGGCCAGGAAGCGCTGTTCGTTGCCGCCCATGTGCGGCGGCGAAAGAAAGATTCTGTTGTTACCCATAAGCGTCAATTCTTCTCGCGTCTGGCGAGTTTGATCAAAGTCTGTCCGGGCGGGACATCCGCAAGCGCGGCGGCGCCGGGTCCGATTGTCGCCCATGCGCCAACGCGCTTTAGCGGGGCGGCCGCCGCATTCGAGCCAAGTAGCGCACCATCCTCGAGCACGCATCCGCCCGATACGCGCGCACCGGGGCAAAGCTGGGAAAAGTCCGAAATCACCGCATCGTGTCCGACCGTGGCCTGGTGGTTCACGATTACCGCCCGTCCGAGGCGCGATCCGCATGACACGACGGCATACGCCCCGATGAAGCACGCTTCGCCGACCGCCGCATCGGGGGCGACGATTGCGCTCGGATCGACAACCGATTGCGGTTTCCAGCCGACCTTCGTGGCGCGGGCGAAGAGGTTGCGCCGCGCCTCGTTGTTCCCAACCGCGATAAAGAACTCGGCGGAAGGACGCACTATGGCGGCGGACTCGATAGCGCCAAAAAACGGCGCGCCGTTTTTTGGATCGCCGCCGTGTTCAGGAGAATCGTCGCAAAATCCGATTACATCCAATCCGGTGCGTCGGGCGACCCATGCCGCCTCGCGTCCGAAACCGCTTGCGCCAATGATGATCAGAGACATGGTTCAATCAGTCCCAAAGCCAGGTTGAAAGATAGCGCTCGCCGGTGTCGGGCAGCAGCACGACGAACGTCTTGCCCGCGTATGCCGGGTCGCGCGAAAGGACAAGGGCGGCATGAAGGGCCGCGCCGGAAGTGATGCCGACAAGCAGTCCCTCCTTCGACGCGGCGGCGCGGGCGGCATTGCCGGCATCTTCCGCCGAAATGGGCATCACCCGGTCAACAAGCGACATGTCGAGGGTTGCCGGAACGAAATTAGCGCCGATACCCTGCAGTTTGTGCGGACCGGCCTTGCCGCCGGAAAGCAGCGGAGACTCATCTGGCTCGACGGCCACGATTTCCACTCCAGGCTTGTGCGCGCGGAGATAACGGGCCACGCCGGTAAGCGTTCCGCCAGTTCCGACGCCCGCGACGAACACATCGACGGCGCCATCGGTGTCGTCCCAGATTTCGGGACCGGTCGTCGCCTCGTGCGCCGCCGGATTCGCAGGGTTCTCGAACTGTTGCGGGATGATTGAATTTGGATTCGCCGCGTGAAGTTCCTCCGCCCTTGCGATTGCGCCGGACATTCCGGACGCGCCGTCGGTAAGGACGATTTCGGCCCCGTACGCCTTTGCGAGCTTTCGGCGCTCGACGCTCATCGTCTCCGGCATGGTGAGCACAAGCCTGTAGCCCTTGACTGCGGCGGCGATTGCCAGGCCGATGCCCGTGTTGCCGCTGGTGGGTTCGATGATGAGACCGCCAGGACGCAGCGCGCCGCTTTTTTCCGCGGCTTCGATCATCGCGATACCGATGCGGTCCTTCGCGGATCCGCCGGGATTGAAGAATTCGACCTTCGCGAGGATGCGGGCGGGGCCGGCATCGATGCGTGAAAGTTCAACCAGCGGCGTACCGCCGATGCATTCGAGGATGTTCTTGCGGATTTTCATTGCAGATGAATTTGAAGGGTAGGCGACTCAACACACGCAAATGGCGCGGTGGAAAGAATAGCAAAACGCCATCGGACCTTCCATGCCTAAGATTTCTGTATTGTTTCGGTGCAAATTGCACAATGATGGTTGACTCATACTTGTCCATGGTGTTAACATGTTCACGCAAAGTTGAATGCGTGGCTTTGGCGGTCTCGCGTTTTGCCCATCAGGAGTAAGGAAAATGGCTAGTCACTCTCTTGGCTCATCTCTGGTCACCGCGTTTGCGTTCGCGCTTTCGTGCGCGGTTGCTTCCGCAAGCACTTGGCATGTTGCCCCTGCCGGCAGCGATGAAGGCGACGGTTCCACAGCCGCGCCATTCGCGACTGTCGCCAAAGCGGTCCAGTCCGCGGCGGCGGGCGATACTATCCTGATCGGCTCCGGACAATACTCGATAGACGGGTGGACGCGCATCTATGTCGATAGGGCGAACCTTGTATTCGAAGGCGGCATGGACACGAACACGTGGACGCGCGCGACTTCGACCGATGCCTCCACAATCTTCGCTTCAAACGGATGCAATCCGGTCGTCCAACTCCTGAACGGCGCTCAAAACACGACCTTCCGCAACATAACCGTCACAACGCCGAACCCCGCATACAACTGGACCGGTGTCCGATTCGATACCGCCGCAGGCGAGACGCTTTTCGATTCGTGCGTGATCACGAACTGCGGCACAGGCGTGCTGACCTACAACTACAATGGGCAGAACATCACGATGCGCAACTGCCTCGTCGCCCACAATGCCGGCTATGGCGTCTTCTACAATGTGAGCGATGGCACATATCTGTTTACCGCGGACAACTGTACCTTCGCGGATAACGGCGTCGCCTACCGTACCGGCCAGTGCAACCCAGACCACGCCGACTCCTCCTTCGCGATCCGCAACTGCATCTTCGCGCATAACGGGATAGGCGTGGACAAGCGCGGCAATTCCGCCGGCTCGACCCTCGACCACTGTCTCTTCAGCGGCAACGGCGGCGGTCACTACAGCTACCAGTACGCCGCCATAGCTGTCACGGATTGCTTCGATGGCACGCCCATGTTCGTGGACCACGCCGCCGGCGACTACCGTCTTTCCGACGGCTCCGCCGCGTCCGGTGCTGGCGCGGATCTCTCCAGCCTCTTCACGACCGACATCACCGGCGCCACCCGCACTGGCGACTGGGATGTGGGCTGCTATGGCACCTCGGTTGCCGGCGCGCCCGCGGAACTCGCGCTTTCGTATGTTGACGGCGTCAACGGTATCGATGCCATCGACGGCGGTTCCGACTTCGCCCCCTTCAAGACAATCGCCTTCGCCGTTTCGCGCACCGCCGCGGATGGCGAAATCAGGATCGCCGGCGGCACGTATTCCGGCGATGCCATCGGCCTCGGCCTCGGCAAGTCCGGCATAACCGTGAGGGGCGGCTACGACCCAACCGACTGGTCCTACTCGCCCGCGACGCAGGAGACCATCGTCGATGGCCTGGGCAAGACGCCGGCGTCAGTTTCCGAAGGCGGTTCTCCGGCGGCCTTCGTCTCGCTCACCCTCCGTGGCGGCACCGGCAGCGAGTTCGCGGGACTCCGCTCGTGCGTCGCGTATGCCGCGATTGACGTCCAGAACTGCCGCCTCACCGGCAACTACTACGGCTTCCTCTCCGACTACAGCCAGCCACCGTATCTCACCTTCCGCAACTGCGTGATCGACCACAACGCCTCGCATGCCGTCCACTGCTATCAGCCCAATGCGCAGGGATATGTCAACTTCCTCAACTGCACCGTGGCAGACAATGGCGGTTGCGGCTTCTGGCTGCGCGTCAATGCCGACTGGCCGGATGTCGTTCCCTCGGCCCGCAACACGATTTTCGCGAACAACAACGGCTTCGGCATCGCGAAGCGCGGAGCCTATCCCGGAGCCGTCCTCCAGAACAACCTCTTCTTCCGCAATACGGCCGGCGCCATCCAGAACTACGGCAACTCGAAATTCGACGATCTCGGCGGCAACATCACATCGCTCGATCCGCTTTTCGCCGATGCCGCCAACGGCGACTACTCGCTCCTCGCCGGTTCTCCCGCGCTCGGGGCAGGCGCCGATATTTCGACGCTCGAGGACTTCCCCGTTTCGTCCGACATCGCCGGTGTCGCGCGTCCGCAGAATGGCTGGGATATCGGCGCCTTCGAAAGCGCGGATGCCGCAGCCGACAACTTCCTCGCGGAAGCGTATGTCTCCACGACCGGCAGCGACACAACAGGCGACGGCTCTTCCACCGCGCCGTTCGCGACGGTGACACATGCGCTTTCGCGCATCGCTTCCGACGGCGTGATCCGCGTTGCCGGCGGCGATTACCCTGGAACACTCGTGTTCGATTCCTCCCGCGCCGCCATCACGGTCCAGGGCGCGTATGACCCTGCTACCTGGACGCTCTCCCCCGCGACCCAGTCCACAGTGCTCCGCGCGCCAGCCGCCTCCGCCAACGTGGTCGAAATAATGGCCGGATCCAGCTCCAACCGCTTCAGCCACCTCACGCTCACAGGGGCGTCCGGCAACAATCCGTACGATGGCTGCGGGTGCTGCGGCATCGAGGTCCTTGGCACGATTTTCGACCTGGTCGCCGACCACTGCGTGATCTCGAACAACTTCTACGCCCTCCACTGCGGCACCTACATCCAGCTCTCCGCGCAGTTCCGCAACTGCCTCGTCGCCGCCAACAGGAGCCACGCCATCTTCCTTGAGATCCGCGGCGCGAACATCTACCAGAACTGGGGCGACTTCCTCCTCTACAACTGCACGATCGCCGGCAACGGCGGCGACGGCTACCGCATCGAGGGCAACGACGACTGGGCGACCATCGCGCCGTACGCCTACAACACGATCTTCGCCAACAACGGCGGCTTCGGCATCAAGCGCTCCGGCCAGTATTGCGCCGGCATCGTCTCGAACTGCTACTTCAACGCCAACAATTCCGGAGACACCCATCTCAAGAACGGCGGGCTTGTCGCGATGGGCGGATGCAAGAGCGGCCGCGATGTCCAGTTCGTCGATCCCGCCAACGGCGACTACCATCTGCAGTCCTCTTCGCCCGCCAACGCCGCCGGACTCGACCTTTCGGCCGCGCTGTTCTCCGTGACCGATGACCTCGAGGGTGTCTCGCGCCCGCAAGGCGACGCCTGGGACATCGGATGCTTCGAGTCGGATGGCGTCGGCGATGCTGTCCTCACGCTTCTCGACGACGCATACGTCTCTTCCTCGACGGGCTCCGATACGGAAGGCGATGGATCGATGGCCAAACCCTGGGCCACAATCAACCAGGCCATGAGCTTCACCACTTCCACCGGCACGATCCACGTAGCCGCCGGCACCTACGCCGAGGCTATCGTATTCCCATCGGAACGCAGCAATTCCGCCATCATCGGCGGCTACAATCCCGATACTTGGGAACTTGCCCCGCTCGCGAACAGGACGACAATCGCGACTTCGGGCGCAATCCCCGTTTCCATCAACGCCGACGCCAACGGCAATCTTATCGCGAACCTCACCATCACCGGCGGCACCGCCGGCACTAGCGCAGGCATCTACTTCGTTGGCGCCTCGCAGGGCAACATCGTCGAGGGATGCACGATCTACAACAATTACCACGGCGTCCGCGCCGCCGGATGCAGGGTCGATGCCACCCTCCGCAACTGCGCCATCGTCCGCAACAACTACCACGGCATCTATGGCGACGGCGGAGCGACAGGCATGCTCGAAGTGCAGAACTGCGTGCTCGCCGACAACTGGTGGAGCGGATTCAACAACTACGGCAATCCCGACTGGTCGGCCTGGACCCCGTTCTTCCGGAACTGCATCATCAGCCGCAATGGCTGGGACCAGTGGGGCAACCGCAGCGGCCACGGAATCGAAACCCGCGGCCGCTCCGCCCAGGGTCTCGTGGATCACTGTCTCTTCTACGACAACGCATGGGGCGCGACGGTCGATCATGCGGCCGCGCCGATTATGCCCGGCACAGGGAACCTTTCCGGCCGCGATCCGCTCTTCACGGATCCTGCCAACCTCGACTATTCGTTGCGTCCAGGCTCCCCCGCGCTTGACGCCGGCACCAACCTTGTTTCCTTCGGCGTGACCACCGATATCGCCGGAAACGCGCGTCCCGCGACCGACGACGGCTGGGATCTCGGCATCATGGAAAGCGCGGCGGCCCCGGCTCCGGCGCTGCCCGATACCGTGTACGTCGCGACCACGGGCAGCAACGAGGGCGATGGCTCGCAGGCCAACCCCTTTGCCTCTGTCCAGTATGGCTTCACCCACGTCGCGCCGGGCGGACTCGTCAAGGTCGCCGCCGGCACCTACAACGAATGCGTCCGCCAGGAGTGCGGACAGACCTGCATCACCGTCCGCGGCGGCTACGACCCCGAAACCTGGACCCACCGCCCGAACAAGCTCGCCACCGTCATCAACGGCAACGGCTTCTCCCCGATGTCGATCCACCTCGGCGCGAACAGCAACACCTTCGCGCATGTCACGCTCACCGGTGGCTGGAACTGGAACTCATTTGGCGTGACCATTGACGACCGTGCCTCGGGCATCGCCTTCGAATCCTGCAAGATCGTCGGCAACCGCATCGGTATCTCGGCCACGATTTCCGATGCCGAACCATACTTCACCATGACGCTCCGCAATTGCCTCATCGCCGACAACACTTCTTACGGCGCCTACTTCCCGTACAACAGCGACTGGATGCACGGTCGCGGCCTCGCCGGCGAAATAGAGTTTATCAACTGCACTATCGCCAACAACGGCGACAAGGGCCTCCTGCTCGGCAATGGCGGCGACCGCGACTTCATCCGCGCCACGCTGTGGAACACGATTGTCGCCAACAACGCCGGCTGGGGCATCTACAACGCGAATACGATGAACAACTTCTATTCGGTGAAAGGCTCGGTAGGCTCCTGCTTGTTCTACGGCAACACCGAGGGCCCATGGTATGGCGCTGGCGCCGACGACGGTTCCAAGCCCTATTTCATGCAGGACCTCGAAGGCAACCTCTACGATGCCGATCCGCTCTTTACGAGCGCCGATGCCGCGAATCCGTATGCGCTGGGCGATGGTTCCCCCGCCATCAACGCCGGAACAAACTCGGTTGCGGAATTCGGAATCACGGTCGATATCCTCGGCAACCGCCGCTGCTGCCAGCGCCGCTACGATATCGGCGCCTACGAGTTCCAGACATCTCTCGGGACTCTCATCTTCTTGAAGTAGGCGGCATCAAAAAAACGGCGCGCCGCTTTTCCCACGCGGGAAACCCGGCGCGCCGTTTTTTATTTCAACTATCATTTCATGATTGTACAAAGTGCTTTTCGTCTTAAAGTGGCAGACTATTTATTGCGCCAATTGCCATGGCTTGCAATTGTTGAAGTTCCGCACTCCTTTTAGTATCATTGTCACCAAACCCCTTTTGAAAGGACAGTATCACCATGCAACAGACAATTTGGAACACAGTGCTCAAGGAGTGGGAGCTGACGAAGGACAAGACGCTCCGCGAGCTTTTCGCCGAAGACCCCAAGCGCGCCGAGCGTTTCACCGTCTCCGCCGCGGGCTGGACCCTCGACTATTCGAAGAACCTCGTCACGCAGGCGCTCATGATGCGTCTCGAGGACCTCGCCGAGGCCTCCGATCTCAAGGCTCGCATCGAGGCGATGTTCACAGGCGAACACATCAACAACACCGAGGACCGCGCCGTCCTGCATGTCGCACTGCGCAACAAGGCCGATGAGCCGATCATGGTCGATGGCAAGGATGTGATGCCCGGCGTGACCGAAGTCATCGCCCGCATGTCCGATTTCGCCGACAAGGTCCGCAAGGGCGAGTGGAAAGGCTACACCGGCAAGACCATCCGCTACATCGTCAACATCGGCATCGGCGGCTCCGACCTCGGCCCAGCGATGGCAGCGGAAGCGCTGAAACCCTTCTCCAAGCGCTCGATCAAGCCCTTCTTCGTCTCCAACATCGACGGTACCGCGATGGCCGAGGCACTGCGACAGGTCAAGGCGGACCAGACGCTCTTCATTGTCGCCTCCAAGACCTTCACGACCCTCGAGACCATGACCAACGCGCAGACAGCGCGCGCATGGCTCGTCGAACAGCTCGGCAGCGAGGAGGCGGTCGCCAAGCACTTTGTCGCCGTCTCGACCAACGCCGAGAAGGTCGCTGAGTTCGGCATCGACACCGCGAACATGTTTGGATTCTGGAACTGGGTCGGTGGCCGCTACTCGCTCCCCTCGGCGATCGGCCTGCCGCTGATGATCTGCATCGGCCCGAAGAATTTCGCGAAGCTCCACAAGGGCTACAACGCGATGGACCGCCACTTCCGCACTGCGCCGCTTCGCAAGAACCTGCCCGTGATCATGGCGCTCATCGGCATCCTCTACGACGACGCGTATGGCGCCGAGTCTTACGCCGTGCTCCCCTACGACCAGTATCTCGCGCGTTTCCCCGCGTATCTCCAGCAGCTCGACATGGAGAGCAACGGCAAGTCGGTTGACCGCGACGGCAACCCCGTGAACTCCGCGACAGGCCCGATTGTCTGGGGCGAGCCCGGCACCAACGGCCAGCACGCCTTCTACCAGCTCATCCACCAGGGCACGCGCCTCATCCCCTGCGACTTCATCGGCTTCTGCAAGTCGCACAACGCGGTCGGCGACCACCACGACAAGCTCATGGCCAACTTCTTCGCCCAGACCGAGGCCCTCGCCTTCGGCCGCACCGCGGACGAGTGCCGCGCGATGGGCGTTCCCGAAGAACTCGTCCCGCACAAGACTTTCAAGGGCAGCCATCCCACCAACACGCTCCTCGCGGACAAGCTCACGCCCGAGACCTTCGGCGCGCTGATCGCCCTCTACGAGCACAAGATCTTCACCCAGGGCGTGATCTGGAACATCAACTCCTTCGACCAGTGGGGCGTCGAACTCGGCAAGACCCTCGCGGGCCGCATCCTCCCCGAACTGTCGTCCGATTCCGAACTCCACCACGATGTATCGACCAACGCCCTGATCGAGCGCTATCGCAAGGCCCGCGCCTGAACAATCGCCAGGCGCATCGAAGGGTAATGCAATGAGCGAACAGGTTTCCGAAACAAGCGACGCCGTGAAGGCGTTCCTCGAAAAGACAATCAAGCGCGACGAAATCACCCGCTACTACAGGAACGGCCGCGATTTCATCGACGACGACGCAATCTCCGCGCAGCTCGCCGCCGCGAAGCCCGACCCTGCGCGCGTCCGCGAGATTCTCGCGAAGTCCCTCGCCATCGAGACCCTCTCCGGCGAGGAGACCGCCACACTGCTGGCCGTCGAGGACCCCGAACTCATCGCCGAAATGGCGGAAACCGCCGGCAAGATCAAGCACAAGGTCTATGACAACCGCATCGTGACCTTCGCGCCGATGTACATCAGCAACTACTGCGTGAACCGCTGCAAGTACTGTGGCTTCCGTTCGGACAATCCCCTCGAGAAGCGCCGCTGCCTCACGATGGAGGAGATCAAGCGCGAAGCCGAAGCGATGATCAAGATCGGCCACAAGCGAGTGATGGCGGTTTACGGCGAACACCCGATGACGGGCGCGCGCTTCATCGCCGACTCGCTCGAGGCCATCTATTCCGCCCGCGTCCAGACACGCCGCGGCATCGGCAATGTACGCCGCATCAACGTGAACGCGGCGCCGCTTTCGATCGACGACCTCAAGATTGTCCACGAGGCGGGCATCGGCACATTCCAGGTCTTCCAGGAAACCTACGCCCACAAGCTTTACGCCGAGATGCACCCGGCCAACACAGTGAAGGGCGACTACGGCTGGCGCGTGACCTGCATGCACCGCGCCTTCGACGCAGGCATCGACGATGTCGGCCTCGGCGTGCTGTTCGGCCTGAATCCCGACTGGAAGTTCGAGGTGGCCGCAATGTGCGAACACGCCCGCGAACTCGAACGCTTCGTCCACATCGGCCCGCACACCTTCTCTGTGCCGCGAATGCACGCGGCTTCGGGATCGGATGTCGCGAACGCCAAGAGCAGGTTTACCGACGACGACTTCTTCAAGGCCGTGCTCGTGCTCCGCCTCTCCGTTCCATACACTGGACTCATCGTCACCGCGCGCGAAACGAAGGAACTGCGCGACCGCTGCCTGCAGATCGGCTGCACGCAGATGGATGCCGGAACGCGCATCGACATCGGCGGATACTCGGCCTGCAACACCGAGCAGAAGATCGACGAGCAGCAGTTCATGCTTGGCGACACCCGTTCGCTCGAGCAGATGATCGTCGATCTCGCGAAGCAGGGCGTGATAACATCGTTCTGCACCGCGGGCTACCGTTGCGGGCGCACTGGCGGATGCATCATGGACGCGCTGAAGACCGGACGCGAAGGGACCTTCTGCAAGATCAACGCGGTGCTTACCTTCCGCGAATGGCTCGACGACTTCGCATCGCCAGAGAGCATCCGCGTCTGCGAACCCGTCCTGCAGTCCGAACTGGCCGCGATCAAGGAAATGTATCCGAAGTTCTTCCCGCAGGTCCTCGACCGCTACAACCGCATCGTCGCCGGCGAACGCGATTTGTACTTCTAATTTGCGTGGCGGGAATCGCGAACGCATAAATCGGGGTGTGTCCCCCAATCCCATGCTGATCGCACCCGCTTCCATCTTTCCTCCCATGTCTCCGACCGGGTGTTGCCTGTCTCGGTTAGTGCTGCGATTTCCACATGCCAGCATGAATGGTATTTGCGCTTGCATCAAAATGCGTTAAGTGCTTAAATATGCCCTTTCTCAACTCGTTTCGGTGCCGTGTGGCACGGAAGCGGGTGGAAGCGAGGGCGCGGGGAAACCCGTGATCCGAGCGGATTAACCCGGAAAGGGTTCAAGCGCGTTCCACGCGGCAGCCATGCGTCTAGATGTGGCGGCGGGAATTGCGCATGGGGCGCGAAGGCATTTCGCTGGCGCCCGGGCATATCGCCCGCCTCTTCCGAGTTGACCAGATGATAGAACAGGAACGAGGAATTCATGGACGCACTGCCCGCCGCCCCTCTTACCGGGGTCTCTCTCAAGGATCTGCTTGATGCCGGTCTCCACTATGTTCACCAGACCCCTCGTTGGAACCCGAAGATGAAGAAGTACATCTTCGACAAGCGCAACGATATCCACATCATCGACCTCACCCAGACCCTTCCTCTTCTCGAGAAGGCCGCTGCGTTCCTCCGCGACACCGCTCTCGCTGGCAAGCCGATTCTCTTCGTCGCCACCAAGAAGCAGGCCCAGGATGTCGTCAAGGAAGCCGCTGAATCCTGCGGTCAGTTCTACATGACCGAGCGTTGGCTCGGCGGTACGCTCACCAACAACCAAACCATCCGTCGCAGCATCAAGCGCATGAACCAGATCGAGGCGATGGGCCGCAACAACAATGGCCAGCTCTCGGTCCACAAGAAGGAAGCTTCCAGCCTCCGCCGCGAACTCGACAAGCTTCAGAAGAACCTCACCGGTATCGCCAATCTCGACAAGCTCCCCGGCGCGATGTTCGTCGTCGATGTCTGCCGCGAGTCGATCGCCGTCAAGGAAGCCGCGCGTCTCGGCATTCCGCTGGTCGCCCTCGTCGATACCAACGCCGATCCCGATGCGATCGACTACGTGATCCCTGGCAATGACGATGCGATCCGCGCCATCAAGCTCGTCGTCGATTCCCTCGCCAAGGTGATCAAGGACGCCAACGAAGAGTACAAGCGCGTCGCTGCCGAGCAGATCCGCCAGCAGGAGGCCGAGCGCGCCGCCAAGGACGCCGCCGACCGCGCCGAGCGCCAGGCCCGTCGTGCCGCGGCAGGCAAGGATGGCGACTCCGCCGAGGATGCCGCGAAGAGCCGCCTTTCCCGCCAGCGCGGCGATCGTGGCCCGCGCGGCCCCCGCGCCCCGCGTACCGACCGCGCCGCCGTCCGTGCCGCAGTCGCCCCGGCTCCCGAAGCCGCTCCCGATGCTCCCCAGGCCTAATTGGCACGTAATGATTCCGGATTCCAGACCGCATAATGCCTGATCTGGAATCCGGACTTCAACCTGATCAATCCACTTTACCTCAAGAAAGGTTTCAACAATGGCTGCTATTACCGTCGCGATGATCACAGATCTTCGCAACCGCACCAACGCCGGCATGATGGACTGCAAGCGCGCCCTTACCCAGACCGAAGGCAACATGGAGGAGGCTATCAAGATCCTCCGCGAGAAGGGTCTCGCAATCCAGGTCAAGCGCGCCGACAAGGAGTCCAAGCAGGGCAGTGTCGCCGCCGCCTCCGCCGCCGATGGCAAGACCATCGCCCTGGTCGAAGTCAACAGCGAGACGGACTTCGTCGCCAACACCGACAACTTCAAGAACTTCGTCAAGCTCGTTGCCGACACCGTCCTTGCCAAGGGCGAGGATATCGGCGATTCCGTCAAGGAAGAGCACATGACTATCTGCGCCCAGACCGGCGAGAATGTCAAGATCAGCCGCGCCGCCCGCTATGTGCAGAGTGGCACTGGCAAGATTGGCTCCTACATCCACATGGGCGGCAAGATCGGCGTGCTCGTCGAGGTGGCCTGCGGCAAGGAAGAAACCGTCGCCCGCGAGGATTTCAACCAGCTCGTCCACGACATCTCCCTCCAAATCGCCGGCCTCTCCCCCCGCTTCCTCCAGAGCAGCGAGGTTCCGCAGGCCGATGTCGATGCCGAAATCGAGATCAAGCTCAATGCGATGAAGGAGCAGAAGGGCAAGCTTCCTCCCGAAAACGCACTCGAGGGGATCAAGAAGGGCATGGCCCAGAAGTTCTTCTCCGAGATCTGCCTGATCGACCAGCTCTTCGTCAAGAACGGCCCCGGCGAGAAGACCACGGTCAAGCAGCTCGTCGCGAAGGTCGCGAAGGATGCCGGCGACACGATCGAGATCAAGCGCTTCGTCCGCTTCCAGCTCGGCGCCGCTTAATTCCGCCAAAACAACATCAAAAAACGGCGCGCCGCGAATTTCGCGGCGCACCGTTTTTTTTTGCGCGCGAAAGTAGCGACAATATCGCATGGATGCATGCTATGTGCTTGCTTAAAGGGACAGACTATTTAAGAGTAGGTGACAAATAATTGCAGTACAAGATGTTATAAATTGAGCGCAAATTGGGGACAGACCCCGATTTTAAAAACTGGCAGGGTGGATGGGGGATAAATTGGAGGGGAATGGTAGGCCAGGCGGGGGTCGAACCCGCGACCTTCGGATTAGGAATCCAACGCTCTGTCCTACTGAGCTACTGGCCTGTACATTAAAATTCTTAAACCCAAAAGGCGTGCGTAGTGTAGCACAATGGATTGGGATGTAAAACCGAAACTTGTTTTTGGGGGTTCAAAGCGCGTGGCGGTTCACGAAATACACCGCGCCGACCATGCAAAGCATTGCCCAGAGGTAGTCCCAGCGCCACTTCTCGCCCATGAAGAACATCATGAAGGGTATGAAGACGCAGACCGTGACCACCTCCTGGATGATCTTGAGTTGCGCGACCGAAAGCCCCGCCGCCGCGCCGATGCGGTTGGCGGGAATCGCGATGCAGTACTCGAAGAGCGCGATGCCCCAGCTTGCCAGGATGATCAGCATGAGGGGCATGTTGTTGGCAGGCCCCTTCGCGCGCAGGTGCCAATACCATGCGAAGGTCATCATGACATTGCTTGCGCAAAGCATCGCGACCGTCAGGATCGTCCCGACGGATTTTGACAGGACAGGCAGTCCCATGGCCGTTGCCTAAAGGGTGCCGAAGAGACGGTCGCCGGCGTCGCCGAGACCGGGCACGATGTATCCGCGTTCGTTCAGGCCGTCGTCTAGATGGCCGAGGTAGATATCGACATCGGGATGCGCCTTCTGCACGGTCTCCACGCCTTCCGGCGCGCCGATGATATTGATCATCTTGATGCGCTGGACGCCGCGCTTCTTGAGGAGCGAGATCGCGGCGGCGGAGCTACCGCCGGTGGCGAGCATGGGGTCGAGGACAATCGCGACGCGTTCGGAGACATCCGGCGGGAGCTTGCAGTAGTATTCGACAGGCTCGAGCGTCTTCTCGTTCCGGTAGAGGCCGACGTGGCCGACGCGCGCGGCGGGGACGAGCTCCAGCATGGCATCGACCATTCCGAGACCTGCGCGGAGGATTGGTACGAGGCATACCTGGCGGGCGAGGAACTTGCCCGTCGTCTGCACGATCGGCGTCGTGATCTTGTGGGATTCAAGCCCGAGGTCGCGAGTGGCTTCGTAGCCGATCAGGAGCGCGATTTCGCTTACGAGCTGGCGGAAATCCTTGTGGTTTGTCTCGACCTGGCGGAGGATCGAGATCTTGTGCTGGACGAGCGGGTGGTCGATGCAGTGCAGTTTGTCGTTTGCCATTCTGGCCTCCAGATTTCAGTTGAGTTCATCCTTGAGCGAGCCGAGACGGTCCCATTCCTCGATGTACTTTCCGAGGAACTGCATCTCGGGGGTGTCGCAAAGCGTTTCGAGAAGCTCGTGGACGCGGTCCTGTTCGAGTTCGTACTCCTCGGCGTTGAAGTGTCCGGCGAGGTGGGCCACTCGCAGCCACACGAGGTATGTCGTGATTGCGTCGAAGCAGTTGTACTGGACGATTTCGCGCCATTGGCCGTCGAGCCACATCTGGGCTACGTCGTCGCCGCATGTGCCTATCTTGCCGGGAATGCCGGAAAGCCGCGCCGCCTCGTTGAGCGAGATGCTCTTCGATCCGAAGCCGCCGAGGATTTCCATCAGATCGACATGGCATTCGTTGTCGCGGGCGAAGTAGTCGATGCCTTCCCATGGCTTGTCCGGCCGCTTGCAGAATTCCGGCGAAGAGATGCCTTTCACGAATGCGCGCTGGAGCAGGATGCGGATATCGGCGGCGCGGGAGTTGAAGCCGACCAGTTGCGGATGGAACTTGCCGATAGAGTTCAGGAATGTGCCGACGATCGCCGTCTCCGATGACTTCGCGGGATCGTTCACGTCGCGCGGGAGCCAGAGGAGGTTCAGTTTGACCTCGTTTCCGCGCTGGAAGCGCTGCATCATCGCGATCGATACGACCCTGCACTGCGCGGTACGGAGGAACGGGCGCGGATCCTCGGCGGTTGCGCCGCCCTTTGCCCAAAGCGCCTCCATCGCTTCGAGGTCGCTCGCACCTGGATCGGTGTCGAGCAGCAGTTTCGCAGATGTCGGATCAGGGATCCACTCGCAATCAAAGGCCCAGACTTGATCTCCGACTGTCTTGAACATTTCCATGCCTCCTGATTCCGGCTAGAAAAGGAACTGGCATTGGGGAAGCGCCGCGCGGAGGCGGTCGCGTTCCTCCTGTGGGATCTTGCACCCGACAAGGTTCATCGTCTTCAGCGACGAAAGGGCAGAAAGGTCGTCTGGCAACTTGTTGATTGGATTGTCGCGCAGTTCGAGCGTCCGCAGGCCCGCGAGGCCGGAAAGATCGTCTGGGAGGGCGGCGATTTCATTGCCGCCGAGCAGGAGTTCCTTCAGGCGGGGAAGCGACATCGCCTCCGCGGGGAATGTTTCGAACTTGTTCGAGCGAAGATAGAGGGCCTCGAGCGACTTCAATTCGGAAATTGCGGAAGGAAGCGCGGAGAGCAGGTTATTGTTCAGGCGGAGCCAGCGGAGCGACGAGAGCGAGGCGATATCGGCTGGTAGTTCGGCGACCGCGTTGCGGTCCAGGTTGATGTAGCGAAGATTCGCGAGCGACGTCACGCCGGCGGGGAACGAGTCGAGCGCATTGTCGGAGCAATAGAGCAGTTCCAGCGAAGAAAGCGCCGATAGACCGTCGCCGAAGTCCTTCATGCCGGTTTCGGCGATGTCCAGCTCCTTCAGCATCGCGAGACGCGCAACCACTGGCGGGAGCGTGTCGCGGCGCTGTCCGCGCATGCTGAGCCGTTCGAGGGATGCGACGCCCGCGAGGGCTTCGGGCAAGTCCGCGATGTCCTGCCCGTGCAAGTCGAGGAAGGCTGCGTCCGTGGGGGCGGCGGCGACAATCGCGTCGGCCGACTCAAAGCGCTGGAGGCGGCGCGGAGCCTCGCGATGGTCGAAGCATCCTGTGCATGCGAGCGCCGTTGCGACAGTGGCCGCGATGGAGAAAAACTTCATGCCCATGAAAAGTTCCTTGTTTCCGTCGGGATTCAGTAGCATAATGGATGATGCTTTTGGCGGGATGTTGCAATTATACCCGACCAAGGCACGAACTTCAACCGCAAGGATGTACAGATGAACAAGACGAGCATTATGACTGTCGCGGCACTCTGCGCCGCATGCATGGCCCTTTCCGCGGGTGCGGCGCCCCGCGTGCCCGAAGCTTCCGGCCAGGACTATCTGCTGGCTGCGCAGGTTCCCTCGCCGTTCCATGTGGGCGCGTTCTTCCGCAATCATGACCGCACGATCAACCTCGAGCATGGCGGCACCTACAAGTTCAACACTGATCGTTGCGGCGGTTTCCTCGCCTTCGATATCACCCGCTGGTGCGCAGTCTATGGCATGGCCGCCTACACCTGGAATGGCTTCGACGAGATGGGCGACAGCAAGGACAACAACACGATCTGGGGCGCAGGTGTCTGGGTTAATCTCTTCGACACCGAGCTCGTTGATGGCCTTGCCCTCGAGAACCGCTTCCGCCTCGATGCGAATGCGCAGTTCCTTATGGGCGACGCGGACGTTTACGCCAACGAGCTTTCCTACACCGAGTTCTACGGCTCGCTTACCGCCAGCCTCGTGAATGAGATCGTCGGCAACAAGACGATGTGGCCCGAGGCCATCGGCATCTTCTTCGGCCCTTGCTTCACTTCCTGGGACAGCGATGACTTCGAAACCGAGTATGACGATTTCGGTTTCGCGGTCGGACTCGATGTCTATCTCACCCGCCGCGCCATTCTCAGCGCCGCGTACGAAGCCTACGAGAAGGGCGAGAACGCCACCGGCATCACAATCGGCGTCCGCTTCTAATTTCGTTTGGCTTTCGAATGTCGCATTCCTGGCCCGGCGCGGCGATATTGATCGCAGCGTCGGGCCTTTTGCATGGAAAGGAAAACCATGAAAACTGAATCAATCCTCGCGGTGCTGACAATCGCGGCGATGTTCGCCGCGGGATGCGCGACCACACCGGCCGTCGATACCAAGGCGGAGGCTCCAGCCATGGCGGAAATCGCTTCGGCGGTTGGAAGCGATGTTGCGGCGATTCTCGCGGCCGCCGGCGAAGGCGCGAAGATCGAGTTTTTCGACGCCGATGGCAAGGCGGTCGATGCTCTTCTCGAAAATACTTCCGGCAGTGTCTCTATCCATGCCGCGGATGGTTCCGGCCAGCAGAACTACGCCTTCGGAGATGATGGCAAGGTTCTCTCCCATCGCGTGAGCCTTGGCGAAGACTACTCCGCCGGCAAGTGGACTGAAGTCAAGTAGCCCGAAGAAATCTCAAAGTCAATCTGCGCCCGCCGAACGCCGGGCGTAGGTTGTCTTTTCGTGTAATGAAGGTAATCCTCTACGACCTTGATGGGACGCTGGCGGACACGCGAGGCGACCTTGCCGAATCGGTGAACCACGCCCGTTCCACGCTTGGCCTTGCACCGCGAGCGCTTGGAGAGATTATTCCGGGTGTCGGAAACGGCGTGCGAAAGTTGATCGAGCGATCGATTCCGGAGCGACCTGGCGACACCGACGAAGCGACGGCGGCGATGGTTGCGTACTACGCGGAGCATCCTGTCGTCCACACCGCGCTTTATCCCGGCGTCGCCGAAACGCTCGCCGCATTCCATGCCGCAGGCTGGAAGCAGGCGGTAGTCACGAACAAGCTTGCGGCGTTGTCGCGGCCGATTCTCGAAAAGCTCGGCGTGCTTGGATATTTCGATGCGGTTGTCGGCGGCGAATCGTGTCCGGCGATGAAGCCTGACCCAAAGCCGCTTCTTCTGGCGATCGAGCAGGCGTGTCGCGGGATGACGCCGGATGTCGCCTGGATGGTCGGCGACAATGTGACAGACCTTGAAGCGGCGCGCCGCGCATCGATCAACCGCTGCTTCTGCCGCTTTGGGTTCGGCAATCAACGCGAAGAAAAATACGACATGGCGATCGATTCCTTCGGCGAACTGCGTGTCATCCTCGGAGATTGACAAATCCGCCGCCATGACATGAGGTGTCTTGCGCGGACACTCCCAAAGAAGGTTCCAAGTGTATTTGGGGTGAGTGTATTTGGGGTGTGTCCCCGTTTTCAGCGCAGCATCAAGAGCGTGCCGCCCTGAATGGGAAGCGGGTAGATGCACGAGAGGAACGAGTCGCGGTTGTGAGTGCGCCATGCCATCTGTTCCGCGGTGCGATATGGGGGAAGCTTGTACTTGGCGGGGTAGTCGATAACCGTTAGGGCGGGATCGAATAGATTATAGACTGTCTCGTTGTTGACCTTCGTGTTGCCGATGATTATGTCAATTGCATGTTGCTTCGCCAGCCATTGCGCCAGCCTTCGATCGTGCCGGCGGCATCGGCGGACTTGAATGCAAGCACTTGCGTGGAGAGCCGCCATGCAAATGCGAAAAATGCGGGCGCGAATGGATGGCGAACATGGCGCCGCATGAAGCGCACGTGGCCTTCGCGATACCATGCGGAGCGCTTCCGCCCGAGTTCCGAAATAGACGCGGAACCAGTATGGACGATTGCGGGGTGCGCCGTTTCAGCGAGCTTCCATCCCGCCTTGCGGACACGGAAAGACCAATCCGCGTCTTCGAAGAAAAACGGGAATCCCGCATCGAGCGGACCGACTTCACGCCATGTTTCCGCGCGCACCAGGAACGAGGCTCCGCAGATGTAGTCGCCATCTTCCGCGCTTGCGCCATCGGGCATGGGCAAGGGTATCCACAGCGGCGCACGCAGGTGCGTCATGCCGCGGATCGGGGGATCGGAAAGCGGCGCGCCGTTTTGCCGCAGCATCGAACCGACAGCGCCAACGCGCGGGTCGGCCATCATTGGCGCGAGCAGTTCATCGAGCGCGTCGGGATCGCAGATGGTGTCGTTGTTAAGCAGCCAGACGTACTCTGCGCCATCGGCGAGCGCCTTCGCGACACCGGCGTTCATGCCGCGCGCGAAGCCGAGATTCGAGGGCAGTCGCATTGTCTCCGCGCTAGGGCACGCATCGCGCAGTGCGGCCTCGTCGTGGGCGTCGGAACCGTTGTCAACAACGAGAATCCGGAACTCGCATGGCGCATGGACCGCGCGAAGCGAAGCCACGCATGCCGCCGTCATGGCGAGTTTGTTCCAATGGAGCACGACCACTTCGATCATGGTGCGTCGGCCCTCTTTTCGATGAGGTCGATCTTTGCCCAGCGCCCGCTGCACCAGCGCCAGAGATGGATCAGGCTCAATATCACGAGATATGCGACCTGTCCGAACCATGCGGCGACAATCCCCAGCTCGAAGACATTGATGATGAGGAGTTCAAGCGGAATCCAGAACAGCCACGCGAGCAATGTGAGGTTTAGCATCACGAAGAATGTGTCGCCGGCGCCCTTGAGAGTGCCCATGAAAATCGCGTTCATCGCATCGAACATCCCCCATCCGGCCATCATCCAAAGGAGGATGCGGCCGAGGCCGAGCATTTCCTCGACGGTGTATTCGGCGTCTGGCGAGCGGAACATGACAAGCAGTTGCTCGGGGAAGAAGACGAACACAAGGGCGCAAATGAACATGTACGCCCATGCAAGGTGCATGCATCGCCAGCCAGAGCGCATCGCGAGCTTGCTGTTGCCTTCGCCCTGGAATTGGCCGACAAGCGTGGAAGCGGCGGTTCCAAAGCCGATGAGCGGCGAAATCGCCAGCGAGTTGATGCTGAAGGCGATGTTGCTGGTCGCGAGGGAAAGCGCATCGAGGCGCGCCGTCAGGATCGTGAAGAACGAATACGACCCCGCGTCGAAAAGCATCTGCACTCCGGATGGCGCGCCGAAACGAATCATGCGCCAGATCAAATGCCAGTCCGGCGCGATCACATTGCAGAAGCCGATGCGCCTGATGTCCGGCACAAGAAGCAGGCCCTGCGCTGACATCGTGATCATCTGCGAGGCGAAGGTCGCGATCGCCGCGCCGCGCAAGCCCCATGCGGGGAAGCCCCAGTAGCCGAAGATCAGCAGGACATCGAGGAGGATGTTCAAGGCGCAACCGAAGACCGTCATGATCGTGTTTGCGATAACGCGGTTGCGGCTCACGAGATATCCGTTGAAAACCCATTGGACGGTCATCGGGAAACCGCCGAGGAGCATCCAGAAGGCATAGATGCATTCCTGCTCGCGCAGCGCTTCGGGATGTCCGGCAATCGAGAGGCAGATATCGATGGCGGGTATCATCGCGAGGAAAATCGGCGTGAAAATCACCGACAGCCAAAGCCCCGACATCGCGGATCGTACGCACGAGGCATCGTCCTTCGCCCCGTGGTATTGCGCGACGAAAGTCGAGGAATAGCCCGCGATCGCGGAAAAGAAACTGATGAGCGTGAAGCTCAGCATGCCTGCTGGAAGGGCTGCCTGAATCGACAGGGAACTGTGGCGGGACAGCAGGATGCGGTCGCTGAACTGCATGATCGTGAAGGCGGAGTTGCCAAGCACGAGCGGCACGATCAGCTTGAGTGCGTGACGGTATCCACCCTCGACCGGATGGGCGTGGGCATAACGGCACTTTTCGATGAAGTTGGAAATAAAGCGAGGCATTGTGGGATAGGTAAAAGGCAATAGATTACAAAGAATAGGCATGAAGTAACAAGGCACAAATATTATCACTTTATCACTTAAAGGGACAGACTATTTAAGTATTGACTTGCCCGCAAGTCCCGTCGTATCATGCGTGCAAAGGAGAAAACCATGCGCAAGGCAAGAGCAAAGAACGAAGGCGAAGGATACTACCACCTGGTGAGCAGGTGCGCGTTCAAGAAGATGGCGTTCGAGGACGCGGAGAAGGAGAT
>JAZQOE010000110.1:0-15230 GCA_045627705.1 Kiritimatiellia bacterium | reverse complement strand
CGGGGACGCGGAGAAGGAGATGTTCGTGAGGATGCTGCGGAAGGTCGCGGCATTCAGCGGCATCGAAGTGCTGGCATACTGCGTGATGACCAACCACTTCCATGTCCTGGTGCATGTTCCGAAGGCGATCGAACTTACGGAGGCGATACTGCTTGAGCGTGTAGCGATCCTCTATGGCGATCAGAACGCGGCGGAGCTGAAGTGCCAGTGGGACGAGTACCGCAAGCACAATTGGACCAGCCGCCTGGAGGCGGAGCAGGAGATGCTGAGGAGGCGCATGGGCGACATCTCGCCGTTCATGCAGTGCCTGAAGCAGCGCTTCTCGGTATGGTATCGCGCCCATCACGAGGGGCACGAGGGAACGCTTTGGCAAGGGCGCTTCGGCAGCACTTTCGTCGAAGGCGGCGGATCGCTCGCCGCTGTCGCCGCGTACATCGAACTCAACCCGATCCGTGCGCAGATTGTAGAAGACCCGAAGGACTACCGCTGGAGCAGCTATGGCGCGGCGGTCGCGGGCGACAGGTACGCACGGCTTTGCATTACAAGGATTTACAGACCGGAGGCTAACAAGCCGGACTTCGGGGCTGTCGCGCCGCATTACCGCGCGCTGCTGTACGCCAAAGGCGTGGATGCGCTCGACCATGATAAAGTGCGCGAGGTGCTGGCGGGGCATGGGAAGCTCGAGCTGCCGGTGATGCTGAGGTGCAAGGTGAGGCATTTCACGAAGGGCTTCGCGGTCGGGACGAAGGGTTTCGTCGATGGAGTGGTCGAAAAGTTCGCGGGACACTTCAGCGATGGCAGGAAGACTGGCGGCTACGGCATCGGGATGTGCAGGGAGTGGAACGGGATACGGATCTGTTCCGCGAGGCGGCTGCAGAAGAATCCGGTGACGATGGCGTAAGTGACTGGGAAGAAGAAGGATGGATGAGATAATGAAAAAGAGAAAAGTGCTTAAAGGGACAGACTATTTAAGTAGTCCCTATCGCATTGCGGACAGCAAGCATTCACTGCTATACTTTCCATGTCACAGGTCTATCCATATCATCACGCATGAATACAACAACTGACACTCTGCCGCGCACGACCGCCGACTATCCGATCCATGCAGCCGACATGCGCAAGATCCATGTCACGCCAGGCTTCTGGTTCGAGCGCCTTGAAACGAATCGCACCGTCACCCTCAAGTCGAATTTCCAGAAGTGCAACGAAACGCCGCGCATCGCGAATTTCACCAACGCCGCAAAGCATGCATGGGGGACATTCGGCGGCATTCCGTTCGACGATTCGGATGTTTTCAAGGTGATGGAGGGCGCGGCATACATCCATGCGATGAATCCCGATCCCGAACTTGAAAAGTACATGGACTGGTTGATCGGCCAGGTCGCGGGTGCGCAGGAGCCCGATGGCTACCTCTACACCGCGCGCACCCTCGGATTCGCATACAATTCGGAAGGCGACCTTCCGTGGCAATACGGCATGATGGGTCCGACGCGCTGGAGCAACTGCGGTGCGAGCCATGAACTATACAATGTCGGCCACATGTACGAGGCCGCGGTGGCGTGGTACAAGGCGACAGGCAAGACGAATTTCCTCGACGTAGCGACAAAGAACGCAAACCTCGTCTGCCGCACCTTTGGCTGGGATGAAGACCAGCTCAAGGATGCACCGGGACACGAGGAGATCGAACTTGCGCTTTGCAAACTCTACCTCGCCACCGGCAAGCGCAAATACTTGGACCAGGCGAAATTCTTCCTCGACATGCGCGGACGCAAGGATCTGCGCGCGAATGCGGGCGAGGCGGACCGCCAGGACCACAAGCCCGTTGTCGAACAGGACGAAGCAATCGGCCACGCCGTCCGCGCAGGCTATCTCTACACAGGCATGGCGGACGTCGCCGCGCTCACCGGCGACAGCTCATACATCGCGGCGATTGACCGCCTCTGGGAGAATGTCGTCTCGAAGAAGCTCTACCTCACTGGAGGCGTCGGCGCCAGACGAGAATACCACCATCCCGAGTACGGCAATCTCTGGGAGGCGTTCAATGGTCCATACGATCTGCCGAATGATTCCGACGAGGCATATCTCGAAACATGCGCGGCGATAGCGAATGTCCTGTGGAACCAGCGCATGTTCCTCTGGCACGGCGAAACAAAGTATGTCGATGTCGCGGAATTAACCCTCCACAATGGCTTCCTTTCGGGCATTTCGCTTTCCGGCGATGAATTCTTCTATCCGAATCCGCTCGCCTCAAAGGGCGGGTACAAGCGCTCGAAGTGGTTTGACTGCAGTTGCTGTCCCGTGAACGACGTAAGATTCATCCCGCAAGTTCCGACATTCGCATACGCAAGCAAGCCAGGCGCGATCTTCTGGAACCTTTTCATTCCAGGCGAGGCGGTTGTCGATGGCGTTTGCATCCGTGTCGAGACCGCATATCCGTGGGACGGCGCAATGAAACTTTCGATCGCTGGTTTCGAAGGCGGAAGCGATTCCCGCGACTTCACCCTCAAGGTCCGCATACCTTCGTGGGCTTGCGGGCGCCCCGTGCCAAGCGATCTCTACGCGCAGATCGATCCGGCATCATGCGATACCGTGACGCTTTCCGTGAATGGCTTGTCTGTCGCAGTGAAACAAGGCGTGGACGGGTATGTCGATATCGCTCGCACATGGAAGCCGGGCGACACTGTCGAACTTAATCTCCCGATGCCGGTCAAGCGCGTCCGCGCCCACGAAGCCGTGGAAGCGGATCGCGGTCGTCTCGCGGTAATGCGCGGATCGATCCTCTACTGCGCCGAGGGCTGCGACAACGGCGGCAAGGCATACGATGCCGTGCTGCCTGCCGACGCGACATTCGCCGACGATACGATTTCGATTGGCGACAAGACCTACCCCGCCCTCAAGGCGTCAAACGGCCTCAAGCTGATTCCATACTGCCTCTGGGGCAATCGCGAACCAGGCAACGAACTCCAGTGCTGGTTCAAGACCGGGCGTTGAAAACAAAAGCCCCCGCGACAAGAAGGAGAAACCAAATGATTTTGAATCCTTGGCAGGGCGTGCTGTTTGACATGGATGGCGTACTCTGCGATTCCGAACCGTATATCAGGGAAGCCGCGCGCGCCATGTTCCGCGAACGCCATGGCGCCGACATCCCCGACGAAGCGTTCTTTCCTTTCGTCGGCATGGGCGAAGACCGCTTTCTCGGAGGTCCCGCGGAACAGCGCGGCATTCCCTTCGATCCCGTGCCAGACAAGGCGCGCTGCTACGAGTTTTATCTCGAGTTGATCAAGGGGCGCATGCCCCCGATGACAGGCGCCCACGATTTCGCGCGCGCCTGCATGGCGCAAGGGTGCAAACTCGCCGTGGCCAGTAGCGCGGATCTTGTGAAAGTCCGCGGCAACATCGTCCAGATAGGCATGGGCGAAGGATTCTTCGATGCCGTCGTGGATGGAACGATGGTCACTCGGCGCAAGCCATTCCCCGACATCTTCCAGTTGGCTGCGTCGAAACTCGGACTCGATCCGAAGAATTGCCTTGTGGTCGAGGATGCGCCATCGGGTCTGCAGGCCGCCAAGGCCGCGGGATGCCTTGCGCTCGGAGTCAGGTCAAGCTTCGACGAAGCCAGGCTCGTCGAAGCGGGAGCGGATTGGACAGTCGCCAATCTCGCCGAGGCAGTCACCATGATAAACGGCATCTCCGCCGCGTTCGCCGCACGCGCCTGAATCCATCCACTATTCTGGAACCAGACATGAAAGAGCTACTCGACTCGATTTCCAAACTCCGCGTGCTCGTGATTGGCGACATCCTGCTCGACCATTATCTCTGGGGCGACGCCACCCGCATTTCCCCGGAAGCGCCCGTGCCGGTGGTGCGTGTCGAACGCGACACCTTCACGGTGGGCGGCGCCGGCAATGTCGCGAACAACCTGCGAGCCCTTGGCGTTGCGGTGGAACTTGTCGGCGTGGCTGGCGCCGATGCGAACGGCGCAAAGATGCGTTCCATCCTCGAAAGGGCCGGCATAGAATTCGACTCCCTCCTAGTCCGGAATGATATCGACACGATCGTCAAGACGCGCGTGATGTGTCGCAACCAGCAACTCTGTCGCCTCGACCGCGAGCCACCGCCATCCCGCTGCGCCCTGCCAGCCGAATGGATTGACGGTGGTCTCGCCAAGGCAATCGCGCGGGCCGATGCAATCATCCTTTCCGACTACGCAAAGGGTGTGCTCGACAATGCCATGATAGCCCGCATCCGCGATTTGGCGGGGGCCAAAAAACTTGTCGCACTGGATCCAAAGCCTCGGCCCGGACTAGCATTCGATGGGCTTGGCCTTATCACTCCGAACCGCGTGGAAGCGCTCCAGCTCGCAGGGCTCTCCGAAGCCCGGCCGGGCGAAGACTTCCCTGCTTCCGAAATCTGCGGCCGCCTCCACGAACGCCACCATTCGAAGTTGCTCGTAGTGACACTCGGCGCCGATGGCATGATGCTCTCAACCGATGGCAAGATCCTTTCAACGATGCCGACCGCCGCACGCGCTGTCTTCGATGTCTCCGGTGCGGGCGACACCGTGATCTCCGCCCTCACAGCGGCCCTTGCGGCCGGCGCCGCGCCAGATGCCGCCGCCCGTTTCGCGAACCTCGCGGCGGGCGTGGTCGTCGGCAAGCTCGGAACTGCGACCGCCACTCCCGCCGAGATCATCGCGTATGCAGAAGGGGTGGCCTCGTGAAGAAGGGTTCCGCGATCAAGCGCGGAGGGATTTTCCTCGACCGCGACGGCACGCTGATCTACGACCTGGTGTTCGTGAAAGACCCGGAGCTGATCAGCCTGCTCCCTGGCACTCGCGAAGGCTTCCGCGCACTTCGCGATCGCTTCCGTTTCTTCCTCTTCACTAACCAAAGCGGTATTCCACGCGGCTACTTTGGGTGGGAAGACGTCGAGGCTGTCATCGCGCGCATGGTGCGGCTTGTCGGCATGGGGCCGGATCTCTTCGACGCGACATGCATCGCGGCGGAAATGCCGGGCAACGACGGCGGCGTTACATACCGCAAGCCGTCGCCGCGATTCATTCTCGAATGCATCGACCAATTCGACCTCGACCCATCACAATGCTGGATGCTCGGCGACCGTGAATCCGATGCGCTTTCCGGATTGCGCGCCGGCATCAACGCCGCGTTCATCCGCCCGAAAAAGGGGCTGTCCGACGGCATGAGGAAACTTTCCGCCGAGCGCGGCATTCAGGTCTTTGATTCGCTTCTTGACTTCGCGAACCATTTTGGAAGGAAACCATGAGAACTATGCATGCGAATCTACAGCGCGGCGGGATGGCTGTGGCGGTTGTCGCCGCCTTGCTACAGTGCGCATTTGCCCAGCAAAGGCAGAATGCCCCCGAAGGATGGGTTGTCCAGGATGCAGCGATACGCGCAGATTTCGACGTCGTGAAATCCCCGCAGGAACCCGAGGCCGGCATTTTGCTCCGTCTGCCCGACGGCGGATTTCTTCCATCCCCGGAAGTTTCCGTGGATGTCCGCGACGCCAGCGGCGCCCAGCTGGACCACCTGGTGCTCTGGCGCAATCCGGCAGAAGGAATGCTGATCGCGTGCGCGGCTCCAGCGGCGGGCGCAGGCCGCATCAGCGTCTATCTCAAGCGCGGTTCATCGATGTCCGCGGCGCGCCGCTCCGCTTCGACCCTCCGTCCCGGTCTGCTTCTTTGCACAAAGGTCGGCAATGCTTCCCTCGATGCCGCCAAGAAGCTTGCCACCGCGAATCCTCCCGGCGCGAACACCCGCATGGGACAGCTCCCATACCTTGGCCACCGCGAGAATCCATTTGGCCCCGATGACGACTACAGCTCGTGGTACACGGGCTGGTTCAAGCTCGATGCGAGGGAAATGATCTATTTCGGCACGATTTCCGACGAAGGTTCCGAACTGCAGATCGATGGCAAGTCCATCGCGTCATGGCCAGGGCTCCACACTCGCAACGAAGGCGCGCAGGGGCAGCATGGCAAGGCTGTCACCCTCGAGCCGGGCTGGCACAAGATCGACTATTTCCACTTCGAGGCGACAGGGCCGCAGGAAATGATGGCGATCTGGCGCCGTGGCGGCGACAAGTCGGAACTGCCCGAACAGATTCCAGAATCGGCCTTCATCGCCAGCGGTTCCGCGCGCATCTCGTCGATCACGATGCGCGACGGGCGTCGCGCCGCGGCAATCGACGGGGCGACTCTGGCCGTCGATTATCTGTGGTTCGGAGATCAGCCGGTGCAACGCTATCTCCTCCGGGCGGATGTCGGCGATAGTGCAAAGGGTTGCTCTTTCGCATGGGACTTCGGCAACGGGCGCGTCGCGCATGGCCTGACATGCGAATGGCTCGTTGCAGGCGAAACACCAGTGCCCGTCACGCTCGTGACATCCAATGCATTCGGCCTGGCGAAGACATCCGCGCTTATTTACCCATCGACGCCTCCACCAGGGGCAAATGCGCTTGACCCTGCCGGCCGACTGAACTATCGCCAGGCATTCCTCAAGATGGTCGAGGCGACCCCCGCAGGCAAGGAACCCGGCGCCGAATGGCATCCAGATCTCTGGAATCTGCTGGCGGGAGTCCTCGAACCCTACAAGGGCGGTCCCATTCTCCAGCCGATTTTCGAACGTGCCGGCAAGGCTCTCCGCGCAGTGCCACTCGATGATCGCAGAATCCTCGAGGATCGCTACATCGAAAGCCTCCGTGCGCGCAAGGATCCCACCGCGCTTCTCGCCGCGCTCGACAAACTCGCCGAAACGGAACGCGATCCCGCCCGCAAATTCCACTGGCGGGAAGAGCGCATCTGCGCGCTTCTCTTCGAGGCGGGAGACGTGGAAGCGGCGCGCCGCGAAGCCAAGTTCCTGCGAAATTCGGTATCCATGCCGGAACAAGTTGACATGGCCATGATACGTCAAGGCGATGCCGAACGCTTCTCCGGCGAAATCGACGCGGCGCGCAACTTCTATGCGATGGCGCAGGAACGCAGCCGCGGCCGTGTAAAGCTCTCGCCGCTCGGAGGCGCCACCATCGACAGTTCGGCCTTCACATCTTCCGATGGTTCCGCTCCCGCCCCCGCAAAGAAGAACCGCAATGCGATCGTCCCGCTTTCGCAGCGCGTGCGCATCGAGGACTGGAAGGCCCAGGCAGTTCGAGACGCCACCTTCATGGCGACCATCCGCGACCAGCTCGCGCAAGGCGCGGTCGAAGACGCGATGGCGGAATTGAAGCGCTGGGAAACGGAATCCCCGCTTTCAAAACTCAACGGAGACTACCCGCTCGCCGAAGCACGCATCTACTCGTATCTCGGCGACGACCGCCGCGCAGTCGCGACGCTCAAGGCTTATCGCGAAACGGCCGACATGGACTCCGCGCTGCCCGATGCCATGGCGCTCGAACTCGAATGCCTCGAACGCATGCGCAGGCTCGACGATGCCCGGGCGCTCGCGAAGGAAATCGTGGAACGTCTGCCCGGACATCCTCTCGCCGACAAGGCGCGCGCCGCCTGGCTGCCAAACGGGAAATAACAGTCCGGGCAAAACTCAAACGGAAAAGACCGCGAATGAACGAGACACGCTGGACAAAAATCGTCCTCACGTCCATCGCCCTGCTGTTCCTGGCAGTGGTGCTTGGGCTGCCGTTGGCAGTTCTCTTCGCCGGCGCTTTCGCCGAGGGCGGACGCGCCTTCATCCGCGCCATATCCGATCACTACGCCCTTTCCGCAATTCGACTTACCCTGCTTTCCGTGCTTGTGGCGGTACCGCTCAACGTCCTTTTTGGAATCGCGGCGGCATGGGCTATCGGCAAGTTCCGCTTCCGAGGGCGTGCCGCGCTAATCACCCTCATCGATCTTCCGTTCTCTGTTTCTCCCGTTGTCTCCGGCCTGGTGTTCGTGCTCCTCTTCGGTGCACAGGGGTGGTTCGGCCCTTGGCTCATGGCGCATGGGACACGCATCGTGTTCGCGGCACCGGGCGTCATGCTCGCGACGCTTTTCGTGACGGTCCCGTTCGTCGCGCGCGAATTAATCCCGCTCATGCAGTCGCAGGGGACCGACGAGGAAGAGGCCGCGACCATCCTTGGCGCGAATGGCTGGCAGACCTTCTGGAGGGTAACACTCCCCAACATCAAGTGGGGTCTTCTCACGGGCGTCTTGCTATGCACGGCGCGCGCGCTTGGGGAATTCGGCGCGGTATCGGTCGTCTCCGGCCACATCCGCGGCCTCACGAACACCCTCACGCTCCACGTTGAAATCCTCTACAACGAATACCAGTCCGCCGCCGCTTTCGCATGTGCGTCGCTGCTTGCGCTGACTGCCATAGTGACGCTTGTCGTGAAAACCATCGCCGGACGAGGAAAGGCTTGCCATGGCCAGTAATGCCATCCCAATCGAAATCGACCATGTCTCGAAGCGCTTCGGCGAATTCGCGGCGCTGGATGACGTGACGCTCCGCGTCGAGCCAGGCGAGTTCGTCGCCCTGCTCGGTCCTTCGGGGTGCGGCAAGACGACGCTTCTGCGAATCCTCGCCGGACTCGAATCCCCAGATGTCGGCTCGATCCGCATCGATGGCGAGGACGCGGGGAAATGGCGCGCCGCCGCGCGGCAGGTTGGATTCGTCTTCCAGCACTACGCGCTCTTCCGCCACATGAGCGTTTTCGAAAACATCGCCTTCGGCTTGCGCGTGCGCCGCGAGAACCGGCCGTCGCGCGATGAAATCCGCAGGCGCGTCGAAGCGCTCCTTTCGCTTGTGAAACTAGATGGGTTCGGCGACAGGATGCCGGCGCAGCTTTCGGGCGGACAGCGCCAGCGCGTGGCCCTTGCGCGCGCCCTCGCCGTGGAACCGCGCTTCCTGTTGCTCGACGAGCCCTTCGCCGCGCTCGACGCGAATGTGCGCAAGGAATTGCGTCGATGGCTGCGCCGCCTTCACGACGAAATCCACATCACCAGCATCTTCGTGACCCACGATGTCGAGGAAGCCCTTGAAGTAGCAGATCGCATCGTGGTGATGAACGGCGGAAGAATCGTCCAGACCGGTACGCCCGAAGAAGTCTATGAGAATCCCGCTTCGCCATTCGTATTCCACTTCCTCGGAGACGTAAACCTCTTCCACGCCCGCATGGACCAGGGACGCATCCAGGTCGCATCGGTGCCTTCGGACGTCTCCGCATACGCGCGTCCGCACGACATCGAACTTTCCCGCGACCCGATCGACGGCGAATCTTTCGAGGTGACAGTGCTTCGCGTGCAGGGTATCGGACCCACCGTGCGCATCGAACTGAAGCGCGATGGTTCCGAAGAGACGATCGAAGCCGAAATCACGCGGGAACGCCAGCGCGCGCTCGCGCTCCGCGCCGGCGACCGCGCACACGCCCGCCTCGGACGGCTCAGCGTTTTCCAGTAACTTTCCAGTCCCCGTGGTAAGCCATGGAATCGCTAGATTTGCCACTTGATTTCCCGATTTCAAATCAGTATCCTTTTTCACTTTACCTTTCCAGGAGAAACACGAAATGGCCAGAACAATCCCATTGGACCATGTCCGCAACATCGGCATCATGGCCCACATCGACGCAGGCAAGACCACCACAAGCGAGCGCATCCTCTACTACTGCGGTCGCAACTACAAGATCGGCGAAGTCCATGACGGCGCCGCCACCATGGACTATATGGTCCAGGAACAGGAACGCGGCATCACCATTACTTCCGCGGCGACGGTCGTCCAGTGGAAGGGCTACCAGCTGAGCCTGATCGATACCCCCGGCCACGTTGACTTCACGGCCGAAGTCGAACGCTCCCTCCGCGTGCTCGACGGCGCTGTCGCGCTCTTCTGCGCGGTCGGCGGCGTCCAGCCCCAGACCGAGCAGGTCTGGCGCCAGAGCGAAAAGTATCACGTTCCGAAACTGTGCTTCATCAACAAGATGGACCGTATCGGCGCCAACTTCACGGGCGTTCTCGATTCGATCCGCAACACCCTCGGCGGCAACCCCGTCCCGATGGTCTATCCGATCGGCAAGTCCGACACCTTCGAGGGCGTCGTTGACCTGCTCACGATGAAGGCGCTCTATTTCGACGAGGAATCCCGCGGCACGAAGATCATCGAGAAGGAGATTCCCGCCGACCTCGTCGATATCTGCAACGAGTACCGCCACAACATGATGGAGAAGGCGGCCGAGCAGAGCGAAGATCTCATGAACACCTATTTCGAAAAGGGTGAGCTGACCAACGATGAGATCATCGCCGGCATTCGCAAGGGCTGCATCAGCCGCTCCCTCGTCCCTGCCTACTGCGGTACATCCTTCCGCAACAAGGGCGTCCAGCCGCTTCTCGATGGTGTCACCCGCTTCCTTCCCTCCCCGATCGACGTTGGCTCTGTCGCCCAGGCCGATGGCACCGAGGAGCGCACCCCGGATGACGACCAGCCCATGACCGCGCTGGCGTTCAAGATTGTCACCGACAAGCACATGGGCCGCATCATCTTCGTCCGAATCTACTCCGGCACGCTGAAGGTCGGCTCCACGATCCGCAACTCCACGCTCGGTGTCGATGGCCGTATCGGTCGTCTATTCCGCATGCACGCGAACCATCAGGAGGCGATCGAAGAGGCTCACACCGGCGATATCGTGGCCGTTGTCGGTCTCTCGAAGACGCGCACTGGCGACACCCTCTGCGACCCCGAGCACCCGATGGTTCTCGAGGCGATCGAGTTCCCGCCGCCCGTGATTTCCGTCGCGGTCGCCGCCGCCAACCGCAACGAAAACGAGAAGCTGGGCAACGCCCTCCATGCCCTCGCCGCCGAAGACCCGACATTCGTGGTTACCTATGATGCCGAGACGCAGGAAACTGTCATCGCCGGCATGGGCGAGCTCCACCTTGAGATCATCGTGGACCGTCTGAAGCGCGAGTTCGGCGTCGATTGCACGGTCGGCCGCCCCGAAGTCGCCTACCGCGAGGCGATCACCACCGCCGTCGATGGCCAGTACAAACATGTCAAGCAGTCCGGTGGCCGTGGCCAGTACGCCCATGTCTGCCTGCGCGTCGAGCCTCAGGAGGCTGGCCGCGGCTTCACGTTCGTCAACGATGTCCACGGCGGCACGATTCCCGCCGAGTACATCCCCGCGGTCGAAAAGGGCGTCATCAAGGCGATGGCGGCTGGCCCATACGCAGGCTACCCTGTGGTCGATGTCAAGGTCACCGTGACCGATGGTTCCTACCACGAAGTTGACTCCAGCGAATTCGCGTTCACCGAGTGTGCGCGCGTCTGCTTCCGCGAGCTCTTCATGAAGGGCAACCCGCAGCTCATCGAGCCTGTCATGTCCGTCGAGGTCACGGTCCCGGAAGACTTCATGGGCGCCGCCACCGGCTCCATCTGCCAGCGCCGCGGCCGTATCGAAGGCATGGAAGACAAGAACGGCGGCAAGATCGTGAATGGCTTCGTTCCGCTCTCCGAGATGTTCGGCTACTCCAACGCCATCCGCACCGTCACGCAGGGCCGTGGCGCCTTCACCATGATCTTCTCCCGCTACGAGGCCGTGCCTTACGAGCTGACCGAGCAGATCATCGAGAAGCGCCGGAAGGAAAACAAGATCCACTGATCTTGATTCCCAAATGGCTAAAAAAACGGCGCGCCGCGAATTTCCGCGGCGCACCGTTTTTTTATAATTTTCTCCAGCCTAACTAGCTTCACTAGAACAACTAGCGCCACTAGCCCCTCTAGGACTATTTGCTTAAAGGGACAGACTATTTAAGAATCTGGACAATCTTATTAGTCTCAGTAAGTCCATGCCTCAAGACTAAAAAAAACGGCGCACCGCGATTTTGCGGTGCGCCATTTGAAAGGAGAAATGCTAAAAAGAAACTTATGCCTTGATCTTGGCGGGGCGCTTGAGAGCGTCGCGAATCTGCTTGTTGTTCATCTTCTCGACCACAGCGGCATCGGCGCCGAGGGCGACCAAACGCTTCTTCTGTGTCTTGACGCGGCGGGCGCGTTCGCTCTCGCTCTTGATTGGACGTGTGCGAGGGGCTTTATTGAGTGTACGGCCTGTTCCCATGATATGCTCCGTAAAACCTGCTGAATGGCACCCCCCAAGGGAATCGAACCCTTCTTTCCAGGATGAGAACCTGATGTCCTAGCCGATAGACGAGGGGGGCGCGGTGAAAACGAGGTGACAGTTTACTCTAAACGACCAATGCGTGTCAAATGGAATTTCGAGTTTTCTCTAATTGACATCCGACACTCCGACGGGCGTGGGCATGGTCGCGCCGGAATCTTCGCTTGGAAGCGGCATCATCTGGAGGCAACCCCAGGCGACGAGGCAGGAGACAAGGCCGACAATCGCGCCGATCTTGAGCCATTCGACGAAGACGATCTGGATATGGTAGCGCTTCTCCATCATGCCGAGGGCGACAATGTTGGCCGTTGAGCCAATCGCAGTGATGTTGCCGCCGAAGCATGCGCCGAAGAGCAATGCCCACCAGAGGATTTCATAACTAGAACCGCTGCTTTCGATCATCGACTTGATTACCGGGGAACCCGCGGCCACGAAGACGATGTTATCGACGAATGCGCTGCCGATCGCAGAAGCGAAGATAACGAATGGCGCAAGCGCCTTCGCGCCGCCGTGGACGGACTTCTGGAGGATGTCGGCAAGGTTGGCGGTGATGCCCGTTGTGGAGAGCGAGCCGGCGATTGCGAAGAGCATCATGAAGAATACGAGCGTCCACCATTCGACCTCGCGTTCGATGTAGTGCTGCGCGCGCTTTGGACGGTAGATCATCAGGAGACCCGCAATGATGAGCGGCGTGAGGATTAGGAAGGCATTGTGGTTCTCTTCGCCCGAAAGGCCGAGGAGGCCTTCGATCTGGTGGTGGAAGGCGATGATCACGACCGTGCCAAGGAGAATCGCCAGGCCGCGCTTGTAGGGAATCGGGAAGAGCGGAGCCAGTCCCTGGTTCGCCTCGCGGTGTTCGGCCATGCGCTGCGACATCAGGCGGATGTCCTTGCGGTACCAGAGCATCAGGACGAGCGTCACCACTACGAGCGAAGCAAGCGCGATTGGCGTGGCGTGGTTGAGGAAGTAGCCGAAGGTGAAGCCTGCGCGGCTGCCGATGAAGATGCCAACGGGATTGCCGAGCATCGTCGCGCTTGAACCGATGTTCGTGGCCATCACGGAAATCATCACGAACGGCGAGCTCTTGATCTTCAGGGTGTCGCACACTTGGAAGACGAGCGCGAGCATAACGACGATCGACGTCACTTCATCGACCACGCTCGCCAGCACGCCCGAAAGAATGCACACGATGCCCGTGAAGATCCAGCCATTCATGCGCTTCTGTCCGATTACGGCCTGGATCAGCCATGTAAATAGGCCAAGGTCCTTCAAAGCGCCAACGATCGTCATCATGCCCACGAGGAACAGGATGATGTCCAGATCGGTATGGCCGAGCATGTCCTTGAGCGTAAAGACATGCATCGAGATCATGGCGGCGATGCCGAGGAAGGCGGCCGCGAGGCGGTAGTTCCAGAAGAACAGCGTCGTGCAGATTACGGCCAGAAAGACCGAAAGCGAAGTAATCTGGACAGTATCCTGGACTATGCCGCCCTTGAATGCGAGGAACGAGATGATTGCCGGAATAATGCCGATGCAGGCGACCTTGGCGATCGTGCCGACTGTGGCGCCGCGTGAATTTTCGTTGCTCATTGCTATCAATCCCTGAAGATTTTTGCGAGGAACTGCTGGAGGGTGACTTCGCCGGCGAGTTTCTGGCCGTCGAGCACATAGCAGGTGTCTGCATTCTTGCGACTGAATTCAGCGGCAATTGAGATTGCCGGGGCATCGAGCTGGACAGCCGCGAAGTTTTCCGCGACCAGGATGTCCTTGAGCCACGAATTGCGCTCGTTGTGGAGCACGAGGGCAAACGGCTCGAAGTTCTGGATAGGCGTAAGGTCGTCCAGCCACAGCATGTATTCTGGAAGGCAGACGCGCAGGAGGGCGTCGGCGCTCACCACGCCGACGAGATCGCCATCCTTGTCTGTAACGGGAATCTGCGTTATATCGCCCTTTACGAAACGGTCAATCGCGGTCTTGAGACTGTCGTTCTCGCGAAGCACGACCTTTGGCCGGCGCATGACATCCGCCGCGCAAACGTAGTCGGGAAGACGCAATTCGCCGCGAAGGATGAAGCGCCGCAGATTGTCTGGATCGGTGAATGAGACAATGTTCTGGATCGCATCCTTGTCGCGCATCGCCGAAGCGAGGGCCTTCACGATCTGCAGGTAGATGGCGGGCTGCGAGCGGGGGGTGAGGACAAGCGCGACGATTTTCACCGGCGCGCTGGACTTGTCGAAATCGATGCCGGCGGCCGACGTGCCGATGGCGACGCACGGACGTGCGATCCCATCGATACGCGCATGCGGCATCGCGATACCTTCGACCACCACCGTGGAATGCGCCTCCTCTCGTTCGAGGATCAAACGCATCGCCTCATCGACATCGGTTACTTCGGCGTGGTTTTTGGCAAGGCGGTCGAGCAGTTCGCGCAGGATACCGTCACGGTCCTTCGCCTGCGTACCGCAGATCAGGTCATCCGTTGTGAAGAACGATGCCAGATCCGATGCGTCACCCGTACGCGACGAACCATTTTCAACTGGTTTCGACATAGACACTCCTTGATTTCCCGTTTCAAGAAAACGGAAAAATTGCCGAATAAGATATCACATTCGCACCTACAAGGTCAAATAAGCTGGCACCGACTTAAAAATAGTCCCTTTAAGCATGGCAAGGCGTTTGGCATTGCCATGTCATGGCAGGAAACGATACGATTGCGGAAACGGACATGAGCATGAAATCGATAGCATTTGTTTCCCCGCGTCTGCCGGTGGGCGGCGCAATCGGCGGCGCAGAAACGCTGTTGATGCAGGTTGCACGGCTCGCGCGCGGCGCGGGCTTGGACGTTACATTCCTGACGACATGCGCGAAGAGCCACGTCTCATGGGAAAACGACGCGCCAGCCGGCGAGGTCGATGTCGATGGCCTGCGCGCAATCCGCTTCCCCGTCGATGCACGCGGCAATCTCGATGAGTTCCTGCGTGTGCAGGAGGCATTCAGCGCTGGCTGGCCTGTGAGCGACGAGCAGGAAGACGCCTGGATGCGCGGCGGCGTGAACAGTACGGCGATGGAAGCGCATTTGCGCGGTGCGGATGGAGCGCGCTACGACCGAGTAA
>JAZQOE010000109.1:0-15643 GCA_045627705.1 Kiritimatiellia bacterium | reverse complement strand
CCCGCTGAACGCCGCGACCTTCCGCAGCATCCTCACGAACATCTCCTTCTCCGCGTCCCCGAACGCCATCTTCTTGAACGCACACCTGCTCACCAGGTGGTAGTATCCTTCGCCTTCGTTCTTTGCTCTTGCCTTGCGCATGGTTTTCTCCTTTGCACGCATGATACGCCGCAACTTGCGGACATGTCAATGCTTAAATAGTCTGTCCCTTTAAGATGACTTGCAATGGAAATTACGATGCGGATATACTTAAGAATAATGAAAATATGCCAAATATTAGTCGGGGCGATGCTGGGTTGCTGCGTGGCAAAGGCTGCACCGGTTACGATTGAAGCGGCAAGGACTGCGGCGGAGAACTGGGCGGCGCGCAGTGCGACGCTGGACTGCCGTTTTGATACATCCGCCACAAGCGGGCGAACCTGCATGCCCAAAGACGGGTTGCCGTTCCACGTGGTCCGTTTCAATGAAGGCGGATTCGCAGTGCTTTCATCCGATAATGAGTTCGAACCCATCATCGCATTCTCCGAAGTGGACGATTTGATAGAATCGGATGACAACCCGCTCTGGATCTTGCTTTGCAAGGATTCGCATGCGCGCAAGGCGGCACTTGGACATATTCCGCCTCGGCGCGCAAACAATGGGGCGAAATCGGAGGAATGGAACAAATTGCTTGATTCAGCCACACGCGCATCAAGCGATGTGTCCGCGGTTTCGGATGTCCGTGTGGCGCCACTCATAAAATCAAAGTGGGGGCAATCCACCGTCAACTATCAGCCTTGCTACAACTATTATACTCCCGGCAATTATCCTTGCGGCTGCGTTGCCACGGCCGGTGCGCAACTCATGCGCTACTTTGAATGGCCGCAAACTTCGATGACACCTTTCACATGCAATTGGTGCGCGGTTGATGGTGAAGCGACATCTTTGACGACGCAAGGGGGCATCTACAACTGGGCCGACATGCCGCTTGTCCCTACTTCATCGATCACCACCAGCCAACGCAAGGCGATAGGCAATCTTACGTCGGATATCGGCATCTGCTGCGGGATGAATTACAGGGATGACGGAAGCGGGGCCGGCAGTTATATGCTGACCAGCACGATGATAAAACATTTCGGTTATTCGAATGCAGTCGCATTCTTCAGCATGAATGAGAATGTCTGCGCCGATGTGACATCCGTCAAAAATGCCCTGGTTTCGAATTTCGATGCAGGACTGCCTGTTTGCGTCTCAATCAATGGCGATGATGGCGGGCATGCGATTGTCGGCGATGGCTATGGATATCTCGACAACACGCTTTACTACCATTTCAACTTCGGTTGGAGTGGTACCGCCGATGCATGGTACGCCCCGCCAGACCTCGATGCCGGCGAGTATGCATTCAACGTTCTCGATGGTTTCGTTTACAACATCTACACGAACCAGGCGGCGGGTGCTTCAATCTGCAGCGGACGCATCCTCGATTCAAACGGCAACCCGGTCTCTGGCGCAATTGTTTCTGCGAAAAAAGTTACAGGCGCAACTGCGGCTGCAACGACGTCGAACAATCAAGGAATCTACGCGCTCATCCTTCCTCCAGCCAGTTATTTGATCGAAGCAAGGTACGGAACGATCGCGACGGCAAAGGACGTGTCGCTCGCGGCATGTGTTTCGCTTGAGGTTTGCGATGATGATGATGAATGGTATGGCTGCTATTGGACATCACCCGTACCATCTGTCGGCAATCTCTGCGATCAAGATATGACGCTAGGGAATATCGCCTGCGTTGCTACTCCCGTCATTTCGCCCGCGCCATGCACATTCCACCCATCGGTCACGGTTTCGATGTCCTGCGAAACCGCAAACGCATCGATCTACTACACACTCGATGGCACGGACCCTCTTGAAACAGGCAATCGTTACACCAGCCCCATTACGCTCACCAGGACAACAACTGTCAAGGCGCGCGCGTTTTGCGATGGCCTGTCTCCAAGCCTAGTCGCGACAGCCGTCTATACCTACGATGCGGGGCAAGATGCGGTACAGGGCGATTTCTTTTCAAACCCAATAAACATCACTGGCCTTGCCGGCACGAATGTCGTCGCGGATATCTCGGCCTTTACAAGAGAAGATGACGAGCCCATTCACACACTCGTCGATGATTCATGGTATAATTTCTACAATACCGCATGGTTTGAGTGGACAGCGCCAATTACAGGCGAAGCCACGCTAACTTCAAATGTCAGGCGCAAAAGCGGCAGCACCGTCACTCGCTACCCGACGATGATGGCAGTGTATGCCGGCGATTCTATTTCCTCAATCGAGCGTATCGGCGTCTCCACCGATTACAATAGCGGAGGCAACTACGTCACGGCGCTTTCCTTCGATTGCGTGAAGGGCAAGACCTACCGCATCGTCTGCATGCTCGGCACCGCCAATGTGGCGTCTGCCGCCCCCCTTACGCTCACATGGGACACGACCCCTCTCACCGAATGGTACGTCGATGCGTCCGCGGCACAAGGCGGCAGCGGCCACGCGGCATCGCCATTCAAATCCATCTCGGCCGCGCTTGCCGCCGCCGCGGAAAACAATACGATCCACGTCCTCCCCGGCGTGTATTTCGAGAACCTCAATGTTGTCGGAACCGCCGTGGATATTGTCGCCGAAGAAGGCCCAGCCGTGACGATTCTTGATGGCAGAGGCCTCGACAGTTGCTACTACGATGATGGAAAGTTCTTGGCGACCCTCAATGGATTCACCCTTCGCAACGGCTATTATGAAGACTACGGCGGAGCCGTCTATGGCGGCGTGCTACGGAACTGCGTCATTCGAGATTCCATCGCCTATTCTGGCGCAGGCGCGTATTATTCCGAACTATACGATTGCGTGCTCATCGGCAATCATGCGATGGACTATGGCGGAGCGGCCGCATGTTCTTATCTCGAACGCTGCACTGTCATCGGCAACACGACCGATGGAACGGGCGCCGGACTCGATGGCGACTGCGTGGCCGTCAATTCGATCGTTTGGAACAATACGCTCGCAAGTGGCAGGATCGAGAATTGGGAAACATACGAAAGCGAAAACGGCAGCGTAATGTCCCACCTTGCTTTCTGTTGCACGGAACCCATGCCTGAAAATGGCTCGGACAACATCTGCGAATATCCATGCTTTGTCTTCGACGGCAATACTGACGATGCCGACTGGCGCCTTCGCTCCGCGTCACCGTGTCTTTCCGCAGGTTCCACGGGCTGCAACATGGGCGCGTATCAGGGCGAGGGTGTAAGCGGGTATGTCGTCACCGCTTCGGTTGTCGGCCATGGTTGCGTTACGCCCCGCGTGGCGGTTGTCGAGGCGGGCGGGGAGGCGACATTTACAGCGACAGCAGAGTATGCTTCCAGGCCGTTCGAACATTTCGACGTCGATGGCGAAATGGCCAGCGAATCCGAAGTGCTGACGCTGTCGAATATCCAGGGCGACCATGACGTAACCGCTGTTTTCCATGTCATGGAGTTCCATGTCGATGCGGCGACCGGAAGCGATTCGGACAACAGCGGCGAGTCCTGGGACAACCCGCTTCGCACGATCCAACGAGCGGTCGATTTGAATCTCGGCGGCGAACTGATCCTCGTGAAACCAGGGTGCTATGATTATGTCGTCGTTGATTCCGTACCCGTTACGATTTGCTCGACCGATGGCGCTTCCGCGACAACAATCCGCGGTTCATCCGGCCACAGCTGCTTTACCGCATACGGCATTGATTCCATCCTCGCCGGATTCACTCTCCGCGATGGCGCAAATACGGGCCGCGACGGCGGCGGCGCTTTCAACGGAACGCTGCTTGACTGCGTTATCACGAACTGCGCGGCTAAAAATGGCGGCGGAGCCGCTTATTCCATACTGATGAATTGCCTTGTCGCCGGGAATCGGGCGACGGAGTGCGGTGGCGGTGCTTTCTATTGCACTTTGCTGAGTTGCACCATAGCCGGAAACTCTGCGGGATTGACGGCGGGTGGCGCATACTCCCTTGGCGACACCGCCGCATACAACAGCATTGTCGCCGGCAACACGGCATCGGCCGTTTCGGGTGCGTCTGGCATCGCGGACATGTGTGGCAACGGCGTAAAATGCTTCACGGACGGCGACCCGCTTTTCGTCGATCCCGCGCACGGCGACTATCGGCTGGCCGGAGGTTCGCCGTGTATCGACGCCGGCTACAATGAACTTGCGCCGGCAGATACGGACCTCGTCGGCGACGCTCGCATCAGCGGCGCGGCGATTGATCTTGGCTGCTACGAGTATTCGCAGGAAATCTCGGTCTCGCCGAAGGAACGAATCGAAAGCGCCGCAGCGCAAACATGTGTCATCGACATCTGTGCCGATGGCGAATGGACGCTTTCCTCCGATTCAAACTGGCTGTCGGCTTCGCCCGCAAACGGAATGGGAGATGCGACTGTCACACTGTCGCTTTCGGCAAACGACAGCGGCGCCGAGCGCATAGGCGCAATCGTGATGACAGGCGAAGGCGCAAATGGCTGCGTCACCCTGCCTGTCACGCAAATCGAAGGCACGACGGGCGGCGGGACCTATCGCGGGCTTTTCATAGGCGTGAACACATACACCTCCAAGTCGCTGAGGCCACTCAACGGCTGCGTGCCCGATGCACTCGCGATGCGCGGGCGCTGTCTGGCGAATGGGCTTTGGACCGCTGATACCACCTCGATTCTTACGAACAATCTGGCGACGAAGGCTGCTATTCGCGCTGGCATCGCATCGTTGGCCGCGGATGCCGTCGGCGGCGACACCGTTCTCATCTACCAGTCAAGCCATGGCGGCAACAGCATCGGCAACAACAGGGATTCCTATCTTTGCGCCACCGATGACTACTACTACGACTATGAAATGGCGGCCGACATCTCAGCGTTCGCGACGGGCGTCAGGGTGATCGTGATACTGGATACCTGTCACTCCGCCGGCATGTTCAAATCCGCGTCGGCATATCCGCGTCTCCAGTTGTCCGGCGCATCGTCATCCGCTGTCGCCGATGATAAATGGAACTTCGCAAATCGCGTAATCGCGCAAATGGAGGCGCGGAAATACAGGGTTTATGCAAACGCCGCGGCGCGCTCCAACACGTCGCCGCACTATGCGTCGCAACCCGATGTCGCATTTATCACCGCCGCCGACTACGACCAGTATTCGTTGGACGGCTACGAAGGCGGAGCTTTCACGTCGGCGTTCCTGTACGGGTGGCAAACCGGAGAAGCCGATGCCGATGCCGATTTGCTTCTCAACTTCCGCGAACTTTACGATTATGCCGCGATTCGCGCTATTGGCATTGAGGGCCACATAGAGGATCGCACGCAGCCCCAATGCTACAACGAGCGAATGTTGCTTCGCACGCTTGCGAGGAAGATCGTACCGCCTGAAATCTACGAGCCCGCCAACGCCTATTACGATGACTTCCGCGAATGGCTGTACCAGAACCAGATGGTCGCATTCTCCGAAATCGACAATCCCGCAAGGATCGCGGAAGTGGCGCAAAGTGCAGTCGCTGGAGAAAGCGAAAACGCGCTTTACTACTTCATCGTCTGCGGCGATCGGTATGCGTCGCTGGAAAGCGATGAACGCATTCTCACGGCGCTGATAGATGTCAACGCGCAAGGCGAACCCGTGGTGACATGGACTCCCGACCTCAACGCCGCATCCATGGCCCCGGTGCGCAAGTACACGATCCTAGGCTCGCTTTCGCTTCCGAGCGAATGGAAAGACGTCACTGAACTTTCTTCCGCCGCGCGCGCTGCCGCCGGCTATCGCTTCTTCAAGGTCTCTGCAAGGATGCCATGATTCACGATGCGGGAAAAACGGCGCGCCGTTTTTTTTTCGCCCCCCTAAACTAGTGTTAGTGATTTGCATTGCGCCATGAATATGGTATCTTCACGCATGCGCCTTGAGATGGTCGAAACCGGCGCTGGAGCTTTTGTAAAATGAGTCTTGGCATGGGTATTGTAGGACTGCCGAATGTCGGCAAGTCCACGCTTTTCAATGCGCTTACGCGCGCGCAAAACGCGCAGGCCGCAAACTATCCCTTTTGCACTATCGAACCCAACAAGGCCAGCGTGCCGGTGCCTGATTCGCGCCTTGCCGAACTCGCGAAAATTGTCAGTCCGCAACAGATCATTCCCGCCGTTGTCGATTTTATCGATATCGCCGGTCTCGTGCGCGGCGCAAGCAAGGGCGAAGGCCTCGGCAACCAGTTCCTCGCGAACATCCGCGAGTCCGACGCGATCCTGCATGTCGTCCGCTGCTTTGAAAACGACGACATCATCCATGTCCAGGAAGGCGGCAACAAGGCCTCCCCGATCGATCCCGCCGGCGATGCCGAAGTAATCGATACCGAGCTTGTCCTGGCGGACATGGAACAGCTCCAGAAGCGCCACGACCGCATGGCTCGCGAGTCCCGCGCCGATCCCAAGAAGCGTCCAGAAGTCGATGCCATGGCCGCGCTTCTCGCCCACCTCGGCGAAGGCAATCCCGTGCGCACCTTCCCGCGCGCCGATGGCGATCCGATTCTGCCAGTGCTTCGCGATTTGCACTTCCTCACCGACAAGAAGCAAATCTACTGCGCGAATGTCTGCGAGGACGACCTTGCCGATCCCTCCGCGAACAAGCATGTCGCCGCGCTGAAGGCGTACGCCGACGCGCGCGGATGCGACATGGTCGTAATCTGCGCGCAAATGGAGGCCGATCTTGCCGGTCTTTCCGATGAGGAAGCCAAAGAATTCCTCGGCAGCTACGGCTTGACCGAGTCGTCGCTCGACCGCACGATCAAGCTTGCGTACCATACCCTCGGCCTCGCAAGCTACTTTACCGCCGGCCCGCTCGAAGTCCGCGCCTGGACCATCCATCGCGGATGGCTCGCGCCTCGCGCCGCAGGCGTAATCCACACCGACTTCGAACGTGGTTTCATCCGCGCCGAAGTCGCTTCCTACGAAGACTTCGTCCGTCTTGGTGGCGAGTCCGCCTGCCGTTCCGCCGGCTGCCTGCGCGTGGAAGGCAAGGAATATGTGGTGCAGGATGGCGACGTGATGCACTTCCTCTTCAATGTGTAGGCGCCACCGTACCACGCGGAAATCATTTTAGAAAAGGAGAACAAGATGATCTACGAAATGACAGGCAAGGTCAAACTCATCATGGACCTGATGACCTTCAACAGCGGCTTTACAAAGCGCGAGTTCGTGGTGACAGTCGAGGATGGCCGCTTCCCGCAGGACATCAAGATCGCCTGCACGCGCGACCGCATCAATCAGCTCAATTCGCTAAAGGCGGGCGACGAAGTCCGCGTGAAATTCGAAATCCGCGGCCATGCATGGAACGAAAAGTATTTCGTCGATCTCGAAGCGAACGCTATCGAGAAACTCGATGGCGATGGCTCCAGCGTGACCATGGATGAACCTGTGGCAGCAGTTCCTGCCGCCCCAGCGGCATCGCCTGTTCCGCCCGCGCCAGTTGACAATTTCGCGGCGGACGACGACATGCCTTTTTAAGGTGCGCCAGTTCCATTGCAACCGTGGCGGATTGCATTGACACTCTAGGTGCGGTGGTCGATGCCTCCGCCGCCTATCTTGAGCGGCACGGCATGGACGATGCGCGTGTCGCCTGCGAATGGCTCGTTGCGGAACGCATGCGCATTCCGCGCCTTGAACTTCCGCTCCATAGACGCGACATCATCCCCGCGGAAATGCTCGACAAATTGCGCGGTGAGGTCATAGCGCTCGGTCGCGCCGAACCGCTCCAGTATATTCTTGGGACAGCCGATTTCCGCAGCCATGCATTCCATTGCGATCCGCGGGCGCTTATTCCGCGTCCTGAAACAGAAGAGCTTGTCCAGCTTTGCGTTGACGAGCCTTCGATCGCCGGACTCGCTTCTCCGCGCATTGCGGATATCGGCACGGGCACGGGGTGTATCGCTATCTCGCTGGCACTTGAATTGCCCAAAGCGCACTGCATGGCTGTCGATCGCAGCACCGAAGCGCTTTCGCTTGCGCGGGAAAATGCGGTTGCAAACGGTGTCGCCGACCGAGTGGAATGTATCGAAGGCTTTGGAGCGGCTGGGCTGGAGCCAGGTTCCTGCGATGCGATCGTGACCAACCCGCCATACATTCCCAGCGATGTTATCCCGATGCTTCCGCGGAATGTGCGCGACCATGAACCGCATCTTGCCCTCGATGGTGGCGAAGACGGGCTCGACATAGCGCGCGACATAGCGCGCGATGCGGCGATAGCCCTCCGCAAGGGCGGTTGGATTTTCTACGAACTCGGAGAGAACCAGGCGCCTGACCTTGTCGTCTTTCTCGAAGACCTCGGGTTCTCCTCCTGCTCCATCCATGCCGACAATGCAGGCATACGGCGTTTCGTAAAAGCCCAATTCCCCGGATAACCTATAACACGTTAATCTTCATAACTATATGCCTTTGCTATTCTTAAATAGTCTGTCCCTTTAAGCAGATTCGGGGATGAAGGGCGATGTTGGTTGACCATGCTCAAGGGCTTGTGATATCTTGCGAGACACTGATACAGCGCTAGCCGGAGAAAGGTATGCTCCGTTGTCGCACAACGGTATCAGGGCATAAAAAAAATGAAAGGTATCGCATCTCCGTTCGTTTCAAAGGGCGTGGCTCTGGCGTTGTCCGCCGGGCTGGCAGCCGCCACAGTTACGGCCTTCGCCGATGAACCAGCAGCCGAACCCGAAGGCATACGCAGTGTCTTCGCCCACTATATGACCTGCTTCTTCCCAAGCAGCGCTTCCGCCCGCAAGGAAATCTCCATAGCGCAGCTCTACGGACTCGATGGCTGGGCGTTGAACTGCGGACAGTGGAAGGGCGCAGACGCGGATGGCAATCTCGTCCCCAACGGCGGTTACGCCAACGCCGCCCAGACGATCTACGATACCGCGAAGGACATGGGCACAGGCTTCAAGTTCTTCTTCTCCCCGGATGGCGGCATCGGCGAAATCACCTGGGACCACCATTATGACATGGGCGTCCACTTCCACGACCACCCGAACCAGTTCCACTTCGGCGGACGCCCCCTCATCTCCGGTTGGAATGGCGGCACGCGCTCATACGACAAGTATCCCGCTCTTCGCAAGGCCCTCGATGACGCTGGAATGCAGGACTTCCTGATCGTTCCGCAGTACGTCTGCACGGGCTATGCGCAGTATGCGACGCCAGACTTCCTCCAGAGCGACATCTACGACAATCCCGCGTTTGTCTGCGATGGTGTCTTCTTCTTTGGTTGCGACAATACCGACAAGGAATTGTGCAAGAATCTCTCGAACGGCCGTTTCGTCGCCATGAAGAACAACAAGCTCTTCATCGCCGGTCCCGCGCCTTCGTACAATTCCGCCAACCTGCGCGACCATCGCGGCATGCAGGGCTACGCCGAGCAGTGGCGCACGATCATCGCCGACCAGCCGGAACTCGTTGAAATCGTGACCTGGAACGACAATGCCGAGGATTCCGGCATTTCGCTCAATGGCTGGACCGGCAACATGCTTCCGAACGATCTCGCAAACCGCGCATGGGGCGCCCGCGATGAATCGTTTCTCGACCTAACCGCCTATTTCGGCGCAGCGTACAAGTCCCGCGGAATCTATCCCGCCATTACGCAGGATAAGATCTACTCCGCCTACCGCACGCGTCCGAAGGCGCTCTCTCGCATAGTCCGCACCGCTGATTCCGCGGATTGGCAGGACGGCCGCGACCGCTACATGCAGATCCATGACGATGTCCGCGACTATGTATATGGTTCCGCGATGCTGACCGCTCCCGCGACATTCTCGATCCGCCAGGGCGATCAGGTTGTCACCAAGGACTTCCCCGCTGGATTCCACTCTCTCGAAGCCCCGATGGTTCCAGGCGCGACGCCCGAATTCACCATCACACGCGATGGAAAGACCGTACTTTCGACCGTTGGCCGCCGCCAGATTGTCGCCAAGGAAACGGTCCGCAATTCATACTGCTTCGAGTACGACGGCATCCACCGCTCCTGGGCGCAGTGCGCTGTCGCCGGTGATCCCGCCGTCACCTTCAACAACGACGGCGTGACAGAGTGGGACCTTCCAGCCGGCTTCCAGCCTGGTTCATACTCTTTCCGCGTCCGCTACGCGAACAGCGCGGACGAGGACACGCGCCTTACGTTCTACGTCGAGATGCCTTGGTTGACAGGCAATGGGATCCGCCACCTGATGCCCCTCTACCTCCCTCCGACCGGCGGCGAGGAGAAGGAGCTCTGCTTCCTCTGGTCCGTGCTTGACGGCGCATCGAAGATCGTCATCGCCAAGGAACTCGACACCCGCGACGAATCGCAGCGCAAGCTCGACTTCTCCGACTGGGACGACGGCATCACCATCAAGTCGCTTTCGCTTGTCCGCAACGAAGTCGCAAAGTTTGACGGCAAGGTCAAGGATACCAAGCCCGAGATGATCGACATCCCAGGAGGCAAGTTCACGATGGCCGCGAAGGCCGCGGAGTTTGACGAAGGCCCCGCCCGCGAGGTCGAGCTTTCGCCCTTCCAGATCGGCAAATACGAAATCACCAACCGCCAGTTCGAGGAGTTCAAGCCCGAGCACCGCGCCCTCCGCACTGCGCTTTCGTGGCGCGACGACGAGCCCGTGATCTATGTCAACTGGTTCGATGCCGCCGGCTACTGCAACTGGCTCTCCAAGAAGGAAGGGCTCAATCCCGTTTACGACGAGGCGAACGGCATGGCTGTCATCGAAGGGGCGAATGGCTACCGTCTTCCCACCGAGGCAGAATGGGAATACGTCGCAACCGGTCGCGGCGAGAACCGCACCTATCCCTGGGGCGAGGAACTCCCGACCCGCGAAATCTGCAATGCCGCTCCCAAGGAAGAGGCCAATCCGTCGGAAGGGCTGCTCCGTCCGCAGTTCGACGACCGCACGGCAATTGTCGGCAGCTATCCCTTCGACTGCTCGCGCGATGGCGTGATGGACATGGGCGGCAATGTCTGCGAGTGGCTTGCCGACAGCTACCATCCCGACACCATTCCAGGTGGTCTCAACCCGGTTGATCAGCGCCCGCCGGCTTGTGGGCGTGTGATGTACCGCGCAATCCGTGGCGGCACCTTCGGCTACTACGGCACGCCGCGCAGCTGCGACCGCGAGTTCAACTCGCCCGGTTATCCCGGATACATCTACATCGGTTTCCGCATCGCGCGCTAATCAGGTTGTGTGCGCAGAAAAAAGTGGGGCGGCTGCGGGGAAACACTCGCTGCCGCCCCGCGATTTTTCACTGTGATTGATGTTGATGATATCTTGCCCGCCAGCTCGCCCCTGCGGCCTAGACTCATGCCTTTTTACCTTTTATCTCTTACCTCTTACCTGCCAAACATGCTATCATGCCACGCATGATTCGCACTGGACTCGGCTACGACGCGCATCGTCTCGTCGAAGGCCGCCGCCTGATTCTCGGCGGCGTCGAAATCCCGCACTCCGTTGGCCTGCTCGGCCATTCGGACGCGGATGTGCTTACCCATGCGCTCATGGACGCGCTTCTCGGCGCCGCAGCAGATGGCGATATCGGCCAACATTTTCCCGATCGCGATCCAAAGTGGAAAGACGCCGACAGCGTCGAACTCCTTCGCGCGGTTGTGGCGCGTCTCGCCTCAAACGGCTTTTCGATCGTCAACACCGATGTCACGGTCGTCGCCGAGGCACCAAAGCTCGCGCCGCACATTCCCGCCATGCGCGAACGCCTCGCCTCAGCGATGGGAGTGCCCGTATCCTGTGTGTCCGTCAAGGCCACAACGGTCGAGGGCATGGGCGCAATTGGCCGCCGAGAGGGCATTTCCGCAATGGCAATCGCAACGATTTCTTCCAACTAGACAGGACAAAACCCGATGAAACTCTTCGATACAGCGACCCGCGAAAAGGTTGACTTCAAGCCAATCGACGACAAGTGCGCCCGCATGTACACCTGCGGCCCCACAGTTTACAATTTCGCCCACATCGGCAATTTCCGCGCGTATGTATTCGAGGACATCCTCCGCCGCGCGATCCAGCTCTGCGGCTGGCGCGTCAGGCAGGTGATGAACCTGACGGACGTCGATGACAAGACAATCCGCAACTCACGCGCCGCAGGCGTCGCCCTGCGCGACTACACGAGGCCCTACATCGAGGCATTCTTCTCCGACCTCAAGGCGCTGAACATCCAGCCCGCCGAGGTCTATCCCGCCGCGACCGACCACATCCCCGAGATGATCGACCTCATCCAACAGCTCTTCGAGCGCGGTCTCGCATACCAGTCCGATGACAAGTCCGTTTACTTCTCTGTCTCGAAGTTCCCGAACTACGGACATCCAGCGCACATCGACATCGCCGGCATGCGCGGCGGCGCGCGCGTTTCGCAGGACGAATACGAGAAGGAGTCTGTCGGCGATTTCGCGCTTTGGAAGGCATGGAGCGAAGAAGACGGCGATGTCGTCTGGGATTCCCCGTGGGGACGCGGCCGCCCAGGCTGGCACCTCGAGTGCTCCGCGATGTCGATGAAGTACCTCGGAACGACCTTCGACCTCCACACTGGCGGCATCGACAACCTCTTCCCGCACCATGCGAACGAGACCGCGCAATCAGAAGGCGCGACCGGCAAGCCCTTCGCACTCACATGGCTCCACTGCGCGCACCTGCGCGTAAACGGCGAAAAGATGTCGAAGTCCGCCGGCAACTTCTTTACCCTCCGCGACCTTCTCGAAAAGGGCTGGAACGGACGCGAGATCCGCTATGTGCTGATCAACTGCCACTATCGCCAGAGCCTGAACTTCACCTTCGACGCGCTTGATTCCGCCCGTACCGCGCTCGCCCGTATCGACGCGTTTTCAGCGCGTCTCGCCGAGCGCGCCGCCGGTGCCGCGCCCGCATCCACGCTTCCCGATTGGGCGAAGAAGGCGGAGGACGCGCTCCGCGCCGCGCTTGCCGACGACCTGAACGTTCCAGAGGCGCTGGCCTCGCTCTTCACGATGGTGCGCGACGGCAATGCCGCGCTTGACAAGGGCGAACTCGACCCCGCGGCGGCTGCGGCGGTACTCGCGCTGCTCGATGGTCCCTTTGAACTCGGCCTCGGCGTTATTTCCTTCGGTCGCCGCGCGGCGGAGGTCAAGGTGCCCGAAGAGGTCCAGAAGCTTGCCGACGAACGCGCCACGGCGCGTGCCGCCAAGAACTGGGCGGAGTCCGACCGCCTGCGCGACGCCATCGCCGCGCTGGGCTGGGTCGTCAAGGATTCCCGCGAAGGCCAGAAGCTTTCGCCCAAGGCCTGATCAAGGCGCAACACGCATCAACGAGAGTTACACGCAATGTGCGCCAAAGGCATTTTCATCACCTTCGAGGGTCCCGAAGGCGGCGGCAAGTCCACGCAGATCAAGCTTCTTGCCGAGCGCCTTGAATCGCTTGGCCGCACAGTGGTGACCACGCGCGAGCCAGGCGGAACGAAACTCGGCGAATGTATTCGCGGAATCCTCCAGCACGACACCGCAGGCGAACCGCCATGCGAACGCGCGGAATCGATTCTCTTCTGCGCCAGCCGCGCGCAGCTCGTGAAGAATGTGATCGAGCCGGCGCTCGCGAACGGTTCGTGCGTGTTGAGCGACCGTTTTACGGATTCGACGGTCGCGTATCAGGGATTTGGACGCGGGCTCCCAATCGACACCCTCAAGACGCTCAACGATTTCGCGACTGGCGGACGCCATCCCGATCTCACGCTCGTGCTTGATGTCCCGACTAGCGTTGGAATGCAGCGGCTCGTTGCCCGAAGCGCCGCGAATGCCGAAGGCCCCGACCGTTTCGAGCGCGAGGCCATCGAATTTCACACCCGCATGCGCGAGGGGTATCTTTCGCTTGCGGCCGAGGAACCTGCTCGTTGCGTGGTTGTCGATGCGGCAAGATCGGTCGAGGAAGTATCCGACGAAATCTGGCGCATTGTCACGGCGCGTTTGGCATAGTGATTGGCGGGTAAAACGATTGCAATGAGCTTCGCCTTTTCAATCCGTCGGATCGGCGCCGTGGCGCACCATACGATCCTTGCGGCAACGCGGTCGAGGCTTGTCGGAGTGCTGGCGGCGTTGCTTGGCGCCGCGACGATCTGCCTGCCATTGCTTGTCGATGGCGATGGCACGCCCGATGGCGACATACGCGTCGCCGTGCGCTATGCGCTCGGCGCGGCGATAGGCATACTTTCGCTGGCGACGCTTTGGACTTCGTGTGGAGCCGTCTCCATCGACGCGGCTTCGAAGCGCCTCGCGCTCACGCGCGTGAAACCGCTTCGTCCGATTGAACTTTGGCTTGGCAAATGGCTCGGGATCATCCTGCTCGACGCCGTATTGCTTGTCGCGGCCGGGGCCGTTACGCATGCCTCCCTTGCGATACGCTCGCATCGACATGGCGCCGCGACATGGGCTGTCACGCGCGTGCGCCATGCGCCCATCATGCCGACTGTCCGCGAAGAGGCGGAAATGTTGCTTAGGAATTATCCGCCCCCGCCAGAAATCGATCCTGCGGTCGCCCTTCGCAAGTTCATCGAGCAGGTGCCGGAACGCTACCGCGCGATTTCCGCGGGAGAAACCATTCCATGGGATTTCACGCTGGAACGGCCGCTGCCGCAAAATGCGACGCTTTGGATGAAGATGAATTTCACGGCCGACCAGATATCGAGGCAGGAGGTCACCGCCGATTGCGCGCTCGATGGCGACAACGGATCCAGCGTTTCGTTCCATATCGACGATTTTACAAGCAGCGAGTTCGTCGTGCCGATCGATGCGTCGAAACTCGTTGGATCGACTGCGATACGATTGGACTTCACATACGCGCCTACGATGCCCGATGCCGGTTCCTTGCTTGTCCAGCCGCGCCGGGGAATCGCGCTTCTCGAGCCGTGTGGCGGTTTCGCGGGGAATCTTTTCAGGGCGCTCTTGGTCGAACTTGCCATTCTCGCCGCGCTTGCCGCGCTGGGCGTTACATTCGGAATGCTTTTCACCTTCCCGGTGGCCGCGTTCTGCGCAACAGGCTTGCTCCTTTCGGTCTTTGCCAGCGCATACGCGATGGAAGAGGCGATCGAGCCGGATGAACCGCCTGAGACCTTTGGCGCCCGTATCGCGCAGGAAACCGCCATGGCGGTGACTACTGCGGCCAAGCCCTTGCTAGACCCTCACCCGCTTGAACTGCTTTCCGAGGGCGAACGCATCTCCTCCGATGAACTGCTCCAATCAATAGCCTGGAATCTGCTGTTTGTCCCGCTTTTGATCGCGACGCTCGGCGCCTTCGCCTTCAGCCGCAAGGAAGACTGATGGCGAACCGTCTTGCAAATATCCGTCGCAACCGCTAATATTCCGTGTGTTCCGTGTTTTTGCGCCCGTAGCTCAATTGGACAGAGCGTTAGCCTCCGGAGCTAAAGGCTGCGGGTTCGACCCCCGCCAGGCGCACCACTTAAGTTATTGAAAATAGGCGGCTTGTGAAGTCGGTTGCATCGCTTGCGGCTGGCTTCTGCGTGTCACCCTGTCACCCGGGTGACACGGAAAGGCGGCCAATGATCACGAATCTGTCACTGCCAGGCACCATCTATCCGCACAAGGGGCGATGGCACTGGCGCGTCCA
>JAZQOE010000108.1:0-13822 GCA_045627705.1 Kiritimatiellia bacterium | reverse complement strand
CACGCGAGGAACTTGAAGCGGCGCGCCGCGATCCTGCATCCTATCGAACGCTCATGGTGCGCAAGACAGGCTTCAGCGAATTCTTCGTTGCGCTCTCTCCGCAGGAACAACAGGAAATCATCGACCGCACGGAATTCGCCGTGGGCCGATGATTTCATCTTGCAATCTCAGACGTAAAGAATCACATCTTGATTACCGCTACGCCATAGCGCCCGAGACGGAGTTTGGACTGCGTCTTTTCGCCCGTGATGAGGTCAAGCTTGCCGGCGGGTACTGCAACTTCGACGGCTTCCTGCGTGTGGTTGATCACGAACAGGAGTTTCTTACCCTTGCCTTCGCGGCAAGAGACTTCAACGCCATCCGGAGCGCGCTCTGGCAGCAATGGCGCGACACCCGCCGAAGCAAGCACCTGCGACATCAACTGATCGTAAAACGCAGATTCCTTCGCGATGGTTCCAACGTACCATCCAGTACCCTTGCCATAGTCGTTGCGGGTGACGGCGGCGAAACCCTTCACGTTCCAACGATCAAAGCCAACAAGGGCCTTGGCCTTCTTGGCCTTGACGAAATCGAGGTAGCGCTCGGCTGTAAATTCGCCGGGGAATTCCTTGCCGCCGACAAGGCGATAGCCTCCGGGCTCTGCGATTGTCGAATACTCCTCGATCGTGATGCCAAGTGCATCCGAAAGCAGACCGGGCAGAGTGCGCTCGTAGCAGAGCGATGTTTCGTCCTTCACACCGAGACGGCAGTCGGCAAGCAGCACGCCACCATTCTTCACATACGCATCGAGGCGCTTGGCAAGCGTATCGGGAAGGATGTATAGGTCGGGCGCGACCACAAGCTTGTATTCCGAGAAATCCGCGGAAGGCGGAATGATGTCGATATTCACGCCGAGACGATGCATGGCGGCATAGAAGCGGCCTGCGGCCTCGTGGTAGGAGTGTCCGCCGTAGCTGGGCTGGATGTCTGTCGCCCAGATGTTCTCGTAGTCGTAGATCATCGCGACCTGGGGACGCGGCGTGGTGCCTTCGAGTTCAGGGGCGAGGCGATGGTATTCTGTCGCGACCTGCGCGGCCTCGTTGTAGCGGCGAAGCGGACGGCCGTCATGCTGGAGCAATCCGTGCCAATACTGTTCGCGTCCGGCGGTACAGGTGCGCCAGCGGAACCAGACCTGGCCATCGGCGCCGTGCGCGAGCTGCTGGTATGCGACGCTGCGAATCTCGCCTGGATAAGGATTGCGGCCGAAGTCGCTCCATCCACCGGGACCCGCGGTCTGCTCCATGATCCAGAAGTTTTTCCGTTTCAGGCCGCGCATCACGTCGGCAGCGAAGGCGGAGGAGTCCATTGGACCAGGTGCGCCCCAGACCGGATAGTTATCCCAGCTCACATGGTCGAGCTCCTTCGCTAGATCGTAGTAGTCGATACCCTTGAAGAGACCCATGAAGTTGTGAGTGATGAAATGCTTCGGGCAGAGCTCGCGAAGTATTTCCACCTGCTCGTGCTGGAAGCGGACCTGCGTCCACGAATTGAAACGGCGCCAGTCTAGACACGCGGAGGGGTTGTAGGTATTGGGGTCGCGCGGGATGTTGATCTCGTCCCACTCGCTGAAAACCTGTCCCCAGAAATGATTGCCCCACGCCTTGTTCAGCGCGGCGATGTTGCCGTAGCGGCGGCGCAGCCAGGCGTGCCACTCGGCGCGGCAGGAATCGCAGAAGCAATCGGGACCGCCGAACTCGTTGTCGGTCTGCCAGCCAATCACGCCTGGATTGTCCTTGAAATGCTCGGCCATCGCGCGGGTGATTCGCGCGGAAAAGAAACGATACGCGCCGCTCGTGAAGCAGTTGTTCTTGCGGACGCCCCACTCGACGCGCTGTCCCTGCGCATTCACCGCGAGCGTTTCGGGATAGTGGCGGGCGAGCCATGCGGGCATGACGGCAGTGGGTGTGCCGAGAATGGCGTAGATGCCATGCGAGTGGAGGATGTCGATCGCCTCGTCGAGCCACGCGAAATCAAAGCGGCCTTCGTCGGGTTCCATCATAGCCCAGGCGAATTCTGCCATGCGGACGACATTGAAACCTGCCTTCTGCATGAGTTCCGCGTCTTTGCGCCAGCGGCGTTTGTCCCAGTGTTCGGGGTAGTAGTCGGTGCCGATGTACATAGAATGCCGCCTTTCTTGAGATAACAGATGACAGATGACAAGTATCGCTGGGGGCTGCCGCCCCCAAGTCCCCTGTACGGGCTAGAAGTTGGACGTGAAGCGGGGCATGCCGGGGGCGGCCGCGGCGCCGCGGAGGCGGAAGAGTGCGCCGGCGTTCGCGCCATCCGTCGGGCGCAGATGGCCACCCGCCGTCGTCGCGTAGATGTCGGTCATGTCGGCTCCGCCGAAGCAGAGCGATGAAACCTTGCGCAACGGGAAGGAAATGTTCGCGACGACAGATCCGTCTTCGGGCGAGTGGCGGAGCAAGGCGCCGCCATCCCAGCGCGCGGTCCAGACGAATCCTTCCGAATCGACGGCGAGGCCGTCTGGATTGCCGGGATCGGTGCATGCCTTCGCATCGCGCAGGGCGCGACGCGAGCCGAGCTCGCCGCATGAGCGGTCGTATTCGTATGCGTATGTGATGCGCTGCGTCGCGTAGGAATCGTTGAAGTAGAGCGTTTTCAGGTCTGGCGAAAAGCCCATGCCATTCGGAATGCCCATGCCATCGAAAAGAAGCGTCAGCGCACCATCGAGTTCGAGACGGTAGAGACGGCCCATGTGGTGCAGGTCCGGCATTGTGCCGCAGAAGACGCGTCCTTCAGGATCCGCGCAGACATCGTTGAAGCGCGTGTTGCGCAGGTCATCGACACCCTCGACGACAGTGCGGACGATTTCGCCATCCTTCCAGACGACGACGTTGCCTCCATCGCGGAAAAGCAGTAGCGAGCCATCGCCCTGCAGGACGAATCCGCCAACCGGGCGATCCTCGTAGCAGACTTCGCTTGTGTTTGTGGCGGGATCGTAGCGATAGAGTTTTCCCGCCGGAATGTCGGTCCAGTAAACGCGCTGTTCCGTCGCATGCCAGAGCGGACACTCGCCGACATGGCATGGATAGTCGGCGACAAGTTCAAGATTTGCCATTGTTTGTTGCTCCGAATAAGAGTGCAGGAATCGCTGGGAAAACGGCGCGCCGTCTTTTCCCGCAGTGGCGATTCAAATGCGAAGGCTACTCCGCTTCCACGGGTTCTTCGGCCTTGTCATCATCGCCCTTGGAGAAGAGTCCTCCGATCGCCTTGATACCCTTTGCAGCCGCGTCGCCTACAGCCTTTGCTCCATCAAGCGCCGCGCCGCCAACCGCTTCAACGCCATCGATGGCAAGACCACCGACATCGCCGATAACGCCTGCACAAGCCTTCACTGTGCCAGTCACGATCGACTCGATAACCTGGAAGGTCGCCTCGATGCCGGTAATGCCGCCGTTCTTGGCACCGATGTCATTCAGCTCGATAGTGGGAAGCGGGACGACAACACCCTTGCCATGAAGCACCGCGACACGCACCCTGCCGCCCTTGAAGAGGAAGTGCTCGATGACGACCTTGCGCCCTGATTGGTCATTATCCGAGGTCTTGTCATCGCTATCCTTTTCTTTGTCAGCCCCAAGCTTGTCCAGCAGTGCCTGGAGGTTGCTGTGGATGCCCTTGAGTTCGTAGGAGACGATGGGATCTTCGATGGCGATCTCGTGGATCACGATCGGCTCCGAGGTGCGCAAGAGCGAAGCCGTGTCCATGTCAATCTTCAGCGAATCCATCTCGAAGAGATTAGCCTCGAAGCCCTCGACGGGACCGACGACCATTCCGCCCAGGTTGATCTTGCCGGAAAGCACATGGACATTCGCGTTCGAGATGGATATTTCGGTGCCAAGGACGAGCGGACCGGCCGCCTTCGCGGAGCCTTTGACAATCGGTCCTGCCGCGAGTTCAATGGCGACGAACAGCGCCACGACGATTGCGACAACCGTTATGGCTGCGACCTTGATGGCCTTTTTCGCATGTTTGTTCATAGTCATGACAATTTAGCAGATTCCACGCACTTTGCAAACGCACTTTCGCCATGATATACTTCCCCGCTTTCTAACGCCAGAAAGGCAAAACAGATGAATACCTCGGAAATCAGCTTCGGCGAAAATGTCTTTAGCATAAAGGCAATGCGCAACTATCTCTCCGAAGCGGCGTTCAAGTCCCTTTCCGCGACCATCCTCCAGGGCAGGCCCTTCGACCCCGCGATTGCCGATGAAGTCGCGGGCGCCATGAAAAACTGGGCTCTCGAACGTGGCGCGACCCACTACACGCACTGGTTCCAGCCGCTTACTGGCATGACCGCCGAAAAGCACGATTCGTTCTTCATGCCAGACCACGAAGGCGGAATGATCGCCCACTTCTCCGGTTCCGAACTACGGCAGAGCGAGCCGGATGCCTCGTCATTCCCCAATGGGGGACTGCGCGTGACCTTCGAGGCGCGCGGCTACACCGCATGGGATCCAACCAGCCCAGCATTCCTGCGGAAGGGCAAGTCCGGCGCGACGGTGCTCTGCATTCCGACCGCGTTCTGCGGCTACCATGGCGACGCGCTCGACAAGAAGACACCGCTTCTTCGCTCGCAGCGCGCACTCTCCGCCCAACTCGCGCGCCTCGCAAAACTCTTCGGCATCGAAGGCGCATCCAGCACATGCGCCACGCTCGGCGCCGAGCAGGAGTACTTCCTTGTCGATCGCGCGCTCTTCCTGAAGCGCCCCGACCTGATCCAAACCGGCCGCACGCTCGTCGGCCGTCGCCCGGCGCGACACCAGCAGCTTGAGGACCACTACTTTGGACGCATCCACCCGCGCATCCTGGCGTTCATGGACGAAGTTGACCGCGAACTGTGGCGCCTTGGCGTCCCGGCGAAGACGCGCCACAACGAGGCGTCGCCGGCGCAGTTCGAACTCGCGCCGGTCTTCGAGGATCAGAACCTCGCGATCGACCATAACATGATCACCATGCAGGTGCTCAACGAGGTCGCGGAACGCCATGGCTTCGCATGCCTTCTCCACGAAAAGCCCTTCGCCGGCGTAAACGGATCGGGCAAGCACGTGAACTGGGCGGTATGCGGACCCGACGGACGCAACTGGTTGAACCCCGGTTCGACGCCGCACGAAAACGCGAAGTTCCTCACGATTCTTGTCGCCGTGATCAAGGCGGTCGATACCCATGCGGGACTGCTCCGTGCCGCCGCGGCAAGCGCGCAGAACGACCACCGTCTCGGCGCGAACGAAGCTCCGCCGGCGATTCTTTCGATCTTCCTTGGCGACCAGCTTTCCGACATCGTGGCGCAGATCGGCACCGGCGGGGCGCGCCGCTCGAAGACCGCCGGACAGATCAATATCGGCGTCGATACCATCCCCACGCTCCCGCGCGACGCGACAGACCGCAACCGCACTTCCCCGCTCGCATTCACAGGCAACAAGTTCGAGTTCCGTGCTGTCGGCTCGAACATGAACTGCAGCGGAGCGAACATGGTGCTGAACACCATCACCGCCTGGGCGCTCGACACGATGTGCGGCGAGCTCGAGACACGCATGGCGAAGGGTGAAGAGATGATGCCCGCGCTGCAGGCGATTCTCCAAGGCACCGTGCGCCACCATAAGCGCGTGCTGTTCGATGGCGACAACTATTCCGACGAGTGGAAGAAGGAAGCGGCGCGCCGCGGCCTCCCCAATCTGCGCACCACTCCCGAAGCGCTTGCGGAACTGCTTGCTCCCGCTGCGAAGGAACTCTTCACGAAATACGGAGTGCTGACGGAACGCGAGCTCGTATCGCGCCACGATGTCTATCTCGAAACCTACCGCAAGACAATCACGATGGAGGCGGAATGCCTCGCCTCGATGGCGCGCACCCAAATCGCACCGGCAGCCTTCGAATACATCGCGAACCTCGGCGCCGCGCGCCAGGCGCTCCCATCCGCGAAGTCCGCGCCTTCCATCACGAAGCTAGCGGAAAAGGTCGCGTCTCTCGCGGAAGCACTTCTCGTCGCCACCGATCGACTCGACACCGAGATTGAAACCTGCAAGCCCGCTAAGATGATCGCGGCTATGGAATCAATCCGCACTATCGCCGACGAACTCGAAGGATTCATTCCGCCGGACATCTGGCCCTTCCCGTCCTACGGCGATATGTTCTTCATGCTGTAGGCACGTCATGGACGAATCTCTAAAACCGGCAAAGTTTCTCGCAACCCCGGCCGAATATCGTGACGGGGCGCGTCTCTGGCAAGGCATTCCAGGCATCGAACTCGCGCCGAACGGGCGCCTCTGGGCGCTTTGGTACACAGGCGAAGCCGGAGAAGGTCCAGGCAATGTGGTCGCTGTTGCGACATGCAATGGCGGCGATGCGCCATGGAAATCACCAGCATTCATAATCCGCCACGATTGCCCGAAGGTCCGCTGCTACGATCCATGCCTGTGGCACGATCCGCTCGGCAGGATGTGGCTCTTCTGGACGCAATGCGAAAGCTACCACGACGGCCGTGCCGGCGTATGGGCGGTGCGCACTTCGGACTCCGGCAATGCCAATCCGAAGTGGACATTGCCGCGCAGAATCTGCAACGGAGTGATGATGAACAAGCCGTTTGTCCTTTCGACAGGCGAATGGTGTCTGCCCGCTGCGGTTTGGGGCGCTGTTCCTCCCCGCCATCCGCGCGTGCCGGAATGCGATCGGCGCTCGAACATCTGGACATCGTGCGACTGCGGGGCAACGTGGGCGCTGCGCGGCGGACCCGATGTGGCAAACAGGCTTTTCGACGAACATTCCGCGATAGAACGCGCCGACGGTTCACTGTGGATGCTTGTGCGCCGCCGCGATGGAATCGGCGAAGCGCTTTCACGCGATCGCGGACGCTCGTGGGAAGCGAATCCCAACGTTGTCTTTCCCGGGCCATCCACCCGTTTCTGCCTGCGGAACCTACGCTCCGGACGCATACTGCTCGTGACGCATGTTGACACCATGAGGCGCGAAAACCTCTTCGCGCGACTTTCCGAGGACGATGGAAAGACATGGCTCGGCGGACTCATGATCGATTCTCGTCTAGGCGTATCGTATCCGGACATGGTTGAATCCGCCGATGGACTCATCCATGTAATCTACGATTTCGAACGCGGCGACAATGGAGTCCGTCCCGCCGCCCGCGAAATCCTGCTCGCTCGCTTCCGCGAATCCGACATCCTCGCCGGCACATTCTCCTCGCCCGGCGCCAAGGTCCGCATTGTCATAAACAAGGCGACTGGTCGCAGTATATTCCCAAGGCAGACTGTTTGAGAGCCTGATTTCTATTTCAACAGGAAGATGGTGCCGGAGGTGTAGTGGACATCCACATACAGGCACTTCTTGTCGGCGGAAGGATAGACGACCGCATTGTCTGAAGCTGTGATGTTTTCGAGAAGTGCATCTGGAATCGGGTTCGGACTGTCGATCAATGTGTATGTACCGCGGTTGCGGCACTCCGAGGCGTCAACCACGATGCTGCCGCCATTCGCCGCGAGGAACTTGATGTCTTTCGTTGTCTTGGATGTCTTGCGATTATAGAGGAACGGCATGCCGCTGCGGTCGCCGGTGAACTTCAAGGTGCTTGTCCCGTCATTAAACGTCAAACGCGGAATCTGGACATATTCGCCCGAAAGGTCGCTAGGCATGGAGCCTTTCAACTCGAGGGTCGCATTGTAGATTGTCATCGGCGAATCGCCGAGGAACGACGCATTGTCGATAACAATCGAGTTGCCCTCGCAAGATGCGTCGCTGTTGCCCAGCTGGACGTTGCCACCGGCATAGAAATATGCGCCATCGGCGATTTCAAGGGTGTTGGACATGGCCGTAGTTGCATATCCTACGTACACGGAACCCGAATTGTGGAAGGTGCCTTCGCGCACTGCGACCGAATTGCGGCATCCTTCATAGCCGGCATAGAGTACGGAAGTATTGGTGACGGCAGTGGATTCGCCGGAGACATTCAGCACATTGCCATGGCTGGCGGAACCCGAACCCACGTACAGGACGTTTCGCATGTTGAGGAATGCGCCATCGTCGATTGTCAGCGAATTGTTTTTGGCGCTTGACCCCACGCGGATGTAGGCCGTCTGGTACAGCAGGGAACCAGGGCCGCTGACGAGTATCGAGTTGTCATGCGACAGTGCGGCATTGCCAATGACTACTTTCGTGGAGTTGGTGACTATGCCGCCCGAAACAATTTCAAGGGAGTTCGAAGTGGCTTCGCCAAGCTCGCCGATGTAAAGGAATTTCTGGCTGCCGCCCTTCACATACAGCGCCGCGCCATCGGCGATTGTTACCTTTGCATTCCCATTGGTGTGGCCGATCGAGCAATCGACAGCCGACTGGACATAAGTGCCCTTACCCCTGGCAATGAGTTCATTTCCAAAACTTGGGGCGTTCCCGCTCGCACCGCTGACGGTCCCCACGTTCAGACTGAAGCTCTGCGCGGTGAGCGTGCCGCCGTTTGCCACTTCAAGGATGTTTTCATTTCCGCCCATGCCGACAGCGACCATGCCGGAAACCGTCATCGTGGTTCCCTCGCCATCGACCAACGCATGGTTGCGATAGGATGTGTTCCCGCCTCCGACATAGAGTTTCGAGGCGGAGCATGTCGCGCCGTTTGTCAGGATGAGATCATTGTAGCCGCCGAGATTGCCGGCGATGAGGTTGTTGCCGCAGGTCATGCTTGCGCCATCGACCACGACCCTGTTGTAGTCGCAGCCATTTTGGACTCCGATGCGGACCTGCGTGGATGAAGAGAATGTCGCGGATGAATTCGCGCCGGCGACATGAAGCAGGTTGGAGCATGAACCCGAAGTGCCGACATACGCCATGCCCGGCTTGTTGACAACGAACCTTGCGCCGTCAAGAATATGGAGTTCTGCCTGGCAGCCATTTGCGCTTGTGCCGATTGTCGGAACACCGGTCGTGGTCAATGTCGCGCCATTGGCGACGGTCATCTTCGCGCCCGGGGCGTCCACGCCGAGATTGATTGCAGTCGCGTTGATTTCCGAACCTGGTCCGTAGATATTCAGTTCTCCCGCGGGACGGTCTGCCTTGAATCCGATGTTAAGGCTTGCATTGTCGATCGCGCCGGAGACAAGCGCCACCTTCGGGCATCCGACACCAGCCGAGGAGTAGGGGATGCGCAGCGCATTGCCGCCGAGGTTCCAGATGTTGTCTCCGAAAGAGAGCGTCACATTGGATTCGCCATCGAAGCATAGTAGGGTTGAGTTCGTTCGCGAGGCATCGAGTCCGACAACGTATGAACCATCGACATCGAAGATGTACGCGGAATTTTTCGCCGTTTGCTCATCCCACATTTCGGGATTGTCGATGCTGCCGTCGGTTGCAGTCTTCCAGACATACTGTGTCGCGGAGAATGAATTGCATGAAACAGCCGCTGCAACGGCCGCGACAGTGGCCTTCATCGCGAAAGATGAACCAACGTGTCCGAAAATACTTGACATAGACTGCATCTGAATTGACTCCTAACTGGGCAATAACCGTTTCGATAATGCGATATTCCCATGTCGTATGTCAAGATAAGGGGTATTCAATGAAAACAGTGACATTTGTCTTGCCAACTTGCGCTGTTTGGCGAGATAATTTGCGTCATGAAGAAGACACTTGCCAGGACCGCCGCAATGGCGGCATTGCTTTCCGCTTCCGCGTTCGCCGGAGTTGACATCCCATTCACGCTTCCCGATGACGGCCAGACCTATCTGGTCACGCTCGCCATCACGGATAGGGACAACCCAGACAAGATAGTGAGCACCTTTGTTTGCGGCCAGCCCTTCGAGACTGCGCCCGGAAAGGGATCGTTCACCGCAAAATGGAACGGGCTCGACGAGAACTTCATGCCTGTCCCCGCCGGCGAGTATGGCGTGAAGGGCATCTACGCGCCCGCCACCCTCGATCCGATCGACGGCGAGTTCCACGCGATCCGCGCCCGCTACCATTCCGGTGTCGGCGCCTTCCTGCCGACTCCCGATACACCCGAACTCTGGAAGCTTCCCATGCCCTTCCACGGCGACCCTGTCGGTTCCCCGCTCGCCGATATCTACACTACGGCTTCCGGACGCTCCGTCTTCTACTATCGCTATCTCGAAAACGGCAAGAATTGCCCGATCATCGACCTGGAGCGTCCATACGGCAATTCGCAGTTTGTCCGCGCGTTCCCCTCCGGCGGCGCCGGTGGCGGCCCGTGCGCCTGCACCGATGGCGAAATGGTCTGGGCCTGCTCGACTGACGGCGCGCCCTATTTCATCTACCGCGCCGACGCCAAGCCCTTCGGCAAGGACAACGCCCGCCACCGCAAGAATGGCTTCCTCCCGCGTGGCATCGTGACCGACATGGCATGCTGGCGCGGCTCCGATTCCCCCTACACGTTCGTCTATGCCATCCAGCGCGGCGCGCTCGTAAACGAACCGATCCCGAACGATCCGCGCAAGCGCACGCGCCTCGTCGAAAGCGCTACCGATTTCGTCGATGTGATCACCGTCTTCAACGGCGACAATGGCGACATCCTCACCAATTTCCCCGTCTCGCGTCCAAGCGCGTGCGCCATCCTCGGCGATACGATGTACATCCTCTACCGTCCTGGCAACGAGTACGACGCCGTTGGCACTGTTTCCATCGCCACTGGCATACCGCAGGGGGAAGTGCGCGAGCTGTTCCGTCTCCCCGATGGCGTCAAGCCGACCGATATCGCCGTTGATTCCAAGGGCCGCGTCCACATTTCCGATTCCAGCGCGAACCATGTGTTCCAGTTCGACGCGAAGGGCAGGCGCACGCGTGTCTTCGGCCGCGCCGATGAACAGGAGTCCGGCTCCTTCGACCGCGAGACGTTCATGAACCCCGCCCGCATCGCGTGCTGGACCGACGCTTCCGGCCGCGACCGCATGCTGGTCGTCGAGGCTTCGGGCCCCAACCGCGTGACCGAATGGAACTGCGCCGACGGCTCGCTTGTCGCGGAGTATCCGAGCTTGCAGACGAAGGCGAACAGCAGCTACGCCATCGACCCCGCCCATCCGTCGCACATCTACCTGCCCGTTCACCGCAGCTGGCTAGCGCGCTATATCGTGGATTACGAAAAGGGCGCATGGGACATCGACGCCGTCTTTCCGAATGTCGAGGCCGACCAGCGCAGCGGCCTCTCGAAGCCGGTCGCCATCCGCGTGAAGAATCGCCTGTACCTCGCCAGCGAACAGAGCGGTACCATCTATCGCCTCACCGATGACGGCAAGCGCTTCCTCCTTTCGGCGTGCATCCTCCGCGAGGCCGGAAACAAGAACTTCGCGTGGAACGACGCAAACGGCAACGGCGAAATCGATATCGACGAAAAGCGCCCGATCGATCTCCCCGGCATGGTCTTCACTTATCACGGGCAGCGTTGGATCGATGGCCTGAACTACCTCTCGATCGCCCAGGGTTCCCGCGATGTCTGGATGCTTTCCCCCGATTCGTTCGACGAACACGGCAACCCCGTCTTCACCCACTTCACCCATGTCGCCCGCGATCCATTCTTCGAGGCGCGCGCGACAGGCAACCCCGGCGCCCTCGACGGCGGCAATGAGCTGGCCGCCGCCTTCACCAGCGACTGGATGCAGGCCGACGGCGTGAAGGGCGGCCCGATCTTCACCCAGGCCCGCGGCGGACGCAACTACTCGGCGAACTCCGGTGCCCAGCACAAGATCACCCGCTACGATCCCACCTCCGATGGCGGCTACGCGATGACATGGCGCGTCGGCCGCACCTGCATCGCGGGCGGCGCGAAGCGCGGCGAGCTCACCGGCGGCATGCGCATCTTCAAGCCCCGCAACGGCATCCTCTCCGTGATCGACCAGTCGCGCAGCGGTGTCTTCCTGTACACCGATGACGGCCTGTACATCGACACGCTCTTCGCCCCAGGTTCCACCCGCTCCGAACTGGGCGTTTACCGCCAGCCAGGCGAGTTTTTCGCCGGCACTATCTACGACAATTTCGAAAACGGCAAGATCTACTATGCGTCAGGCAAGTACACGCCGTTCCTCTACGAAATCGAAAACTGGTCGCTCCGCGACAACCCGGTCAAGCGCCTCGAGGACCTTCCCGCCGTCGTCAAGATCGACGCGATGCAGATCGAGGACCCGCCCGAAATGGCGCTCGCCCTCCGCGGCGGCGTCGGTCATGCCAAGTTCGCCGAAGTCGGGACGGCGTTTGGCGGCGTCAGCCTCAAGGATGGCTCGCTTGCCGGCTGGGAGTCCGCGCTTCCCGTTGTCTTCGAGGGTGGCAAGGACCAGAAGGTCGAGGCGCGCCTCCTCTACGATCCCGACAACATCTACGTCCGCTGGCATGTCCGCACCGGCAGCGCCTTCCAGCCCAATCCGCGCCTGACGTCGATCGACCGCATCTACTCGCATGCCGACGCGACGGACATCGCGAGCTTCTATCTCGGCAATGAGGATGGCGAAGCGCGCGTGGTGTTTGGAATCTGGCAGGACGCAAACGGCGGCTCGGCCCCGCACGCCGTTGGCTTCTTCCCGAAGTGGACAGGCGGCGGAAAGGCCAATCCTGTCGGCTTCAAGACGCCCGTGGGCGAGACGCGCTTCGCCCATGCCGCGCCAATCGCCGGCGCGAAACTCGGCAGCGCCGTCGATGCCGACGGCAATGGCTTCACTATCGCGGCCGCCCTCCCGCGCGCCTCGTTCCCGTTCCTCGCAAAGGCCAAGTTTGACGGTTCCTCCCGTCTCCGCGTGAACTTCGACGCGAACCTCGGCGGACACAACCGCTTCTGGTGGGCGAACACCGATGGTTCGGCCAACACGGAGACATACGACGAGCCGACGGAGTCGCGTCTCTATCCTGGTTCATGGGCCACGGCGCGCTTTGTCGCGGCCGATGGCGGCTTGCTCCTCCGCAACTGGCTCCGTCTCGGCCCGTTCGGCGGTCCTGGCGCCGAGAAATTCAAGTGGGACCCGCAGAACAAGACAGAAGTAGCGGCGTTCTATGAGAAGGCGGTATTCCCGCCCGATACCGATCCAGTTGATTCCCGCCAGACCTTCTCCGGTCCGCTCACCGCAGGCTTCTGGGGATCGGCGAGCGAAAAGCGTCCGCTCCGCTGGCAGCCTGTGACCCTCGATGAAATGGACACCCGTTTCAAGCTGGGCGATGCCGGTTCGCAGACATGGTTCGGCGTTACCTGGGTCTATGCCAAGGAAGAGACGGAGGTCGATTTCGAGCTCTTCAGTCACAACATGACGACCCTTCGCTGGCGCTTGAATGGCGAGTCGATTCCCGTTGTACAGAAGGATTTCAAGCCCGATCCGCGCAAGACGCATCGTCATAACGCGATGAGGAAGGTCACGCTGCGCCAGGGTTGGAACGAGATCTGGGTGCGCGGCTACTGCGTGGGCTATGCTCCGTTCCGCGTTGGCGTGATCGTCCATGCCCCCGAGGAAACACTCTGGTCTCTCCGCGCGACCAACGTCCAGCCCGCGCAACATTAGCGGATACTCCGGTTGAATCTGTCACATCGGCCATGCCGGGCAATCGGCATGGCCGATCTTTTTATTTTGTCATTCGACCGATTGAGATAGCAGATAACAGTGAACAGATAACAGATATCGCTGGGGGCTGCGGATAGGTAGTGTCTGCCCATTAAATCATCAATAGTAAAATTCACTATATTTTTGTTGCAAGATACGCCGTAAAATGATATGCCATGTGCAAATAAAGTTGGCGGGGGTGCCGGATATCCCCGCACTTTGGGGAGCGCATGGCATGT